>CAZNNH010000045.1:9241-38245 GCA_964574335.1 uncultured Acidobacteriota bacterium | reverse complement strand
GGTCTTGCGCCGGATGATCTCGAGGTGCTGGTCCTCGGTGACCCCGAGGTCGCCGGTGCGCTCGATCTGCAGCAGCTCGCCCTCGATCATCCGCAGCGTCACCGCCGAGAGCAGGCGCAGGATCCCCAGGTTCTCCTGCGACAGGGCCATCGCCATCGACTTGGTGTAGAGATAGTCGCCGAGCAGGACGGTGACGTCGTTCCCGAACCGGCTGTTGACGCTGCGCCGCCCGCGCCGGATCGTCGCCTCGTCGATGATGTCGTCGTGCAGCAGGGTGGCGGTGTGGATGAACTCCACCACCGAGGCGAACAGCACCGCACGTTCGCCCTGGTAGCCGCAGAGCCGGCAGGCCAGAAGCAGCAGGGCCGGACGGATACGCTTGCCCCCGCCCTCCCGGATGTAGCTCCCGGTCTCGTCGATCAGGCGCACGTCGGAGCGGAACTGCTCCTCCAGCAGCCGGTCGACCCGGGACAGGTCGTCGCCGACCAGGAGCAGCATCTCCTGCAGCTCCGCGCTGCCGGGTCGGGCGCCGATCGGGTCCGCCGCTCTCAAGGGCGCCTACCGGTAGTTGGCGAACTGCATGTCGATGCCCAGGTCGGTCTCCTTCAGCAGGCGCATCACCGCCTGCAGGTCGTCCTTCTTCTTGCCGGAGACCCGGACCTGGTCGGCCTGGATGGCGGCCTGCACCTTGAGCTTGGTTCCCTTGATCAGCTTGACGATCTCCCGGGCCTTGTCGGTGGGGATCCCCTCCTGCAGGCTGACCTTCTGGCGCACCGTTCCACCGAGGGCCTCGTCGACCTTGCCGTAGCTCAGCGCCTTGAGCGGCACCGCGCGCTTGACCAGCCGCCCTTCCAGCACGTCCTTCACCGCCTTCAGCTTGAACTCGTCGGGGGCTTGCAGGACCAGCTCGTTGCCGGCGAGGGAGACCTCGCTGTGGCTCCCCTTCAGGTCGAAGCGGGTCTGGATCTCCTTCATCGCCTGGGAGATCGCGTTCTTGACCTCCTGCAGGTCCACGCTGCTGACGACGTCGAAGGAGCTATCGGCCATACGCCATTGTCCTCTTCGCGCGGCGCCCGAAGTGAATTCGGTCGCCGCTATCAAGCGGGGGGCTCCCGCCCCCCGATCCCCCGGACCCGAACCCGGAGACTTCCGACGTCGCGTCTAGAGCATCGTCCTACGGGGGTGACGAAAGAGGGTCTAAGGTGCCGGATTCCCGAGGCCTTGTCAAACCTCAGGAGCGAGGCTCACGGACCCGGAACAAGCGCTCGAAGTTGGCTCGCGAGAGCGCCGCCACCGTCTCCAGCGACTCCCCCCGCAGCTCGGCCACCTTCCGGGCCACCTCCACCACGAAGGCCGGCTCGTTGCGCCGGCCGCGGTAGGGCGGCGGGGCCAGAAAGGGCGCGTCGGTCTCGACCAGCAGCCGCTCCGCCGGCAGCCGACGCGCCACCTCCTGGATCTCCTCGGCGCGCGGGAACGCCACGATCCCGGAGAAGGAGACGAAGAACCCCAGGTCCAGCACCCGGTCGGCCAGCACGGCTCCGCCGGTGAAGCAATGCAGGACCCCTCCCACCTCCCCGGCCCCTTCCTCGACCAGGATCTCGGCCGTCTCCACGTCCGCGCTGCGGGTGTGCACGATCACCGGCAGGCCGACATCGCGAGCCAGCCGGATCTGGGTCCGGAAGGCGAGCCGCTGCTGGTCGCGGGGAGAGCTGTCGTAGTGGAAGTCGAGGCCGATCTCGCCGATCGCCACGATCCGCCGCTCGCGGGCCAGGCCGCGGAGCTCCTCGTAGAGGGGCTTACTGGCCAGGCGGGCCTCGTGGGGGTGCAGGCCGGCCGAGGCGACCAGCCCGTGTCTCTCGGCCACCTGCAGGGCCCGCCGGTGGCTGCCGGCCTCGTCGAGGCCCCCAACCACCAGCATCGCCTCGACCCCGGCCGCCCGCGCTCGCTCCAGGACCGCATCCCGGTCGGCGTCGAAGTCCGGCATGTCAACGTGGCAGTGGGAGTCGACGATGCTCAGCTCTCGGGACACTCGTAGTCGCTGCTCAGGTAGCCCAGCGCCTTGAGGTTCTCGCACTCGGCGCGGGTGAGCGGTGCCGCCGGGGCGGCCTGGGCGGCCGTCTCGGGTCGCAGCCGGCCCAGCTCGAACAGGAGCGCCTGGCGGTAGTACGCGGCCAGCACCGGCCTCTCCCCGGCGACGTCCCGACTCTCGGCGGGATCTTCCTGCAGGTCGAACAGCCGTGACTGGCCGGTCCGCGTGTCGTGGATCAGCTTGTAGCGCTGGTCGCGCAGCGAGTAGACGGGCTGCTCCCAGACGGTCCTGGACAGCACCGCCCGGTGGCCGGCGCCCCCCACCAGCACCGGAATCAGGCTGGCTCCCTGGAAGTGGGCCGAGGGCGGACCGGAAGCGGGCAGACCGAACACGTCCAGGATGGTGGGCGCCAGGTCCAGCAGGCTCACCAGGCCGCCGATCCGCCGGCCCGCCTCGCCGGCCCGGCTGGGGAGCCGCATCACCAGCGGCACGCCGATGCTCGCCTCGAGCACCTGGGCGCTGTGGCTGATGTAGCCCTGGTCATAGAGCTGCTCGCCGTGGTCGGCGGTCACGATCACCACCGTGCTCTCGAGAAGACCGGCGGTGCGCAGCGCCTGGACCAGGGCGCCGATCTCCTGGTCCGCGTAGGCGAGGTTCCCGTCGTACAGGCGCACCAGGTGGGCGAGCTCCTCCGGCGTCGGCGTCCGGCGCCCCTGGTTGACGTCGACGTACCAGTCACGCACCCGGCGCTGCTCCATCGTCAGCGGGGAATCGGGGCCGAACAGGGTGTTGAAGGGGGGCGGAGGATCGTACGGGAAGTGGGGCTCGCGGAAGTGGAGGTAGGCGAAGAAACGCTGGTCCTTGTGGGCGGCCAGCCAGTCGGGCAGGACCCGCCGGAAGGATCCCGCCCGGCTCCCCAGGTCCTCGAACAGGGCGTGCACCTCGTGGAACTCGTCGAAGCCCCGCTCGAAGCCCTTGGCGGTGCCCGCCATGGTGTTGGCCACGAACCCGGCGGTGTGGACGCCGGCGGCCGAGAGCAGCTCGCTCAGCACCGGGATGTCCGGGCGCAGCCTCTCGGCGCTGGACAGCTCCCCCTGGTGGCGATCCGGGTACTGCGACGTCCACACCGACGACATCGCCGCCAGCGTGTAGACGGCGGGAGTGAACGCCTTCTCGAACAGGACGCCTTCCCGGGCCAGGGCCTCGATCTCCGGTGTGGTCCGCCTCTCGTAGCCGTAGGCGCTCAGGTGGTCCCGGCGTGCCGCATCCAGGAACATCAGCATCACGTTGGACCCGCGCAGCTTCTCCCGGAGAGCCGCCGCGCGGCGCTCCACGGCCGGTTCCGGGGCAGGGTCCTGCAGCAACATCGCGGATGCCGTACCCTCGGCGCCCTCGACCCGGGGCGCCTCCCAGACCCCCCAGGCGAGGTGCTTGGGGCCCGCCACCTCCAGGTCGACGCGGCAGATCGCACCCTCCGGCCCCGGCAGCGGAACGCGCACCTCTTGCGACTCGGTCTGGCCGGGCCCGATGGTCTGGGTCCAGAGAACCTGCTCGGCTCCCCCTTCCGCCTCGAAGCGGACCCGGAGCTCCACCGGAACCGCCCCGGCGCGGGCCTTCGGATCGCTGCCGGGCGTGAAGCGCAGCTCGGCTCGCTCCGGGAGCCGGATCGCATAGCGGATCCGGCTCGGCCCCACCTGGTGCAACGAAGCCGTCGCCCCCGCCACGCCGTACGGGCTCGGGGCCCCTTTCTCCAGCAGCTCGTCGAGCCCCCGATCGTCCGCGCTTCCCACTGCCAGCCAGTACAAGGCGGCCGCCAGCCGCCGATGGTCCCCGCTGTCCCCTCCCTGGTCCGCGGGAGAGGCGACCGACGAGAAGTGGAAGGACAGCACGTTCTCGCCCGCCCGCTGCGCCGCCACCGGCAACGGGAACGGAAGACGGCGCCGGCCCGGCGGCAGCTCGAGGCGGGCCACCGGAGAGCCGTTCAGCGTCACCGTGGCCGCCTGCCCGGTGGCGCCGGAATACGGGGCCAGGTCGACGACGGCCGAGCGCGGAGAGGGCTCGTCCCAGCGGAGACGAACGCTGACGTCGTCCCGCGCCCAGAGGTAGGGCTCGCCCTCGTGAGCGGCCTCCCGATAGAAACCCTCCAGGGCTACGGTCGAGGCCGGCGCCCCGAAGACCACCACCTGCCGCTGGGGCGCCACGCGCTCGGCCACCCAGAGCCGGTCGCTCAGGTCGTAGACGACGCTGCTCGCCGGCCTTCCGCAGAGGCTGCCACTGCAGGCCGCGGCGGTCAGGGCCACGAGGGCCAGGCCGCGCCTCGAGGCTCGGCTCACTTGATGCGCGTCCCGGCCGGGACCGGCCCCGCGAACTCGCACAGCACCGGGCGACCGTCGATGCTGGCGGCCAGCACCATGCCGTTGGACTCCACGCCCATCAGCTTGGCCGGCTTCAGGTTGGCCACCACCACCACCGTCTTCCCCCGAAGCGCCTCCGGCTCGTAGGCGCCGGCGATCCCGGCCACCACCTGGCGGACCTCGGTCCCGAGGTCCACCTGCAGCCGGATCAGCTTCTTCGAGCCGGGGACCCGCTCGGCCTCCTTCACCAACGCGGCGCGAAGATCGAGGCGAGCGAACTCGCTGATGTCGATCTTGGCCTCGGCCTGGGCCTTCGGCTCCTCGGCGGGGGTCGGCTTGTCGTCGCTCACGCGCTCGCTCTCCTCTCGCGGCCCCGACACGGGGGCCGCCGCATCCAGACGTGGGAACAGGGGCTCGATGGGGCCCAGGGGGCCGCCGGGCGGGAGGCGGCCCGGGGCCAGGTCCTCGGGAACCGGGTCCCGATCTCCGAGGCCCAGCATCCGGTGGATCCGGCGCGCCGCCGTCGGCAACACCGGGGAGCACAAGACCCCCACCAGGCGGATCGCGTCGAGCAGCCGGTAGAGGAAGGCCTCCAGCTCGGGCCGGCGGGCCTCTTGCTTGGCCAGCTCCCAGGGGGCCACCGCCACGATCCGCTGATTCAGGAGCGAGACGTAGCTCCAGATCTCGGCCAGCGCCCCCGCGTAGTCCACTTCCTCGTAGCGGTCCATCACCGCGCCACACAGGCCTCGGCAGTCGGACTCGAGCCGGCACTCGATGGCTTCGACGTCGGCCGCCGCCGCGGTCGGCCGAGCCGGGACCTTGCCGCAGAAGCGCTGGGCCATGGTCAGGGCTCGGGAGACGAGGTTGCCCAGGTCGTTGGCCAGGTCGGCGTTGTAGCGCTTCACGAAGGCGACGTCGGTGAAATCCCAGTCCTGGCCGAACGACCCCTCGCGCAGCAGGAAGTAACGGACCGCGTCGGGGCCGTGGCGGTCGATCAGCAGGTCGGTGTCGATGATGTTGCCCGTGGTCTTGCTGAGCTTGCGCCCCTCCTTGGTGAGCCAGCCGTGGGCGAACAGACGGCTCGGCACCGGCAGGCCGGCGGCGTGCAGCATGGCCGGCCAGTACAGGCAGTGGAACCGGATGATCTCCTTGCCGATGAAGTGGAAGCGCTCGTCGGCCCCTTCCCAGAAGGTGCGGTAGTCCTCGGCCCCGGAGCCGAAGCCGAGGGCGGTGATGTAGTTGGCCAGGGCGTCGATCCACACGTAGAAGACGTGGCCCGGCTCGTCCGGCACCGGGATCCCCCACTTCACCCGGGCCCGGCTGATGCTGAAGTCCTGCAGCCCCTGTCGGATGGTGGCCAGGACCTCGTTGCGCCGTCCCACCGGATCCAGACGGATCGCCCCCGACACGATCGCCTCTTTGAGCCACTCCTGGTAGGCGGAGAGCCGGAAGAAGAAGTTCTCCTCCTCGGTCCACTCGCAGGCCCGCTCGTGGTCGGGACAGAGGTTGCCGGGCTGGGTCAGCTCGGCCTCGGTCTTGAACCCCTCGCAGCGGGGACAGTACCAGCCCGCGTACTTGCCGCGATAGATGACGGGCTTGCCGTCCGGGCCGCTGGCCGGGCGCAGCCGCCGCCACAGCTCCAGGACCCCTTCCCGATGGATCGGGTCGGTGGTGCGGATGAAGCGGTCGTTGGAGATCAGCAGCCGCTTCCAGAGCGCCTGGAACCGCGCCGCGATCGAGTCGCAGTACTCCTGCTCCGCCACCCCCTTCTCGCGGGCGATGCGCTCGATGTTCTGGCCGTGCTCGTCGGTGCCGGTGAGAAAGAAGACCCGCTGGCCGCGGAGGCGCCGCGCCCGCGACAGGGCGTCGGCGGCGATGGTGGTGTAGGCGTGGCCCGGATGCGGGACGTCGTTGACGTAGTAGATGGGCGTGGTGTGGTAGTAGGTCCTGGGCTGCTTCATCGCGGATCGGCTCTCCCGGCGCGGTACGCGGCGATGGCTTCCGCGACCACCTCCTTGACGGGCACGCCTCTCTCCTCGGCGGCCCGACGACAGTCCTCGAACTCGGGCTGGGCGTTCACCAGGCTGCCGCCCCGACGCCCCACCTTGACCCCGATCGTACCGTAGGCGGTCGCCACCGGCACCACCTCCCGCTCCAGCACGCTGCGCCGCCACTCCGCGAAGCGCACCCCGAGGGTGGTGGTCTCGGCGAACAGGATCTCTTCCAGGGCTGCGCGGTCCGCGGCCGGGCACAGGATCGAGATCAGCAGGCCGGGACGCCCCTTCTTCATCAGGATCGGGGTGCCGAACACGTCCAGCGCGCCGGTCCCCAGCAGCCGGTCGACCAGGGGCGGGAAAAGCTGAGGCGACATGTCGTCGACCTCGGCCTCGAGCACCAGGACCGTCTCGGCCTCCCCGGCGACCGCCTCCGCCCCCACCAGGATCCGGAGCACGTTGGGTCGAGGGCCGGCGTCACGGCTTCCCGCCCCGTACCCAACCCGCTCGGGCCGCATCGGCGGCAGCGGGCCGTAGCGGACGGCGTGGGCGGTCACCAGCAGGGCGCCGGTCGGCGTCAGCAGCTCTCCTTTTCCTTCTCCGTAGATCGGGACTCCGCGGACCAGGCGCTCGGTGGCCGGCGCCGGCACCGGCCAGGTCCCGTGGGCCATCTCGACGGTGCCCGAGCCCACGTTCAACGGCGAGGCGATCACCTGGTCGGCCGCCAGCCAGTCGAGGCCCACCACGCCGCCGACGATGTCGACGATCGAGTCGACCGCGCCCACCTCGTGGAAGTGCACCTCCTCGGGGCGGGTGCCGTGAACGGCGGCCTCGGCCTCTGCGAGGCGCCGGAACAGGGCTCGGCACCGCTCGCGGATCCGAGCCTCGAGCCGGCTGCGGCCCAGCAGGTCCTCGATCTCCCGCAGGCCCCGGTGCGGGTGGTGGCCGGCCTCAAGCGCTGGCTCAGGGTCGTGGTGGTGGTGGTGCTCGTGGTCGTCCCCTTCCACCACCACGTCGACCTTGGTGGCCACCAGCCCGCCCCGAACGACCTTGCGGGCGCTCAACGAGTAGCCTTCGAGCGGGACCTTGCGGAGCTCGGCCTGAAGGTGGGACAGCGGTAGGCCGAGGTCGACCAGGGCCCCGAGGAACATGTCCCCCGAGGCCCCGGAAGCGCAGTCGAGATACACGATCCGGCTCACAGCGCTCCCCGCTCCTTCAAGCTCACGAAGCGCCCGGCTCCCAGCACCAGGTGGTCGAGCACCTCGATCCCCATGAGCTGGCCGGCGGCCACCAGCCGGTGGGTCAGCCGCAGGTCCTCGTCGGAGGGCTCCGGGTCCCCGGAGGGATGGTTGTGGAACAACACCAGGCCCGCCGCCCGCGAGACCACCGCCTCCTGGAAGACCTCCCTGGGGTGGACCAGGCTGGCGGTCAGCGAGCCGGTCGAGATCACGGCCTCGCGCTTCAGGCGGTGCCGGGCGTCGAGGGCCAGCAGGCCGAAGGTCTCCACCGGGCAGGCCGCGTAGCGCGGCAGCAGATGGCGGGCGCAGTCCTGGGGGGTCGCGAAGCTCGGGACCGACGGCAGCGGCGCCGACGCCGAGCGCGCCCCCAACTCGAGCGCCGCCAGCAGGCGCGCGGCTCGGGCGGTGCCGATCCCGTGCCGGCCCCGAAGCTCGGCCAACGATTGTCCGGCGAGACCCCGCAGGCCGCTCGCCAGCAGGTCTTCCGCCAGGTGCAGCGCCGACCCACGAGCGGTGCCGGCCCCGAGCAGGATCGCCACCAGCTCCCGGTTCGACAGGGCCTGGGCCCCGTGCCGGACCAGGCGCTCGCGAGGCCGTTCCTCGGCCGGCAGGTCGAGAACGCGCCGACGCGCCGCGGAGGCCGCCGGCCCGACGGTCGACGAGGCGCCCGCGCCGGGACTCGCCGGGGTGGGGATCCGAGTCGGGGCGCTGTCGCAGGTGAGGCTCGGGTGGCTCATCTCGAACCGCTCATGTTATTCGCCGTCGGGCGCCAGGGCCAAACCGGCCCGGGCCTTCCCGGGCCCCCTTCGGCGGCCGGTTCGGCCCGGGCCATAATGCACCCGTCATGGGACACAGAAGGTCCGGGCCGACCGCCGACACGCTCCCAGCGACTCTTTCTCTGCTCGCGATGCTGGTCGGAACCGTCGGGATGGTCCTGGCGAGCGGGCTTCTGGGCCGCCATCTGAGCCTCCGCGCCACCCTCCTCGTCTCCGAGACAGCCCTGGTGCTGCCCGCCCTCCTGGCGCTTCTACTGTGGCCCGTGCCGCTCGGGCCGGCGCTGCGGCTCAGCCGCCTCGGCTCGCGCCAGGTGCTGCTCGCGCTGCTCGGGGGAGCGACCGTGTGGGTGGCCAGCCTGGGCCTCCTGGAGCTCCAGTACGCGGTCTGGATGCCGCCCCCCCACTACCTGGAGGCCTTCCGCGCGCTCCACCAGGCGCTGCGCCCCAAGGATGCCCTGGATGCGCTCCTCTCCGTGGCCGTCATCGCGCTGGTGCCCGCCGTGTGCGAGGAGATCCTGATGCGGGGAACCGTCCTGCCTTCCCTGAACCGGACGATGGGCCCAGGCCTCGCGGTGCTGATCTCGGCCGGCCTGTTCGGTCTGATCCACCTCGACCCGTTCCGCTTCCCTTTCACCTTCGGCGTGGGCCTGGTGCTCGGCGTGGTGCGCCTTCGTGCCGACAGCCTGACCCCTCCGATTCTGGTCCACGCCACCCTCAACGCCCTCACCTTCCTGGCGGTGCCGTATCTCGATGACCCGACGGTGCCGATGCCGGCGCCCCGCCCCTGGCTCGGCGCGGGACTCCTGCTCGGGGGCGCCCTGCTGAGCACGCTGGTCCTGCGCCCGCTGCGCCGTCCCCCTTGTGCATGATTCGCCTCCACCTGTACCATGCGCCTGCCGAAGGCGCCGCGCGATGACGAGCGCCCCACTGATCCTCTTCGGGCAAAACAAGGGGGTGGTTTTGCGCTCTCTGGCTCTGGCTCTCTTGCTGGCCCTGGTGGCCGTGACCGCGCCGGCGGACGACGCTGCCTCCCTTCCCTCCAACTACGTCGCGGGGTTCGTCGGCACCTCCCTGGCGTACCGCCCCCCGGGCGGGCCCTGGGACGGCTGGCAGCACGACGTGACGCCCGTTCTCGGCTACGGCCGTCAGCTCACCTCCACGGTCGCGCTGGAGCTCGATGCCGGGCCGACCTTCGTCCACGGCTCCTACTCGGGCTTCTCCCTGACCCCCGGCGTCGTCTGGTCGGTCCACCCCAACCTGTACCTGGCCGCCCGCTTCATCGTGCCCGTGGACCCGGAGACCAACCTCGTGCTGTTCCCGGGTGTCGGTCTCGCCCGCGCCTTCGGCCGCGTCATGCCGATCCTCGAGCTCAACCTCTCGAGCGAGGTCGGCCGCGGCGACCCCGACCTCGGGTTCTCGCTCACCGCAGGCGTCCTCGTGTTCTTTTGATCCGTCGGCGCCCCACGCGTCCGCCGCGTTGACTCGGGCTGCGACCACCGCCTAGACTGACCCCCGTGAAGCCGGGCCTCCGGTCGGTCGCGATCTGCGCCGTGGTCGGGCTCTTCTCTAGCTCGGCGGCCGCCGAGACCCCGCTGCGGGTGGCCCAGGCCACCGAGCGCACGGCTTCCCCCGCGGCCGACAACCAGATCATCGTGCAGTTCCGGCCCCAGGTGACACCCGACCTGGAGGCGCGGGCGATCCACGAGGCGGGTGGCGCCTGGGTGCGCCGTGGCCGTTCCGCCCACCGCTACCTGGTCGGCATCGACGCCGGGCTGACCACGGAGGGCACCATCGAGCGGCTTCGCCCGCTGCCCGAGGTCGACTTCGTGGAGCGGAACGGCCGGGTCCACACCACGGCCGCTCCCAACGACACCCTCTACTCCCTCCAGTGGCACTTCCAGATGCTCGACGCGGAGCGGACCTGGGAGATCCAGACCGGCAACGCCGCGGTGGCGGTGGCCGTGGTCGACACCGGCGTGGCCTACGAGGACTTCGGCCCCTTCCGCAAGGCCCCGGACTGGGGGGGCACCGTGTTCCTCTCCGGGTACAACGTGCTCACCGGCAGCCGCCACGCCAACGACGACAACTACCACGGGACCCACGTGGCGTCGGTGATCGCCGAGGCGACGGGCAACGGGGTGGGGGTGACGGGACTGGCCTACAACGTGGCCATCTTGCCGGTGAAGGCCCTCGACGAGAACGGAGAGGGGAACTTCTTCGACGTGGCCGAGGGGATCGACTTCGCCACCGACTTCGAGCAGGACGGGCGGCGACCGGTCAAGGTGATCAACCTCAGCCTGGGTGCCGACACCTTCAGCACCACCATGCAGCGCGCCATCGACCGCGCCTTCGACGCCGGCATCGTGGTGGTGGCCGCCGCCGGCAACGACGGCGCCTCTGCGGTGGGCTTCCCGGCCTCGCTCCCCAACGTGATCGCCGTGGGCGGGATCGACGCCCGCAAGCAGCGGGCCCCCTACTCCAACTACGGACCGGAGCTGGACCTGGTAGCGCCGGGGGGCGACCTCTCCCGCGACGACAACCACGACGACCACCCCGACGGCGTCCTCCAGCAGACCTTCGACCCACACACCGCTGCCGCCGTCGGGCGCTACGACGACTTCGCCTACTTCTATGTCACCGGAACCTCACAGGCGGCGCCCCACGTCTCGGCGGTGGCGGCCCTCCTCGTCTACCAGGGGATCACCGACCCGGCCGCCATCAAGATCGTGCTCGAGCGGACCGCCGAGGACCTGGGCCCCCCCGGCCGCGACGACGAGTACGGGGCCGGCCTGATCCGCCCCGCCGAGGCCCTCCGCGGGCTGGGGCTCAACCGATGAGACCCGGATCGGGAGGACTGCGGCGCTACTTCGTCAGCGGGGCCCTGGCGGCGGCAGCCACGATGCTGCCCACCGCCGCCAGCGCCCAGGGCATCGCGCTCGAGGTGGACGCCGGCTACGCGGACCTGACCCATGCCAGCCGCTCGGCCCAGGCGGTCTTCGGCTCGTCCGGGGGCTTCACCTGGGGTGGGGCCCTGCGCTACGACATCACCGACAGCGTGTACCTGTCCGCCGGTGCCCGGGTCCTCGACAAGCAGGGCGAGCGGGTCTTCGTGGCGGACGACCAGAGCCAGGTCTTTCCCCTCGGCCACCCGCTCTCGGCTCGATGGGTGCCGCTACGGCTGAGCCTCGGCTATCGATTCGGCGGTTGGAGCTCGGCCGTCCCCTACCTCGGCGTCGGCGGCGGCATCGTCTCCTTCCGCGAGGAGAGCACGGTGGGCGGGGTCACCGAGAAGACCTCCGAGAGCAAGGGGTCGTTCCACGTGCTGGGCGGCTTCGAGTACCGGCGAGGCGGCCTCGGGATCGGAGCCGAGCTCAGCTACTCCTGGGTCCCCAACGCGATCGGGATCGGCGGCGTGTCGGCGATCTACCAGGAGACCGACATCGGCGGCCTCCAGATCGTGGGCAAGATCACGATCCGCCGGGCATTCTAGGGGACATGACCGGATTCGTCCGGTCAGTCTGCGAATCCGGATCGTGTCCCCCGAGCCAGCATGACCGGATTCGTCCGGTCAGTCTGCGAATCCGGATCGTGTCCCCCGAGCCAGCATGACCGGATTCGTCCGGTCAGTCTGCGAATCCGGATCGTGTCCCCCGCCCGCCACCCAGGAGGCCCATCTCGGCCAGCAGCTTCGGGTCCTCCCGCCAGGCGGGCGCCACCTTGACGAACAGGCCGAGGTAGACCCGGCTGGCCAGCACCGCCTCGATCTCCTGGCGCGCCTGGCTGCCGATCTGCTTTAGCCGTTGGCCGCCCTTGCCGATCAGGATCCCCTTCTGGCTCTCCCTTTCCACCAGGACCACCGCATGGATCCGAACCAGCCCGGCCTCCTCCTTGAAGGACTCCACCAGCACCCCGGTCGTGTACGGCAGCTCGTCGCGGGTGTGCTCGAGGATCCGCTCCCGAACCAGCTCGGCCACGAAGAAGCGCTCGAGCTGATCGGACAGGAAGTCCTCGGGGTACAGCCGATCGCCCGGAGGGAGGCAGGCGAGCAGGGCCTCGGCCAGCACCTCGCAGCCGTCGCCTTCGAGGGCGGAGAGGGGGAAGATCTCGGCCACCTCCAGCAGGCGGTGCAGCTTCTCCATCGCGGGAAGGAGGGTGGGCTTCTTGACCCGATCGATCTTGTTGACGCCGATGAACACGGGGAGCCGCGACCGCCGCAGGAGGTCGCCCACGTACCGGTCCCCGGGGCCGATCGGCTCGGTGACGTCGACCAGCCACAGGGCGGCATCGGCCTGGCCCAGGGAGCGCACGGCGACGTCCACCATGCGCTGGTTCAGGCGGTGCTGGGGCTTGTGGATGCCCGGCGTGTCGAGCAGCACGATCTGCCCGTCGGTACGGTTGACCACCGCCAGGATCCGGGTGCGCGTGGTCTGGGGGCGCTTCGAGACGATGGCCACCTTCTGGCCGACCAGGCGGTTGGTCAGCGTCGATTTGCCGACGTTGGGCCGGCCCACGATGGCGACGAAGCCCGACCGGTAGGGCCGGGGCTCCCCGCTCAATCGCCCGCCTCTGCGGGGAGCCGGCGGAGGCGTACCCGGTTGACCCGCTTGCGCTCCGCGTCGACCACCTCGATCGACAGCCCCCGAAAGTCCACGCGCTCGCCGATACGCGGGATCCTTCCGAAGACCGAGGTGGCCAGGCCGCCCACGGTGTCGACGTCCGAGCCGTCCGCCAGGTCGATCTCCAGCGTCTCCTCCAGCCGATCCAGGCTGGTGCGCCCGGCCACCAGCACCGCCCCGTCATCCTCGACCACGATCGGCTCGGTCTCGACGTCGTACTCGTCCTTGATCTCGCCGACCAGCTCCTCCACGATGTCCTCGACGGTGACCAGGCCGGCCGTGCCTCCGTACTCGTCGATAACCACGGCCAGGGTCTTGCCCTGGTCCTGCAGCTCCTTGAGCACCAGGCCGATCTTCTTCATCTCCGGCGCCAGGGTCACCGGTCGGACCAGGGGGCGAAGCAGCGCCTGGGGGTCGCCGTCGTACTCGAGGACGTCGCGCAGGGTGACCACGCCGACGATGTCGTCCAGGTTCTCCTGGAACACGGGGATCCGGGAGTACAGGCTCTCCCGCAGGACCTCCCGCAGCTCGGCCACCGTGGCCGTGGCCGCGATCGCCACCACGTCCGGCCGCGGCGTCATCACCTCACGCACCTCGGTCTCGGAGAAGCGGATCACCGCATCGACCAGCCGAACCTGGTCGGAGTCGTGCACCGGCGCCGGGGGCAGCTCCGGAATCGTCGACCCCGGCGCCTCACGGCCGCCCAGCGGCCGCCGCAGCAGCGCAACCAGCGGCGAGAGGGCGGTCGCGTAGGGGTGGAAGGCCGGCATCAGCAACAGCAGCGCGCGCTCCGGCCGCTCGCGGACCAGGGCGTACGGCAGCGTGAGGCGGAAGATCAGGAGGTACAGGAGCATCACCAGGAACGCCACCAGCGCCGCCAGGTGCTGGAGACGATCCAGGAAGAGGGCAGTCAGCAGAACGGTCATCCCCACGTGGGCCGTATAGGAGCCGATGTGAACGGGCATCAGCAGGCGGGAGGGCTCGTCGAGGTAAGCGTTGGCCCGATCCGCCTGGATCCCCTGCTGGGTCAGGTGCCCCAGATGCCGCCGCCTCAGGTGGTAGAAGGCGGCCTCGACGCAGGCCAACGCCAATGAGGTCACGGCCAGCAGCAGGATCAGCGCGATGTTCAACCCCGCCATCTCAGCTCCGCGCCGAGGCCAGCCGCCCGGGCGCGGCGAGCAGGCGGCGCCGCAGCCGGGCCTCGAGGCGATCCATCTGGCCGGTGTCCCGCTCGTGGTCGTGACCGAGCAGGTGCAGGAATCCGTGCAGGGCCAGGACGTCGAGCTCCCGAGCCAGGCTGTGCCCACGCGCGCGGGCGTTGCGGGCCGCGGTCTCGACGCTAACCAGGATGTCTCCCAGCCCGTCCTCGCCGCCCGGTCCCGGGAACGACAGCACGTCGGTGGGGCGGTCCTGGCCCCGATAGGCGCGGTTGAGCCGCCGCAGCGTCCGGTCCCCGCTCAACACCAGCGAGACCGACCCTCCCGCGCCGAGGGCCCGAGCCGCCGCCCGCAGCAGCCGCGCCAGGCGCGGGCGGCTCACCCGGTGGCGCCGCTGCCGATTCACCAGCACCACCTCCAGCGCTCCCGGGTCGCTGCCCTCGCCCGTCCTCCCGGGACGAGTCATCGCTGGGAGACGCCGTAGGCCTCGTAGGCCTTGATGACGGACTGCACCAGGTTGTGGCGCACCACGTCGCGCTCGTCGAAGTAGACGAACGAGATCCCCTTGACCCCCGAGAGCACCGAGATCGCCTCCACCAGGCCGGAGGTCTTGCCGGCCGGCAGGTCGATCTGGGTGATGTCGCCGGTGACCACCACCCGGGAGCCGAAGCCGATCCGGGTCAGCACCATCTTCATCTGTTCCGGCGTGGTGTTCTGGGCCTCGTCGATGATCACGAAGGCGTCGCTCAGGGTCCGCCCCCGCATGAACGCGATCGGGGCCACCTCGATCGCCCCCCGCGCCACCAGCCGGGTCACCTTGTCGTACTCCAGCAGGTCGTAGAGCGAGTCGTAGAGCGGCCGCAGGTAGGGGTCCACCTTCTCCTGGAGGTCACCGGGGAGAAAGCCCAGCTTCTCGCCCGCCTCCACCGCCGGCCGGGCCAGGATGATCCGGGCCACCGACTTGGCGAGCAGGCAGGCCACCGCCTGGGCCACCGCCAGGTAGGTCTTGCCGGTGCCGGCGGGACCGATGCCGAAGACCATGTCGTGGCCCTCGATCTGCTCCAGGTAGACGCGCTGGTTGAGGCTGCGGGGGACCACCACCTTCTTCCCGCTGCGCACCGCCGAGCGCTTCAGGTAGTCCTGGAGCTGGGCGTCCCGGTCCTGGCTCAGCAGCTCGGCGGCCAGGCGGACGTCGGCGCGCGACACCGCGTAGCCTTCGTCGATCAGGCCGGAGAGCTGCTTGAAGATGCGGTCGACCGCCTCTTCGCCCTCGTCCCCTCCGTCGACCAGCAGCTCGCTTCCCTGGCCGCGGATCCGGACCTTGAGGACACCTTCGAGGTAGCGGAGGTTCTCGTCGTGGGTGCCGAAGATGGTCTCGGCGCCCCGCTCCGGCAGCGCGATCCGTCTCAAGCCGCCCCCGCGCGGGAGGCCGCCGCGAGGTCCGTTCCGCGGCGCCTGACGATCCACCCAGTGGAGCCCCCCGACCGGCCGACCGGGCCGGCGGGGCCAGGTAAGTGACTCACCAACCGGGGGCAGAAGCCACGGAGGTTGGCGGACGCGGGTTCGTGCCCGTCTGCATGGCCGAAGCTTAGCACATCCGTCTCCCGCGCCCCGCCGCGCCCCGCTCCTGGCCCGCCGCCGATCAGGGCTTGCGGACCAGCAGCAGCCCGAGCTCGCGGGTCTGCTCCTCACCCACGGTGGACGGGGCGCCGCTCATCAGGTCGGTGGCGCTGGCGGTCTTCGGGAAGGCGATCACGTCGCGGATCGACGACTCCCCGGCCAGGATCATCACGATCCGGTCGAGACCGAGGGCGATCCCCCCGTGCGGCGGCGTGCCGTACTGCAGGGCCTCCAGGAAGAAGCCGAAACGTTCGCGGGCCTCCGCCTGGGGGATCGAGAGCACGTCGAAGACCCGGGACTGCAGGCCCGAGTCGTGGATCCTGATGCTGCCGCCCCCGACCTCGGTGCCGTTCAGCACCAGGTCGTAGGCCTGGGCCCGTACTTTCTCAGGATGCTCGGCCAACAGCGGCAGGTCCTCCTCCACCGGCGCCGTGAACGGGTGGTGCAGGCTCACGAAGCGGCGCTCCCGCTCGTCGTGCTCGAACAGCGGGAAGTCGGTCACCCAGAGCGGCCGGAAGGCCCCCTCGTCGATCAGCTCGAGCTGGCGGCCCAGCTCCAGACGCAGCATGCCCATCGCCATCGAAAGCGGCCCCACCTGGTCGGTGCCCACCAAGACCACGTCCTCGGGCTGGGCACCGGCCCGCTCCAGCAGGCGCCGGGCCACCGCCTCGCTGGCGTCCTTCTTGGCCAGCGCCGCGATCGTCTCGTCGCTTCTCTTGAGCGTGAACAGGTTGCGCCCGTCGGCCCGCGCGTCCGGTACGATCCGGCCCCGCCACAGCTCCTCGTTGACCTTGCGCAGGCGGGTGCCCGAGACCTTGGATCCCGCCGGCACCACCAGGGCCCGAGACCGCGCCCCCTTGGCGATCAGGTCCGGGAAGCCCTCGAGGCCGAGCTGGGCCATCTCCTCGGTGACGTCGGAGATCGGCATCTCGAAGCGCAGGTCGGGCTTGTCCGAGCCGTAGCGCTCGATCGCCTCCGCGTACGGCATGCGGCGGAAGGGCGCCTCGACCTCCACGCCGATCAGGCGGAGCAGGCGCTGGAAGAGCCCCTCGTTGAGCGAGTAGATGGTCTCCGGGGTGGGGAACGAGACCTCGATGTCGACCTGGGTGAACTCCGGCTGGCGGTCGGCGCGCAGGTCCTCGTCACGGAAGCAGCGGACGATCTGGAAGTAGCGGTCGAAGCCCCCGACCATGAGGATCTGCTTGAAGAGCTGGGGGGACTGGGGCAGCGCGTAGAAGTGGCCGTGGTGGACGCGTGACGGGACCAGGTAGTCGCGGGCCCCTTCCGGTGTGGAGCGGGTGAGGAACGGCGTCTCGATCTCGAGGAAGCCGTGCTCGTCGAGGTGGCTGCGCACCTCGGACATGATCTGGTGGCGGAGCCGGAGGTTCTGCTGCAGCCGGGGCGTACGCAGGTCGAGGTAGCGGTACTTGAGGCGCACCTCCTCCGAGGCGGTGATCTCGGAGTCGAGGGGGAACGGCGGCGTGCGGGCCTCCGAGAGGATCTCGATCCGGTCCGCCTGGACCTCGACGGTGCCGGAGGGCAGCTTGGCGTTGACCGTCTCCTCGGAGCGGGCCACCACCTCGCCCTCCACCGCCAGCACGTACTCGCTGCGCACCCGGTCGGCCACGTCGTGGGCCTCCTGCGACACCTCGGGCCGGGCCACCACCTGGCAGAGCCCGTCGCGGTCGCGCAGGTCGATGAACACCACCCCCCCGAGGTCGCGGCGGGTGGCCGCCCAGCCGGCCAGCTTCACTCGCTTCCCCACGTCGCTCTCACGCAGCGCCCCGCCGAAATGGGTACGCCGCTGGCCGGGAAGCGCCGGCGTTGCCTTGGTCTCCATCATCTGCCTCTAGCCCCCCCCAGTCTCGCGCAGAGGTACGGAACGATCTCCGCCGCCGGCACCGCCTCCTGGGCCGAGCCCGCCATGTCCCGCACGCTCCAGCTCCCGGCCACCAGCTCGTCCTCGCCGAGGATGGCGACGAAGCGCGCCCCGAGCTTGTCGGCCAGCTTCATCCGGGCCTTGAAGCTCCGCCCCTCGTAGTCCATCAGCACCCGGACCCCCGCCTGCCGCAGCCCCCGCTGCAGGAGCAGCGCCTGGTCCAGGGCCCCCGCCACCAGCGGCGCCACGAAGACGTCGCAGCGCGAGCGGCGCCCGGGCGCCGGGCGCAGCAGCAGCAGGCGGTCGAGCCCCACCGCGAAGCCGATGCCTCCCAGGTCCGGTCCACCGAGCTGCCGCACCAGGCCGTCGTAGCGACCGCCGCCCAGGACGCTGTTCTGGGCGCCGAGCGAGCCGCTGGTGACCTCGAAGGTGGTGCGCGTGTAGTAGTCGAGGCCCCGCACCAGACGGTGATCCAGGGTGTACGGGATCCCCAGGAGGTCCAGCTCCCGCCGCACCTCGGCGAAGTGATCGCGGCACTCCGGGCAGAGGTGGTCGAGGATGCGGGGCAAGGTGGCGATCAGCTCCTGCTCCTCCGGGAGCTTGGAGTCCAGCACCCGGAGCGGGTTGGTCTCCACCCGGCGTTGGCTGTCGGGCCCCAGCCGATCCAGGTGGCGGCGCAGCTCCTTCTGGAGCACCTCGACGTAGGCCGGCCGGCAGGCGCGGTCGCCCACGGAGTTGAGCAGCAGGCCCCCCGGCGGCACGTCGCAGGCCGCCAGGAGCTGGATCGCCATCTCCACCACCTCGACGTCGACGGAGGGGCTGGCCGCCCCGAGGGCCTCGACGTTGAGCTGATGGACCTGCCGGTAGCGCCCCTTCTGTGGGCGCTCCCGCCGGAACATCGGCCCCAGGTTGAACACGCGCAGGGCCGGGTCCTCGGTCAGCAGGCCGTTCTGGATCACGGCCCGGACCACGCCGGCGGTGGCCTCGGGGCGCAGCGTCAGCGAGGACCCGTCCCGGTCCTCGAAGGTGTACATCTCCTTGGCCACGATGTCGGTCTCGGTTCCGATCCCCCGGGCGAAGAGCTGGGTCACCTCGAACACCGGGGTGCGGATCTCCCGATAGCCGTAGAGCTCCAGGACCTCGCGGGCGGCCGACTCCACCGCCTGCCAGACCGGCGTCTCGTCGGGCAGAATGTCCCGGGTGCCGCGGACCGCGTGCAGCTTCTCCACCACGGGGCTACCCGACCTCGCCTTTGCCGCTCTCGCGGCGGTAGGTCTCTTTCAGGTCCACGTAGTGCTCGGCCGACTCCCGGATCCGCTCCCGCTCCTCGGCCATCGTCTCGCGCAGCACCCGAGCGGGCACACCCATCACCACCCTCCCCGGCGGCACCGACATCCGCTCCGGAAGCAGGCTGCCGGCGCCCACGATCGTCCCCTCGCCCACCGCGACCCCGTTCAGGAGGGTGGCGCCCATCCCGATGCTGGCACGCTCCCCCAGGGAAACGCCGCCGATCACCTGGGCGCTGGCGTCGACGTAGGCCCCCTCGCCAAGACCCGGCCTGCCTCGAAACGAACGGATCATCTCCCGCTTTCCGTGAAGCTCCGGGCGGGGGCGCCCGAAGCGGCGCAGTTTATCAGAGCCTGGAAGGCGCCGGCAAGGCTGCTATCGCAGCCCGTCGTACCACTCCGCGATGACCTCCGCGAGCCGTGGTCCGGCCAGCGTCACCAGGTCGTTGTGCCCCACCCCCTGGAGCACCTCCAGGCGCTTGGGACCGCCGGCCGCCTCGAACAGCGCCCGCCCCTGGGAGACCGGGACGATCTCGTCGCGGTCGCCGTGGACCACCAGCACCGGGACGTCGATCCCGGCGATGCGGCGGAGGCTCGGGTACGCATCGGGCACCAGCGCCGCCGGGATGAACGGGTAGTGCACGTCGCGCATCCGGCGGACGCTTTCGAAGGCAGAGAGCAGCACCAGCCCGCGGGGCCGGGCCTCCTCGGCCAGGCGGAGGGCCACCGCCCCGCCCAGCGACTCGCCGAGGTAGACGATCCGGGCCGGGTCGACCTCGGGGAGCGAGAGCAGGGCCTGGCGGGCGGCCCGGGCGTCCCGGTAGGTGCCGGCCTCGGTCGGGTGGCCGGTCGAGCGGCCGTAGCCGCGGTAGTCGAAGAGCAGGACGTCGAAGCCCTGCCGGGTGAGCAGTTGGGCATGGACCAGGCGGTCGCTGACGTTGCCGGCGTTGCCGTGGCACAAGAGCACGTGCCCGCGCCGCCGCTCCGGAGCGGAGATCCACCAGCCGTGCAGCCGCTCGCCGTCGTCGGTGGGGATCTGGAGATCGACGAAGCGGAGGCCCAGCGCCGCCGGCGTGGGCCCGGCCTGCCTCGACGGGAAGAACAGCAGCGACTCGAGCAGGCGTGTCGGCAGGCTCATCAGCAGGTACACGAGCACCCCGCTGGTGACGAGCAGGGCGACGATCCAGAGAGTTCGGCGCTTCAGGCCCACAGGATAATACGCGGCGCCCGAAATGAATTCGGTCGCCGCTGGCGAGGGGGGGGCTCCCGCCCCCCGACCCCCTGGACCCGGACATCGCGTCTAGAATGCAGGAGAGAGGTGCTGAGTGGCCCGACCCACCCGCCGCGACTTCCTGCGGGCGGGGCTCTCGGCGGGCCTCGCCTGGCGGGCTCGCGGCCTCGGAGCGTTCCCGAGGCTCGCCCCGGCGTGGCCGAGGCCCGGGCGGCCGAGCGCGCCGGACCCGGCGCGGGGTTATCGCGGCGACTCCGCGGTGGCCCTCGAGCTGCGCTACGGGCCCACCTCCCTCCCGACGCCGCTCCCGTCGCTCCCCCGCCGGGCGCTGCCGAGCTGGCCCCAGGACTTCGGCGACCTCCGGCAGCACGTGGTCTTCGAGTACTACCCCTGGTACGCCGTCCAGCCGGTCCGCCACTGGGACCAGTGGGACCGCCGGCCGCCCGACGACATCGCCGCCACCAGCATGCCGCGCCTCGGTCCCTACGAATCCCGCGATCGGGCCGTCCTCGAGCGGCACGCGCGGTGGATCCTGGAGGCCGGGGCCGGCAGCATCAACATGAGCTGGTGGGGACCCGGCAGCTTCGAGGACCGCTCCGTCCACACCGTGATGGACGTGATGACCGATCACGGCATCAAGGTCACCTTCCATCTCGAGCCCTACGCGCCGGACCGGGCCTTCCGCCTGGCGGACGACGTGCTCTACCTGATCCGTGAGTACGGGGAGAGGCGCGGCTACGACGCGCTGCTGCTCCTGCGGGATCGGGACGGCTCGGAAGGGCCGGTGCTCAAGTCCTTCCGCACCATCCTCCCCGAGCGCTACGTCGACTGCCACGGCGTCACCCGGGCCATCGACGACTACACCCCGAACGACGTCTGGCGTCGCCAGACCGATCGGCTCCGGCGCGCCCTCTCCTCCGAGTTCGACCACGTCACCCTGCTCGCCGACTCGCTCGAGTTCCGGCGCACTCCGGCCTCCGGCTTCGACGGGATCGCCATCTACGACAGCTTCGTCCCCCCCGAGGCGTACCGAACCCTGGCCACCGGCGCCTCCGAGGCCGGGCTCCTGTCCTGCTTCAACGTCAACGCCGGTTTCGACGGCATCGAGCCCAGGGTGATCGACCCCGGTTCCTGCTACACCCCGGTCCCCTTCGAGCCCGGCCCGGGGCCCATCGACTGGACCACCGAGGCCGGCCGCGAGCTGGCCGCCGAGCGCGCCCGACGGCGGATCGAGACCTCGCTGTCGGCGGCGCTCGCGGTCCAGCTCGACCCGGCGCTCGAGAACGCCCGCCGCGGCTTCTTCCTCCTGTTCGTCAACTCCTTCAACGAGTGGCACGAGGGGACCGCCTTCGAGCCGGCCCTGGACCACGCCGAGCTCGCCGAGGAGCAGCTCCTCGTCGGCTACCACAACCCCCGAGACGGTGACTACCGGCTGAGCACGCTCCGCCGCCTGCTCCCCACGGCCCTGCCGGGTCTGCGGTTTGACCCCGCGGAAAGCCATCGGCTATCGTTCCATTCGTCGTCGTCGCCGTCTCCATAAGAAAGGGGTATGGCCTTGTCCCACGACACCCGATCGGTCTTCGACGGAACCCGCCGCGTCCCTCCCGCCCACAACGAGCCGGTGCAAGGCTACGCCCCCGGCTCGTCCGAACGGGCCTCGCTGAAGTCGCGCCTCGAGTCGATGGCCGGCGAGAGGATCGAGATCCCGTTGCTGATCGGGGGCCGCGAGGTCCGCGCCGGAGACAAGGTGCCTTCGGTGATGCCCCACGACCACGCCCACGTCCTGGCCGAGTGGCACCGGGCCGGCGAGAAGGAGGTGGAGGCCGCCATCGAGGCCGCGGCCGAGGCCCACCGCGACTGGTCGGCCTGGCCCTGGGAGGAGAGGGCCGCCATCTTCTTGAAGGCGGCCGAGCTGCTGGCTACCACCTGGCGCGACGAGGTCAACGCCGCCACCATGCTCGGCCAGTCCAAGACCGTCTTCCAGGCCGAGATCGACTCGGCC
This sequence comes from uncultured Acidobacteriota bacterium, assembly GCA_964574335.1. Lineage (GTDB taxonomy): Bacteria > Acidobacteriota > Vicinamibacteria > Fen-336 > Fen-336 > CAZNNH01. Next base: position 16,063 of record CAZNNH010000045.1, on the reverse strand, counting down.
TGCGAGCTGATCGACTTCTGGCGCTTCAACTGCTCCTTCGCCGAGCAGGTGTACGCCGAGCAGCCGATCTCCGACCACAGCACCTGGAACCAGCTCGACTTCCGGGCCCTGGAGGGCTTCGTCTTCGCCGTCACCCCGTTCAACTTCACCTCCATCGCCGGCAACCTCCCCACCGCCCCGGCGATCATGGGCAACACCGTGCTGTGGAAGCCGGCCTCCGCCGCCATCCCCAGCGCCTACGCCCTGATGCGGCTGCTGGCCAAGGCCGGCCTGCCCCCCGGGGTGATCAACTTCGTCCCCGGCTCCGGCCCTACCCTCTCGAACGTGGCCCTGAACCACCGCGACCTGGCCGGCGTCCACTTCACCGGCAGCACCGAGGTCTTCAACGGGATGTGGAAGACGATCGGCGCCAACATGGCCCGCTACCGCTCGTACCCGCGCATCGTCGGTGAGACCGGTGGCAAGGACTTCATCCTGGCCCACGCCTCGGCCGACCCCGAGGCGCTGGTGACCGCCATCGTCCGCGGAGGCTTCGAGTACCAGGGGCAGAAGTGCTCGGCGGTGAGCCGGATCTTCGTCCCGCGCTCGACCTGGGGCGACATCCGGGAGCGGCTGGTCGCCGCCATCGGACAGATCCGCATGGGTGACGTGCGCGACTTCCGCACCTTCATGGGCGCCGTGATCGAGCGGGCGGCCTTCGACCGGATCCAGGGGTACATCGCCGAGGCCCGGAAGAGCGCCCAGATCGTGGCTGGCGGCGGCGCTCGTGGCGACGTTGGCTACTTCATCGAGCCCACCCTGGTCGAGACCGACGACCCCGCCTATCGGCTGCTGCGCGAGGAGATCTTCGGCCCCGTCGTCACCGCCTTCGTCTACGACGACGCCCGCTGGGCGGAGACCCTGGAGCAGGTCGACACCACCTCCCCCTACGCCCTGACGGGGGCGGTCTTCGCCGAGGACCGGCAGGCGATCCGCAGCGCGGCCTCCGCCCTGCGCCACGCCGCCGGCAACTTCTACGTCAACGACAAGCCGACCGGCGCGGTGGTGGGCCAGCAGCCCTTCGGGGGCGCCCGCGCGTCGGGGACCAACGACAAGGCCGGCTCCAAGCTCAACCTGCTCCGCTGGGTGAGCACGCGCGCCGTCAAGGAGAGCTTCTCTCCGCCCCGGGACTTCCGCTATCCGTACATGGTCGAGGAGTAGGTAGCGGAGAGCCCGTCGCAAGCCGGCGAGCCTGGCCCACGCCGCGACGAAGGAGGAGCGATGGAGATTGGCACGCTGGCGTTGCTACTGGTCGGCGGGCTGGTCGCCTGCATCGTCTTCGTGGTCGTGGTGGGCGTCGTCGCCGGCCGGGCCGCGGCGAACGCGAAGGGGAAGCAGGCGTGGCAGCGAGCAACGACCGACCTCGGCCTCGGCCTCGAGCTGTGCGAGGCGGGGGACTTTCCGCTGGCCTCCGGGTTCGACATCTTCACCCGGCAGGAGAGCGGGCGGACCGAGATCTTCGCGGCGGGCGATCTCGAGGGCCGCCGGGTGGCCCTCGGCGAGCACCGCTACACCACCCGCCACGGGAAGTCGACGAAGACCCGCGTCCAGACCATCTGCGTGGTCGATACCCCCGGTGTCGAGCTGCCCCAGGTCACGATCCGTACCGGCGCGACACCCGACGGGGGCCTGCTGGGAGCGATCGCCAGCCTGGCGCTCCCCGGGCAGCCCGTCCGTTTCGAGGACGATCCCGGCTTCAGCTCCGCCTTCCTGGTGGCCAGCCGCAGCCCGACCCAGGCCCGCCAGCTCCTCACGCCCGAGCGGCGCCGCTTCTTCCTGGAGCGCCGGCAGCTCCTGGAGCCGCTCGAGGTCGAGGCCAACGGTCCAGCGATCCTGGTGGCCAGCCAGCAGGCTCTCGAGCCGGAGCGGCTGGGCGAGCTGCTGGAGATCGCGACATCGATCGCGGACCGCATGGCCTCCTGACCCCTGCCGCCGTCATCACTATCGTCTAGGATTGGGGGCCTGTGGCCAGGATCCCCCGATCGCCCCGCGACTGCCCCAAGACACCGATCGACCGCCTGCTCTGCCTGTTCGGAGAGGTGCGGGCCGGGGAAGCGGCGACCGTCCTCTTGATGTCGGCCAACGTCTTCATCCTGCTGGTCGGCTACTACGGTCCTGAAGACCGTCCGTGAGCCCCTGATCCTCGACACCGGCGGCGCCGAGATGAAGGCCTACGCCTCCGGGGCTCAGACCAGGTCGACGCCCGGGAAGAAGTAGGAGGTCTCGAAGCGCGCGGTGTCCGGCCCGTCGGAGCCGTGGATGCAGTTGGCCTCGATCGAAGACGCGAAGTCCTTGCGGATGGTCCCCGGCGCCGCCTTGGCCGGGTCGGTGGCGCCCATGATCTCGCGCAGCCTGGCGATGGCGTCGTCGCGCTCGAGGACCAGGGTGATGCAGGGACCCGAGGACATGAAGGCGCACACGCTCTCGAAGAAGGGGCGCTCCCGGTGCACGGCGTAGAAGCCGCCGGCCTCGGCGCTCGTCAGGCGGCGAAGCTGCATCGCCACGATCCGGAAGCCGGCTCTCTCGATCCGGGCCAGGATCTCTCCGGCCTGGCCGGCCTTGACCGCGTCGGGCTTGATGATGGAAAACGTGCGCTCGCTCACAGGACTCCTTCGCCGCCCAAGAGGCGGGCTCTATCGCTTCAGCGCCTCGGCCACCGCGGCGCCGATGTCCGCCGGGGACTTGACCACCCGGATCCCGGCCGCCTCCATGGCCTTCATCTTCTCGGCGGCCGTCCCCTTCCCCCCGGCGATGATGGCCCCGGCGTGGCCCATCCGTCGGCCCGGAGGCGCCGTCTGGCCGGCGATGAAGCCGACCACCGGCTTCTTGACGTGCTGCTTCACGTACTCGGAGGCTTCCTCCTCCGCGGTCCCCCCGATCTCGCCGATCATCACGATGGCCTCGGTCGCCGGGTCCTCGTTGAACAGCTTCAGGGCATCGGTGTGGTTGGTGCCGATGATCGGGTCGCCGCCGATGCCGATGCACGTGGTCTGGCCGATCCCCAGCCTGGTGAGCTGGTCGACGGCCTCGTAGGTCAGGGTGCCGCTGCGGCTGACCACGCCCACGGGACCGCCCACGTGGATGTGGCCGGGCAGGATCCCCACCTTGCACTTCTCCCCCGGCGAGATGATCCCGGGGCAGTTGGGGCCGATCAGGCGGGTCGGCTTGTCGGCCAGGAAGGCCGCGACCTTCACCATGTCCAGGGTCGGGATCCCCTCGGTGATGCACACCACCAGGGCGATGCCGGCATCGGCCGCTTCCATCACCGCGTCGGCGGCGCCGGGCGGCGGCACGAACACGACCGAGACGTTGGCCCCGGTCTTGCGCACCGCCTCTTCCACGGTGTTGAACAGCGGGAACCCCTCGACGGAGGTGCCGCCCTTGCCCGGGTGCGAGCCTCCGACCACGCTCGTCCCGTAGTCGCGGCAGCCGATGGCGTGGAAGGTGCCGTGCCGGCCCATCCCCTGCACCAGCAGCCGGGTGCTGGATCCCACCAGGACGCTCATCGCGCACCTCCCGCCGCCGCCACCACCCGCTCGGCGGCCTCGGCCATGGTGTCGGCGGTCTGGAAGTTGAGGCCGGACGAGCGCAGCATGGCCTTGCCCTCGTCCTCCTTGTTGCCGCGCATCCGCATCACCACCGGCACCTTGACGTCCAGCTCCTTGACCGCCGTGATCACGCCCTCGGCCAGCACGTCGCAGCGCAGGATGCCGCCGAAGATGTTGATCAGCACCGCCCGGACGTCGTCGTCCCCGAGCAGGATGCGGAAGGCGTTGCGGATCTGCTCGGCGTTGGCACCGCCGCCCACGTCGAGGAAGTTGGCGGGGCTGCCGCCGGACAGCTTGATGATGTCCATGGTGGCCATGGCCAGGCCGGCGCCGTTGACCATGCAGCCCACCGAGCCGCCCTCGAGCTTGATGTAGTTCAGCTCGAACTTGGAGGCCTCCACCTCGAGCGGCGCCTCCTCGTTGAGGTCGCGCAGCTCGAGGAGGTCCGGGTGGCGGAACAGGGCGTTGTCGTCGAGGTTGATCTTGGCGTCGAGGGCCAAGAGGTCCCCCTTCTTGGTCTGCAGGAAGGGGTTGATCTCGACCAGCGAGGCGTCGCAGGCGACGAAGGCGGCGTACAGCCCCTTCATCAGGTCCACCGCCCGGGCCACCTGGTCCTTGTTCAGGCCCAGGCCGAAGGCGAGGGTCCGTGCCTGGTAGGGCTGGAAGTCGGCGGTGGGCGGGATCCGCACCTTCCGGATGGCGCTCGGGTCCTTGGCCGCCACCTCCTCGATGTCGACGCCGCCCTGGGCCGACGCCATCATCACCGGGCAGCCGCTAGCCCGGTCCATGACGATGGCCAGGTACATCTCCCGCGAGCCGTCGAGGTCCATCCCCTGCTCGATCAGGAGGCGCCGCACCACCCGGCCCTCGGGCCCGGTCTGGTGGGTGCGCAGCGTCATCCCCAGCATGGCGCCGACGATCGTCTCGCAGTCAGCGGCGGTGCGGGCCAGCTTCACGCCGCCGCCCTTGCCGCGGCCACCGGCATGGATCTGGGCCTTCACCACCACCGGATAGCCGAGGCCCTCGGCGATCTTCAAGGCTTCCTGGACGCTGGCCGCCATCTCGCCCCGGGGCACCGGGACCCCGTGGGCGGCGAGCAGCGCCTTCGCCTGGTACTCGTGGATCTTCAAGGCTTGCCTCCCCAGGCCGGCTCGGCGTGGGCGCCGATCCGGCGCGTCGGAAACGGACGAAGCAACGGCAACGGCGAGGACGGCTGATCATATTGGCCGCTCTCGGCGCGAGTCAACCAGACGGTAGAATCCGAGCATGGCCGTCCGTGACCGAGAGCTCGCCCTCTGGTTCCTGAGCGGGGCGGTGGCGGGCGCGGCCGGGACCGTGGTCGCCCGGGCGCTCCGTCCCCGCCCCGGCCTGAACCCGTGGCTGGTCCGCGGCTCACGGGACGACCCCGGTGTCCCCACCACGATCGTCCTCCCCGGCATCCTCGGCACCCAGCTCTTGCGCCCCGACGGTGGGCAGGCCTGGCTCAACCTCGGCAACGCCCTTGGCCACCACGACCTGAGCCTCCCCTCCCGGCTTCCCCTGGCCGAAAGCCACGACGACCTGGCGCCGGCAGGGTTGATCGGCGTCGACGCGGTGCTCCCCCGCCTGTTCGGGTTCACGGAGTATGCGGACCTCCTGGAGCTGCTGGACGAGGCCGGCTTCCGCCGCGCCCCGCCGCCCGGTGCACGCGGCGCCGCCTTCCGTGTCTTCGGCTACGACTGGCGCCTCGACCTGGTGGAGACGGCGCGGGCCCTCGACCGGTTCCTGGATCGGCTCTGCGAGGCCCGCGGCGACCCGGGCGCTCGGTTCAACCTGATCGGCCACAGCATGGGCGGCCTGCTGGCTCGCTACTACCTCCGGTACGGCGGCGCGGAGCCCGGCGGCCCGGTGACCTGGGCCGGGGCGCGACGCCTCCACACCGTGGTGCTGGTGGCCACCCCCAGCCAGGGGTCGGTGTATGCCCTCGACGTGCTGCTGAACGGCGAGCGGGTCGGCCTGTCCTACGCCACCCTGGCCGGCCCCGTGATCGCCACCATGCCCTCGATCTACCAGCTCCTGCCGCCCAGCGGGATGCCAGCCTTGCTGGACCCAGCCCTGGAGGACGTTCCCGCCGACCTGCTTTGCCCCGACACCTGGCGCCGGTTCGGCTGGGGACCTTTCGGCACGCCGCCCGCCGGTCAACCGGCGGCAACGACGGAGCGGCAGGCCTTCACGGCCGCCGCGCTGGAGCGGGCCCGAGAGCTCCACGCGGCCCTCGACCGTGAGCCGACCTCACCCTGCCCCAGCCGGGTGGTCCTGGCCGGCGGCGACTGCCTGCCGACGCTGGGCCGGGCGATCCTGACGGAGCCGCAAGGGCGGCTCCGGTTCGAGCCCGAGACCGCGGCCGAGGCGGAGGCGATGCTCGAGGCCGGAGACGGTCGGGTGACCCGGGCCAGCGTGCTGGCCGAGCCCGGGCTCCGTGGCGGCACCGGACCCAGCAGCATCCCCGAAGTCGACGCCACGTTCTTCTCCGCCGCCGACCACCACGGCGTCTACCGAGACCCCGCCTTCCAGAGCCTGCTGCTGCGCGAGCTGCTGCGTCCGGTCCCGTTGACAGCGGCTCGGTGAGCCCGTAGGGTGAGCCGTACCGGAGGGAGCGAGAGCCGATGGTCCTCGAATGGTTCGACAAGTCCAAGAAGGAGAGCCTGCAGGCCCTGCTGGCCAAGAAGAACTACACCCGCGCGATCGAGCTGATCAAGCTGGCGCTGCGGAAGCGGCGCCGGGACGAGCGGCTCAGGATCCAGCTCGCCGACGTGCTGATCATGGCCGGCCGGAAGAAGGAGGCCATCGAGATCCTCTACTCGCTGGCCGACGACCTGGCCCTGGGCGGCTTCGCGGGCAAGGCCATCGCCATCTTCAAGCGCGTCCAGAAGCTCGATCCCGGCCAGCCCCAGGTCGAGGAGAAGCTGGCCTACCTGCTGACCCAGCAGGACAACCCGGCGCCCGATCCCTGGCGCTCGGGCCAGTCCATCCGGGCCCAGGAGGCGGGTGGCGCCCCGCTCCAGTTCGACATGGAGGAGATCTCGGACGATGACGACCTGGCCTTCCAGACCGCCCTGGAGGCCGAGCCGACCGCGCCCGAGGAGCTGATGGTCGCGGAGGCTCCTGGCCCGGAGCCCTCAGAGCCGGAGCCCTCAGCGCCGCAGCCCTCCGCGCCGCAGCCCTCCGCGCCCGAGCCATCAGCGCCCGAGCCATC
>CAZNNH010000045.1:0-9141 GCA_964574335.1 uncultured Acidobacteriota bacterium | reverse complement strand
CGCAGCCCTCCGCGCCGCAGCCCTCCGCGCCCGAGCCATCAGCGCCCGAGCCATCCGCCGCTCCGGCGGCGCCGGCTGCTGCGCCGGCTGCTGCTCCGACTGCTGCTCCGGCCGCAGCGCCGCCGGCTCCCTCAGAGCCCCGACGCGACCAGGCCGCGGAGCTCCACGACGTGCTCGTGGGCCTGGTGGAGGACGTGTTCAAGCCGGCCTCGGACCAGGAGCTCTCGGCCGGCCTGGCGGCGGGAGGCATGGTCCAGACCCCGCTCTTCAAGGGCTTCTCGAAGGACGAGCTGGTGGCCGTCATCCGCGGCCTCGAGCTGCGAACCTTCGAGCCGGGCGAGATCGTGATGTCCGCCGGCGAGCCTGGCGACAGCATGTTCATCCTCACCACCGGCATGGCCCGCGCCTACATGCGCACCGCCGAAGGGCGCCACGTCCAGCTCAGCCTGATGACCGACGGCGACTTCTTCGGCGAGATCTCGATCCTGACCGGCGGCCCCCGCACCGCCACCGTCACCGCGGTGACCCCCCTCGACGTCCTCGAGCTCGACAAGGCGACCCTGGACCAGATCACCGAGACCCACCCGCGCGTCCGCGAAGTGCTCCAGGAGTTCTACAGCCAGCGGGCCCGCCACACCGCCGAGACCGCCCGGAAGAGCGTCACCGGACGCTAGCCGGGGCCCACCCGCCGGCTTCGCTCCCAACAGATGTCGCCCTCGCCGGACTAGCCGGCGAAGCGGCCGCTCACACCCACTCGCCCGCCCGATGCTGGCCTGCGCCAACTCCCCCGCCTCCGACGACTTCTCCATTCCCGCCCCTCGCACGTCTGCTACCATTCGACCCGCTATCGGGTTGTCGCCGACCCTGCGTCGCGATCCTGGCTGTCCGGCAGGCCGTTGGCCGAAGCCAGGCCAGCGGCGCTAGGGACCATGGCAATGTTCCACTCCAGCGTGCCGAGGGGCATTCGACACAACGTCGCCTTCCTGGTGGCGCTGTTTCAGGTTCTCACCTGGCCGCTCTCTGCGATGCTTCTCTTTGCGGCCTACATGGGACTCTTCGGATCCTGGATGCTGTCTGCCGTCGCCGGAGCGGCTCTTCTACTCGTCTTGGCGACCCCGGTGTTCGTGGCTGTTGCGTGGGTGCGCCAGGCAAGCCCGGGCGCGCCACACATCTCCGTCTTGACCACGATCCTGGCGAACCTGGCGGCATTGGGTGCCATGGCCTATCCCGCCCTACGTCTGTCGGACTCTGTCGCACATGGAGAGAAATGGGCGCTCCTAGGGTTGGCAGCTGCCGCCTATTCCGGGGCCTGGCTTGGATGTGGCAAGGTCACAGCCGGCGGGCGCTCCCGAACCACGGATGAGACGTGACTCAAACGACGGGCCGCGCCCCGGTCGACCCGCCGGGTCGGTCGTGAAGCTGTCGATGGCGCCCCAACGCCCCCGAGCGGTCCGCGCCCTCTCCTGGTGGATGGGTGTTTGCCCCAACTATGCCCCCTTCACTCTTCCGATCCTGCTGAGGTCCGTGCGCGACCCCGACTATGCCGTGCAGGGCGCCGCGGCGAGGAGAATCGGGTCGATCGGGGGCAACGCCGCCCCAGCCATTCCAGGACTGATGGCCGCTCGCGGCACGAGCGTGATGTACTTCGACTTCCTGCTCCAGGAGGCCGTGTTCCTGATCGAGCACTCCCCCGCATGGCCCCCCGAGGAGGAGTGCGAGGACGTTTCGATCGAGGAGCTGGAGCGGCGGGCGGTGCAGCAGCAGGCCGCACCAGCAGCGGGGCACGAGGGAGGTGGCCCGCATGGCTAGCTTTCTCAGGCACCATGGGTAGCCCGCGTCACGCCGCCTGTCCCGCCCGTTGCGCGGACCGAGAAGGGTCGTGAGACTCCGAGTACTCGACATGATCCTCGGCCCTGGACGCTGGCGGCGCGCCAGGCGCGCGGCGGCGGTCTTTGATGACCCGGCGGACCGGGCAGCTGCCGAGAGGGTGTATTTCCTCATCGATCGTGTGGCCGGAGTACACCCGGATGCTGTCGACCTTGACGCGGCCCTTGCCCCATCATCACGACCCGACACAGGGATCCTCTGTTGTGGTTGAAGTTGGAGGACGCCGTCGCACGCGATGATCGACGACGGGCACACGTCATCGAGAACCCGCGCAACGGCAGCGTTCGGCACCTCATTCAGCATCTCTGCATCTGTGGGGACTGCCGGCGGCGCTTCTCGATTGGCCTCGGCAAGGAGGTGAGGCCACAGTCCCGCCTAGGAAGGCAGTGAAGCAACATGCCTGAAAATGCAGCGCAGGCAGCCACCGCCGGGTTGCAGCGTGACGGGGAGGGAGCTGCACGCCGTCCCATTCAGGGTCTGGCGTATCCTCGCCACGGTCCCCTCGGCGGCCGGGCGCAACCGCGAGTTCAGAAGTGACCCATCACACCACGATTGGGACGATTCGCATCACGCTGCTCTTCGTGGGCCTCGTGCTCGTGGCGGCGTCCAGCGCCCTGTCGAGGGCTGCCAGAGGGCTCGGGGGAGACTGGCCTTCGCACGCGAGAACGGTTGGGTTCGGAGCCAGCGCCCTCAGCTTGTTCCTGTTCGCCACGTTTCCCGGCGTGCGCGGGACCCCCCCCTCGCCCATCCTGCTCCTTTTGGCCGCCGCGTATCCGTTGATCGCCGTCGAATCGGGGCGCGGGCTGCCCGGCAAGGTCTTCACCTGGTCCGCACTCGGGCTCCTGGTCCCGGGGTGCGCTGCGTCGGCCGTTCTCCCGCTCACCTGGCGAGCCGTCCAGCTACAGGACAACCTTCTTCTTCTGGGCGTGGTGATGCCACCGTGTGCTGCCGCCCTGGCCACGCCCGCTGCGTGGGCGTACCATCGGCTCAGCTCGCGTGCTCGTACCCGCGCCGCTCGCCCTGTCCCGAGGGCGTCCTCGCGCTGAACGTGGACGGACCGCGAGCGCCGGACTCGACGATGCAAGCGCGCTTCGCCAAGTTGGCCCCGCCCCCTTCCGGATAGGAGAGGTTCGAGACCCAGGGCAAGTGATAGGCGGACGGCAGGCCGTGAAGGCGACCGTTCGGACAACGATTCTCTATCGGCCCGTTGGCCCAAAGGAGCTGCAGCTCATCCGCGACGGCGGCTGGCACGGGTTCGCTCCTCGCCTCCCCGACCAGCCGATCTTCTACCCCGTCCTGACACGAAGCTACGCCGACCAGATCGCCCGCGACTGGAACTCCAAGAGCGAAGGCACCGGCTTCCTGGGCTACGTGACCGACTTCTCCGTCGAGACGGGGTTCTTGGATCGCTACCAGGTCAGGCAGGTGGGTGCGGCGGAGCACATGGAATACTGGGTGCCCGCCGAGGAAATGGAGGAGTTCAATCGCCATATCGTCGCCCCGATCCGCGTCGTGGCGGAGTTCCGCAATGGTGCGCTTGTGGCAGCCGCGCTCGACACAGGGGAGATTGACGGCCTCACGTCACGCGGAGCACCTCGGTGAGACCCTTCCGGTGGGACGTTCGCAGGCGAGAGCAGTTGGGACGGCTTCTGTCCGGAGAGACCCCTGAGACGTATCCGGGCTTCGTCCCGGACCTGCGCCGCTGCGCAGCCAGGGTGGTGGCGGCGGCTGGAGACGCCCGACTCGTCTTCGTCGGGCGCTCCCCCGAGAGCCTCTTCGACTACCTGAGTGGCGTCTTCTCGAGGAACCCCTGGAAGGACCGGCTGGCACTCGTCAACCTCTCCCTTCGGACGGGGGTTGGCGTCGGGGACGCCGACAGCGTGAAGGCTCGGACCGCGCTGCGGGAGCATCTCGCGTCTTTCGCCATCACGCCGCAGCGGGTTTCGTCCGGCGACCGTCCGCTCGCGCTCGTCGATCTGGTCGACACCGGCTCGACCTTCAAGGGCACCGTGGCGCAGCTCGCTTCCTGGGCGAGGCAGGAGGGCATCGACGTCGCCGCCGTCCGCCGGCGGCTGCGGATCGTCGGCGTGACCTGGCGGACGAAGACGAGCCCGAAGACCTTCCGCCGGCACCAGCACGCGGACCGGCTCCGCGTGTTCCCGCGGATCAAGGTCAGGAACGTCTCCGCCCCGGACACCGGGGACTTCCTGGGCAATCGGCAACCCAAAGTATCGGCAAGCCACCCTCCCTGGCGCTGGGCCGATGAGACGTATGCCTTCCCACCGCGGCACGAGAGCCACACGGCGGCCCTCAGATTGGCCGTGCACATCTACACTCTGGGAGCCACGAAGGCGGAACGAGTGGCGTTCTCTTCTGAGCTGCCAAAGACCACGGCGATGCGAGAGCCCTGGTGTCGCACCCTCGTGGCCGAGCTGCGATCCGCCCAGCGCTGAGGAGCCACCATGAGCGGTCGAGAACGGGCCAGGAGGGCGCGGGTGGTCCAGCACGAGATTGCGTCGATCCTCCTCCAGGATTGGGACCCGATCGGGATCGCCGATACGCCGGAAGCTCACGATGAGTACGACGGGCACGTCGGCGCCATCTATCGCCTCCTCGCGTCGCACGCCACCCCCGAGTCGGTGGCGGAGCATCTCGTGACCGTCGAAACCGAGGTGATGGGTCTGCCTCGGGTAGAGCCAGGTGAGCGGCTCGCGGTGGCTCAGAAGCTGTGCGCTCTGGCCATAGCCCTCGGACGGGGCTGAGGGCGCAGGCAGGCCGCTGGAGCGGCCGGAGAGCTTGCCTGATCGTGTCCGGACCCAGCGCTCCGGCGATCGCTGCCGGAACCAGCAGAGCCACTACCCCGTCTCCACCTCAACGTGCTAGGCTGGTCGCAACCGAACAAGGACATGTACCACTGATGGGCGTCCACGCCCTGGCCCCGTGGGGATCTGACGCCCTGGGCCGGCGTGGGCCCGACGAAGGACGTCGGGAGACGTGGAGGGCGATGGTCGGATAGTCGGGGGCACGTTGCGTCTCAGAGGAGGACTCAGATGGCATACGGGATCGTTCACTTCTTTCCGGGCGGCACCAAGGAGCAGTACGAGGCGTCCGTGGCAGCGGCGCATCCTGGCAAGGACACCCTCCCCAAGGGGCAGGTGTTCCATGCCGCCGGTCCGACGACGGGCGGCTGGATCGTGGTCGCCGTCCACGATTCCAAGGAGAGCTGGGAGTCGTTCCGCGACCAGACCCTGATGCCGAAGATGAAGCAGGGCATCCCCGGCGCCTTCACCACGCCCCCGCAGGAGTCTCCCTTCGAGGTCCACCACAAGCAGTCGGCGTGAGCTGTCCCGGGGCGGCCGCGCCGGGCTGCGGCCGATGCCGCGGTCGCCCTTGGGGCCCTTGCCGGTCTCTGCGCTCGGAGCTCACTCGAGGAACGACCATGAACGCCAGCGTCCGTGTCGTGGTGCTTGGCTCGTTCGTGAGTCTGGTCGTCAGCAAGCAGGCTCGCGCCTTCCTCGACTCGTTCGCGCTCCCGTGAACGGCCGATCCGGGCCTGGAGGAGAAGCCGCCATGCCCACGACCATCCAGCTTCATCGGGTCCTGACATGAAGGTGACCGTCGACGGCGCCGAGCTGTTCTACTCGGCCCGGGGCAGCGGACCTCCGTGCCTCGTGCCGAGCTCGATCGGCACCCGGCCGTACGAGCGGTTGATGCCCGAGGCCTTGAGCGACCGGCTGCGCCTCGTCTTCGTCGACCTGCGCGGAGGCGGGCGGTCCACCGGCGACCCCGGCCAGCTCACGTTCGACGTGCTGGCGGCCGACCTGGAGGCGATCCGGGCCGACCTCGGCCTGCCGCAGGTGGCGGTCCTGGGCCATTCCATCCTCGGCATCCTGGCCATCGAGTACGCGCAACGTTGCCCGGAGCACGTGTCCCATGTGATCGCAGTGGGCACCCCCCCACCGGGGACATGGGCCGGCTGGCGGCGGAGAGCACGTCGTTCTTCGAGGAGGACGCCTCGGAGGACCGGAAGCGGGTCCTGCAGCAGAACCTGAGCCGGCTCCCCGCGAACGCTTCCATGGGCCAGGCGATGCTCGCCCAGACCCCGTTGCGCTTCTACGACCCGCGGTTCGACGCCTCGCCCCTGTTTGCCGAGGCCGAGGCCAACCCCCAGCTCCTGAAGCACCTGATGGGGCCGCTCACCGGCGGATGGGACTTCACGGCGGCCTCTCGCTCCCTGCGGGTCCCGACCCTGCTGGCCCACGGCCGCCACGACTACACGGTCCCCCACGTCCTGTGGCAGGGCCCCGCCAGCCGGTCTCGCCAGGCGACACTCCAGATCTTCGATCGGAGCGGCCACCAGCCGTTCTTCGAGGAGCCGGAACGGTTCGCCGCCGTCGTATCCGAGTGGATGGACCGGTGCCAGGAGGAGCCGGGCGACCCGGAGACCCGGCCGGGGCCTCGGGGCACGGTCGCTGATCGGGCCGCCCGACGGCGATCAGGCCCCGCTCGAAGCCGCAGTCCCCGGCCTCTGCGGAGCCAGCGCACCCCAGAGACCGATCGTTCCCCCCAGGTACGAGAGCCCGATGGTCAGGACGCACAGCGGGACGAGCGTCGGAAGTGGCCGGAGCTTCCCATCCGCCAGCGTCGCCGTGGCGGTCGCGAGGACTTCCGGCAGGTGGAGCGCCATCATCCCCAGATAGAGCACGGTCGTGAAGACGAGGCCGGCGCGCAGGAAGGGCAATCGGCGGATCCGCTCCGCACCCGAGAGGCCGTAGAGGCCGAGCCCGCTCACGAAAGCCGCGACGCCGACGACCGCCAGCAGGAGCTTGGCCCAGCCCAACCACCCGCCGCTCGGTCCGCTGACGCTGGCGCCCAGCGCCCCCATCACCGCATTGAGCTGGTCCATGGCCAGCAGCATCGCCAGGAACAGCCCGATGTGGGCGAACGCGATGGCGAAGTTCATGTATGCACCCAGCCGAAGCATGGCCCTGAATGTCGACATGACCTCTCCTTGTCTGGACCACGCGAGCGACGATCTCGCCGTCCACACGTGTCTACGGCCACGCGCGCCATCCGTCACACGGCGAGCCGCCCACCACCCTGAGATCCACGGGATCGAGGCGGCCTGATCCATGAACCCCTTGATTCATTGAGACCGCGGCGGCGGGGAGGTATGATCTCGCCGTCGTGACCACCGTCCCGATCGCCGTCAACGAGGGAGGAGCGATGAGCTGGGTGAGCGCCTTCTTGGGGTCCTCCGTCGGCAGGAAGCTGGTGATGGCCGTCACCGGCATCGTGCTGTTCGGCTTCGTGGTCGGCCACCTGCTCGGGAACCTGCAGATCTACCAGGGGCCCGAGAAGATCAACCACTACGCCCACCTGCTCAAGAGCATGGGGCCGCTGCTCTGGGTGGTGCGCCTGGGCCTGCTGACGATCGTGGGGCTCCACATCTGGGCCGCCACCGTCCTGACCTTGACGAGCTGGTCGGCCCGCCCGATCGGCTACCGGAAGACCCGCTACCAGGAGTCCGACTACGCCTCGCGGACCATGCGCTGGAGCGGCCCGCTGCTCTTCCTGTTCATCGTCTACCACCTGCTGCATTTCACCACCGGGACCGTCCACCCCCAGTTCGACCCGGCCGACGTCTACAGCAACGTGGTGATCGGCTTCAGCAACGTCTGGGCCTCGGGCTTCTACATCCTGGCGATGCTGGCCCTGGGCCTGCACCTGTACCACGGGCTGTGGAGCATGCTGCAGTCGCTGGGCCTCAGCCACCCGCGCTACGACGCCCTGAGACGCGTCTTCGCCGCCGTCTTCACCCTGTTTCTCGTCGGCGGCAACATCTCGATCCCGGTGGCCGTGCTGACCGGCGTGATCCGGTAAGGGGGCCCCAGATGGAACTGAACGCGAACGTGCCCGACGGCCCCATCGAGAAGAAGTGGGACAAGCACCGCTTCGAGATGAAGCTGATCAACCCGGCCAACAAGCGCAAGTACTCGCTGATCGTGGTCGGCTCGGGCCTGGCCGGCGCCTCGGCGGCCGCCTCCTTCGGTGAGCTGGGCTACAACGTCGCCTGCTTCTGCTACCAGGACAGCCCGCGCCGGGCCCACTCGATCGCCGCCCAGGGCGGCATCAATGCCGCCAAGAACTACCCGAACGACGGCGACAGCGTTTTTCGCCTCTTCTACGACACCGTCAAGGGCGGCGACTTCCGGGCCCGCGAGGCCAACGTCTACCGGCTGGCCGAGAACAGCGTGCGCATCATCGACCAGTGCGTGGCCCAGGGGGTGCCCTTCGCCCGCGAGTACGGCGGCCTGCTCGACAACCGCTCCTTCGGCGGCGCCCAGGTCTCGCGCACCTTCTACGCCCGCGGCCAGACCGGCCAGCAGCTCCTGCTCGGCGCCTACTCGGCGCTCTCCCGCCAGATCAAGGCCGGCAAGGTGAAGATGTTCTCGCGCCACGAGATGCTGGAGCTGATCGTGATCGACGGCCAGGCCCGCGGCATCGTCACCCGGGACATGGTCACCGGCGAGATCCGCTCGTTCCTCGCCGACGCCGTCGTCCTGGCCACCGGTGGCTACGGCAGCGTCTTCTACCTGGCCACCTACGCCAAAGGGTGCAACGCCACCGCCATCTGGCGCGCCCACAAGAAAGGGGCCGCCTTCGCCAACCCCTGCTACACCCAGATCCACCCCACCTGCATCCCGGTCACCGGAGACCACCAGTCCAAGCTCACCCTGATGAGCGAGTCGCTGCGCAACGACGGGCGGATCTGGGTCCCCAAGCAGAAGGGGGACAAGCGGCCGGCCGGCCAGATCCCCGAGCAGGAGCGCGACTACTACCTGGAGCGAAAGTACCCGAGCTTCGGCAACCTGGCCCCCCGCGACATCTCCTCCCGCAGCGCCAAGGAGGTCTGCGACGAGGGACGTGGCATCGGCGACACCGGGTACGGCGTCTACCTCGACTTCAAGGACGCCATAGAGCGCCTGGGCGCGGGCGTGATCCGCGAGCGCTACGGCAACCTCTTCGACATGTACGAGCGGATCACTGACGACGACCCCTACAAAGTCCCGATGCGCATCTACCCCGCCAGCCACTACACCATGGGCGGGCTGTGGGTGGACTACAACCTGATGAGCAGCATCCCCGGTCTGCACATCATCGGCGAGGCCAACTTCTCCGACCACGGCGCCAACCGCCTCGGCGCCAGCGCCCTCATGCAGGGGCTGGCCGACGGCTACTTCGTCATCCCCT
>CAZNNH010000044.1:0-38684 GCA_964574335.1 uncultured Acidobacteriota bacterium | reverse complement strand
TGGCATGAGCAACTGGTGCCATTGCGTGGCCTTGCTCGCAGCCACGCAGGTGGCCTGCGGCATTGATGACGCGGCGCTGCCGCAGCCGGTCCAGAAGTCGGGTTCTCTGCCAGAGCTGGCCGTGCCGTTTCCGCCACCGCTCCCGGCGCCCATCGCGCCAGTCACTCTATCGCCCGCCGAGGCAGCGGCCATCGAGCAACTGCGGATCCGTGGCGCGTCGATCACGGTGTTCGCGGGGTCTGGTGACGTATTGGTCCATTTTTCACTCGGTGCGCTGGAGCGGCAGTGGCGGAAAAAAGGACTACCAACGGCCGAATGCGGCATGTCCATCGCGCACTCCTTCACGCCGGACGATACCGGGCCGCCAATGACGGACCGCGACCTGGCGTACCTCGAGAGCTTGCTAGGGCTCACTCGGGTGAACCTCGGGGGCACGCGTGTTACCGCGCAGGCAATCGCGACATTCCGCGAGGCACGCCCGACTGTCACGGTCGAGGATAGAGCGGACGAGTGATGTGCGAGGAATCACGTGAGCAACCGGGAACATAGCTGACAGAATGTCCGGCGACACGGGTAACACTTCCCTGCGAATCCACCGTCCTCGGTTGTCGTCGATAGGAAGTGACGCGAGTCGGGGGCACCGCTCCGCTTGCTCCGGCCTGATCCGCCGCCTCGGGGCGAGCGGCCAGCCTCACCGGCCTCGCAGGTCGCGCAGCCACTGTCGGGCGGCGAAGAAGGCCACGGTCGAGCAGACGAACGACAGCAGCAGCGTCAGGCCGGTCCCCAGGTAGGGCTGGACCAGGCTCGCGATCACCCACCCCGCCAGAGATGCGACAACGGCGGCGCCGAGGCTCGGCACGGTACCTCCTCCGCTGGCTGGCTGAGGCTCTCTTCTCTATGTTAGCGCCACCGTGGGGTGCCAGCCTTGACCCCGACCGTGGCGCCGCATATGGTCGGAGGCAGATGGACGAACCGATCCGTTTCGGCGACCTGGCCGATGCCCGCCAGCGGCTCTCGCCCGCCGAGCTGGTCTTCGAGCGCCGGCGCCGAACGGCGGGCCTGTTCCTGGGCCCCCCCGCCTTCCTGGCGGTGCTCTTCTTCCCGCCGACCGGACTCTCGCCTGAAGCCGGGCGCCTGGCCGCGATCATGGCCTGGGTGCTGATCTGGTGGGTCACCGAGGCGGTGCCGATCCCGATCACCGCCCTGATGGGCCCGGCGCTGGCGGTGGTCTTCGGCGTCTTCTCCGCCAAGGAGGCGCTGGCCGGCTTCGGCGACCCGGTCATCTTCCTCTTCCTCGGCTCGTTCGTGCTGGCCGAGGCGATGGCCTTCCACGGCCTGGACCGGCGCGTCGCCTTCGCCCTGCTCGGCACCCGGCTGTTCGGCGGCTCCGGCCTGCGCTGCATGGTGGGCTTCGCCTGCCTGGCGGCCGGGCTGTCGATGTGGCTGTCCAACACCGCCACCACCGCCATGCTCTACCCGATCGCCCTGGGCACGGTGGCGGCACTCCGACGCCCCGCCGAGGGGGAGGCCCCCGGGGCGGTCGAGGCCGCCCGCAGGCGGCTGGCCGGGCCGCTGCTGTTCGCCTGCGCCTACGGCGCCTCGATCGGGGGGATCGGCACGCCGGTGGGCACCCCGCCCAACCTGATTGCCCTCGGCCAGCTCGCCACCTTGGTGGACATCCACATATCCTTCGTGCGGTGGATGGCGCTGGCGGTGCCGATCAGCGCGGCCATGCTCGCCTTCGCCCTGGTCTACCTCGGCCTGTTGCTGCCTGCCGAGATGAGGGGGCTGCGGGGCGGGCGCGAGGTGGTCGCCGCCGAGCGGCGTCGGCTGGGACCGTGGACGCTCGGCCAGAAGAACGTGGTGGTGGCCTTCGGCCTGGCGGTCTCGCTCTGGGTGCTGCCGGGCATCGTTGGCATCGTGGCCGGCAACGAGAGCCCCTCCTACCGATGGCTCTCCCGCGCCTTTCCGGAGAGCATCGTCGCGCTCCTGGCCGTCTGCCTGCTGTTCGTGCTGCCCGTCGACTGGAAGGAGCGGCGCTTCACCTTCTCGTGGACCCAGGCCGCCCACATCGACTGGGGGACGCTGCTGCTCTTCGGCGGGGGCCTGGCGCTGGGCGGGGCGATGTTCAAGACCGGGCTGGCGGCCGCCGTCGGTCAGACCCTCACCGAGCTGACCGGCGCCAGCTCGGCGGCCTCGCTGACCGTCGTCTTCACCGTGTTCGCGGTCTTCCTGACCGAGCTGACCTCGAACACCGCCACCGCCACCATGCTGGTCCCGCTGGCCATCGCCTCGGCCCAGGCGGCCGGCGTCGACGTCCTGCCGCCGGCCCTGGGCTGCGCCCTGGGCTGCAGCATGGCGTTCATGCTACCGGTGGCCACCCCGCCCAACGCCATCATCTACGGGTCGGGCCAGGTGCGGATCACCCAGATGGTGCGCCTCGGGTTCTGGGTCAACCTGGCCGCCTCGGTGATCGTCCCCGCGGCAGTGCTGGCCCTCGCCCACCTCGTCCGCCTGTAGAAAACCCGGGGACACAATATGGGTTGTTTGATCCATGACATAGGACATTTAATCCGTAATGTGTCCCCGGTTTTCTAGGGTCTGGATGCGGTCGACCACGTAGCGGTCGGTGGCGAGGAGCGCTTCTACCCGCCGCTGGGCGCGCCGGTAGCGGGCCGGGCTGACCTTGGGGTTCAGGGTGAGCGGGCTCGGGATCATGGCCGCCAGGCCGGCGGCCTCGGAGCGGGTCAGCTCCCCGACCGGCTTGCCGTAGTAGGCGCGGGCGGCGGCGGCGCAGCCGTAGATGCCGTCACCCCACTCGATCAGGTTGAGGTACAGCTCGAGGATCCGCCGCTTGGGCAGGTCGTCCTCGATCCAGCGCGCCAGCACCACCTCCCGCAGCTTGCGCAGCGGGTCCTTGCGGCTGGACAGGAACAGGTTCTTGGCGAGCTGCTGGGTGATGGTGCTGCCGCCGCGCGCGAAGCGGAAGCTGCGCAGGTCCTTCTCCGCCGACTCCCGGATCTGCTGCCAGTCGAAGCCCTCGTGGTCGAAGAACTTGGCGTCCTCGCACAGGACCACCGCCCAGATCAGGTCCCGCGGGATCCCGGGAAGCCGCACCCACTGCTGAGCCTGCCGAACGCGGCGGCCGGCTCGGCGCGCCTCCTCGGCCCGCTGGCGCATCAAGGCGGTCGACTTCGGGTTGCGCCTCCGGAGCGCCCGCACCTCGCTGCGTGCGGGCAGCCCCATCCAGACCAGGGCCACGCCGACGACGGCCACCGCCAGGCCCGCCAGGGGCCAGAGGAAGATCCGGCGCCGCGACCGACGGCGAGCCATGACGCCAGAGGCCTCTCAGCAGATCCTGGGGAGCTGCTCGCCGCTCTGCCGCTCGAGCACCCGGTAGCTGCCGAGCGGGGTGCGCAGGCGCACCGCTCCCAGACGCGTCTCGGTGACCTCGCCGATCAGGGCGGCCGAGGCGCCGTTGGGCAGGGCCCGCACCGCGAGAAGCGCCGCCTCTCCCCGTTCCCGCGGCACCACCGCCAGGAAGCGCCCCTCGCAGGCCACGTAGAGGGGATCCAGCCCCAGCAGCTCGCAGGCGCCGCGCACCGTCTCGCGCACCGGGATGGCCGACTCCTGGAGGTCCATCCCGACGCCGGAGGCGGCCGCGATCTCGCACAGCGCCGTGGCCAGGCCGCCTCGAGTGGGGTCGCGCAGCGCGCGGACGTCGGGGGCGGCGTCGAGCAGGGCGGCCACCAGGGGCCACACCGGCGCGCAGTCGCTGCCCAGCTCGGTCTTGAGCGCGATCCCCTCGCGGCGGGCCATCACCGCGATCCCGTGATCGCCCACCGGCCCCGACACCAGCACCACGTCGCCGGGGCGCGCGCCGCGGCTGGAGACCGAGACGCCTTTCCGCACCCGCCCCACCCCCGAGGTGTTGATGAAGATGCCGTCCCCCTTGCCGCGGTCGACGACCTTGGTGTCGCCAGTGACGAGGGGCGCCCCCACCCGCCGGCACGCCGCCGCCATCGAGGCCACGATCTGCTCCAGGCTCGGGATCGGGAAGCCCTCCTCCAGGATCAGCCCGGCGGAGAAGAACAGCGGATCGGCCCCGCACATGGCGAGGTCGTTGGCGGTGCCGTAGATCGAGAGCGAGCCGATGTCGCCGCCGGGGAAAAAGGGCGGCGTGACCACGAAGCTGTCGGTGGTGTACGCCAGCCGCTCCCCGGCCACCTCGAGGGTCGCGCCGTCGTCGAGGGCGCTGAGCTGGGGGTTGTCGAAGGCCGGCACCAGCACCCGCTCGATCAGACGCGCGGTGAGGCGTCCGCCGCCGCCGTGGGCGAGCTGGATGCGGTCACCGGGCTCGAGCGGCACCGGGCAGACGAGGGGGGAAGACGAGTCGCGGGACATGGCTAGTCTCCGGAAGCTGAGGCGGGACCAGTCCGCCGGTAGCGGTAGTACGCGGCGCAGGCCCCCTCCGACGAGACCATGGTCGCCCCCAGCGGATGCTCGGGGGTGCAGCCGGTGCCGAACTCGGGGCACTGGAAGGGGCGCAGGCGCCCCTGGAGGACCAGGCCGCTGCGACACGCCTCGGACGAACGGGCCTCGGTCTCGGGGACCTCGAAGACGCGCTCGGCGTCGAAGCAAGCGTACGCCGGGGCCAGCGCATAGCCGCTCGTTCGGATGACACCCAGCCCCCGCCAGTCCCGATCGACGGGGACGAACACGCGACCGAGCGCGGCCTGGGCGTGGCGGTTGCCCTCGGCCGGCACCGCCCGGGCGTAGGCGTTGTCGAGGCGCGCCTCCCCTGCCTCGAGCTGGCGCACCGCCAAGAGCACGCCCTGCAGGATGTCGACCGGCTCGAAACCCGTCACCACGATCGGCACCCGGTAGCGCTCGGCCAGGCGCCGGTAGTCGCCGGTCCCGGCCACCGCGCAGACGTGGCCGGGCGCCAGCAGCGCCTGCACCCGGCACTCGGGCTCCGCCAGGATGACCTCCAGGGCGGGCGGCACCAGGACGTGGGCCACCAGCAGGAAGAAGTTGGAGAGCCCCTCCCGCTCCGCCTGCAGCACGGCCATCGCGACCGCGGGGGCGGTGGTCTCGAAGCCGACGGCGAAGAAGACCACCCGGCGCTCCCGGTTCGCGCGCGCCAGCTCCAGCGCGTCGAGGGGCGAGTAGACGAAACGCACGTCGCCGCCCCGCGACTTGACGGACAGGAGGTCGTGACGCGACCCCGGCACCCGCAGCATGTCGCCGAACGAGCAGAAGATGACGTCGGGCTGGGCGGCGATCGCCAGGGCACGGTCGATGGTCCCGAGGCTGGTCACGCACACCGGGCACCCGGGACCGTGGATCAGGCGGATCGACTGGGGCAGGAGCTGATCGAGGCCGAAGCGCAGGATGGCGTGGGTCTGGCCGCCGCAGACCTCCATCAACGTCCACGGCCTCCGCGCGGCGTCCCGGATCGCCGCCAGCACCGCGCCGGCCCGCTCCGGATCGCGGTACTCGTCGAGGTGCTTCACGCCTCCGGCCCCGGCTCCAGCTCGGCCAGCAGCAGGAGCGTGGCCCGGGCCTCCTCCTCGTCGAGCCGCGAGATGGCGAAGCCGGCGTGGACCAGCACGTAGTCGCCGACCACCGCCTCGGGGAGATAGGCCAGGCTGGCCTGCCGGACGACGCCGCCGAAGTCCACGCTGGCGTTCCTCAGCAGCTCGTCCTGCGAGTCGATCTCGACCACCCGTCCCGGAACCGCTAGGCACATGGCTCGCCCCCCTCCCGCACCCGGGCCGCGGCCACCATCGCCTGGCCGAGGGATATTCCCCCGTCGCCCGGCGGCACCTGCTCGGGCAACAGCACCTCGAACGACGGGCGCAGCCGTTCGAGCACCCGCTCGACCAGCAGCGGGTTCTGGAAGCAGCCGCCGGTCAGCACCACCGGCTGTGCGCCCTTCCGCTCGGCGGCCCCTCGGACGAGGGCCGCGGTGGCATCGGCCAGCGTGTTGTGGAAGCGCCCCGAGAGGATCGACGGCGGAAGTCCCGACCGCGAGTCGGCCACCGCTTCGCGCCAGGCCGGCCGGAGGTCGAGCTGCCAGATCGGCCGGGCACGGTCGATCTCGAAGGGATAGGTGCCCGCCTCACGCGGGTCGGCCACCAGGTTCCACTGCAACGCCACCTGTCCCTCGTAGCGTGCGACCCGGCGTCCAAGGAACAGGGCCCCGAAGCCGTCGAAGACGCGGCCCACGCCGTGCGCCCCTGGGCAACGGAAGCCCCGCGCGAGCATCTGGCGAACCCCCGTCAGCTCGTCCGGCGGTACGCCGCGAAAGACCTCGAAGCCCTCGAGGGGCGGCTCGCCCGAGAACGCGTCCTCGAGGGCGGCGAGCGCGATCCGCCACACCCCGCGCACCGCGGCGTCTCCTCCGGGAAGAGGCAGGGGCCGGAAGGTCGCCAGGCGCTCGAATCCTCCGTAGGTGGTGGCCAGCACCTCTCCTCCCCACAGGCCCCCGTCCGTGCCCAGGCCCACACCATCGTAGACCACGCCGAGCACGGGACCGGTCACGCCGTGCTCGGCCATCACCGCGGCGACGTGGGCGTGGTGGTGCTGGACGCCGACCCGCACCACGTCCGGCCGCTCGTGGGCGTAGACGGTGGAAAGATACTCGGGATGGAGGTCGTGGGCCACCACCTCGGCCCGGACGCCGAGGAACCGCTCCATCCGCTCGATGACGGCGACCAGGGCAGCGAGGGTCTCGGCGGCCTCGAGGTCGCCCACGTGAGGGCCGAAGTGGGCCGAGTCATTGACGCCGAGGCAGGGGGCGTTCTTGAGCTGGCCGCCGCAGCCGAGCACCGGCCGCTCGAAGGCCAGGGGCACCGCCACCGGAAGCGGCACGAAGCCGCGCCCCCGCCGGAGGAGGACCGGCCGGGCGCCGATCACGCGCACCACCGAGTCGTCGCAGCGGCTCTCGATGCGCCGGTCGTGGGTCAGCACCAGGTCGGCCACCCCCGGCAGGCGCTCGAGCAGCTCGGAGGCCTCGCAAAGGATCGGCTCGTCCGAGAGGTTGCCCGAGGTCATCACCAGCGGTCGTCCCACCGCCCGGAGCAGCAGGTGATGCAGCGGCGTGTAGGGCAGCATCAGACCCAGAAGCGGGTTGCCGGGCGCCACCTCCGCCGCCAGACCTCCCTCGGCGGTCCGCTCGACGAGCACGATCGGCCGTTCCGGCCCCGACAGGGCCCGGAGCCCCTCAGGCCCCAGCCGGCCGAGGCGTTGGGCAGCGGCCAGGTCTTTCACCATCACCGCGAACGGCTTCTCGTCCCGGTGCTTGCGCTCGCGCAGCCGAAGAACCGCCGGCGCTGAGGTCGCGTCGCAGGCCAGGTGGAAGCCGCCCAGGCCCTTGATCGCCACGATCTCGCCACGGCCCAGGGCCGCCACCGCCTCACCCAGCGGATCGTCCTCGCCACCCCCGACTCCCGCGGGCGGCAGCAGCGCAAGCCGCGGCCCACACTCGGGGCAGGCGTTGGGCTGGGCGTGGAAGCGTCGGTCCGACGGATCGTCGTACTCGGCCTGGCAGCGCAAGCACATCCGAAACGCCGCCATGCTGGTGCCGGGCCGGTCGTAGGGGACGTCGCTCGCGATCGTGAAGCGGGGCCCGCAGTGGGTGCAGTTGATGAACGGGTAGAGGTAGCGGCGGTCGGCCGGGTCGAACAGCTCGGCCAGGCAATCGGGGCAGGTGGCCAGGTCGGGGGGGATCGAGACCCGGCGCTCGCCGGCCCGGCCGCTGTCGGCGATGACGAAGTCCTCGAGGGACTCGTGGGGGATGGTCCGGGTCACCAGGTCGCGGATCCGGGCGGCCGCCGGCGGGCCCGTCCCCAGGCGCTCCACGAAGCGGAGAACGGCCGCCACCGGGCCGAAGGCCTCGACCACCACACCGTCCGGCTGGTTGGAGACGCGCCCGGCGATCCCCTCCTCGCGCGCCAGCCGCACCACGAAGGGGCGGAACCCCACCCCTTGTACCGTCCCCCGTATCTGGATGCGACGACCGGTGACGGAGCGCGAAGAGACGCCGGTCACGAGCGGCGCACGGGACGGATCTGCAGCAGGGCGAACCAGCGGGCCTCGTCGGGAGGCGGCTGGCTCAGGTCCACCGCGAACTCGAGCTCCACCGGGGTGCCCACACCGTGGTGGCCGGCCGTCATCAGCTCGTCCAGGATCTCGCAGAGCGGGAAGTCGGAGGCGGCCGCCAGCAGGTCGAGGGTTCCGTCGGAGCGCGCCACATCGATGCCGAAGCAGGTCTCAGCCATGGTGGCCGGCCCGTGGGAGTCGGCGGCCGCCGACAGGTGGAGGGCCGAGAGCTGCCGCTGCTTCTGGGTCAGCGCCGCCGCCACCGCCTCGAACCGCATCGGCGCGGCGTCCATGCTGCGCTCCAGGCGAACGCCGGACTCGTCGTTCAGGTCTACCGGTCCCAGCCCCAGCCGGACCGCGACCACGCCCCCGGCGCAACGGTTCCGGGCCGCCGTCAGCCCGTCGGTGGAGCGGGCGACACCGGCCAGGGTGGGATAGAAGCGCCCGCCGTGGTCGCTGCCCACGATCCTCTGGACCAGGACCGCCATCTTCTCCTCTTCTAGACGGTGGGGGCTCCCCTCCAGGCGCTCCTGGGCCCGGCGCGAAAAGGTGGAGGCGTAGACCCGCTTGATGGCGTGGAGGAGCTGCTGGAGCCGGACCTCGGGGTCGAGGTCGAGGTTGGGCAGCATGTAGGTGTCGTAGATCCCCGCCAGCAGCTCGTCGTGAGAGTCCTCGAGGATGCTCGAGGAGCGCACCGCCAGCGGGTAGTGGGCCACGCTCAGGAAGGCGGCCAGGTCGGCGCGCGCCTGCCGGGGAAAGACCGCGGCATCGAACAGCTCCAGCAGGTCGGCCTCGTCCGACCCGCTGAGCGCCGCCTCCTTGAGCTGGTTGAGCTCGAGCAGCTCGTCGAAGACGTCGGTGGCCACCACCACCGTCGGCGGCACCCAGACCCGGACCCCGGGATAGCGGTTGCGCAGCCGCCGCCGTCCCATCAGCAGGCGGGCGAAGGCCAGCCCGCGCGCCTTGCCTCCCAGCGAGCCGCTGCCGATCTTCAGGAAGTTGATCCCCTCGTCGAGGGCGTGGGCGTCGAAGTCGGCCACCACCTCCTGGCTGCGCCCCTCGCGGTAGCGGGAGATGGACTGGACCAGGCTGCGGCGGACGTCCTCGGGGTCGGCGCCGGGACCGCGCCGCCGGGGGCGCAGCTCCCGGGCCAGCTCGAAGTCGCTGCGGGCCTTGAGCCAGCGGGAGAAGTGGTTGCGCGAGGCGTGGTAGACGACGCTCTCGGCCGGTACCTCGTGGAGCTTGCGCTCCAGGTCCAGGAGGTCGGCGGCGTTCGCCACCGTGGTCCCGTCGGGCAGCTTGAAGACGAAGTCGCCGAAGCCGAAGTCGCGCAGCAGCAGCCGCCGCAGGTCGGTGAGCAGCACCGGCGAGCCCTTGAGCAGGAAGGCGGCGCCGGCGGACTCGGCCTGCACCCGGTTCTCGGCCTGGGCCGATTGCAGGATGATCGGCACGTCCGCCTGCCGTGCCCGCACCAGCTCCACCAGCGAGAGGCCGGCGGCGCCGTCGAGGGCCCCGCCCCGGGGCAGCTCGATGTCGGAGATCACCCCGAGCACGTGCTCCTCGTACGCGGCGAACGCCGTCTCGGCCTCCTCGAAGGTCCGGCACAGCAGGATCTTGGGACGCGCCCGCATCCGCGTCACCTTCATCTCCTGGTTGGCCCCCTCCGAGATCACCCGCCGCGACTGCTGGAACAGCTCGGAGTAGATCACGGGCAGGAACGAGGAGTAGTGGCGGACGCTGTCCTCCACCAGCAGGATCACCTGGACCCCGACGCTGCGGGTGTCGTGGGGCGCGTTGATGGCGTCCTCGACCACCTTGATGATGGCCAGCAGGATCCGTGCGTCGCCCTGCCACAGGAAGCGCCCGGCCAGGCAGGAGGTGTCGTGGCGCGCCGACAGCTCCTCGAGCTCCCGGACGTTGTAGCCCAGCACGGCCACCGGAAGCCCCGGGCTCTGCTCGTGGATCCGCCGGGTCAGCTCCACCGCGTTCATGTCGCCGACGTGGGGGGTGCTGATCACCAGGTCGCACTGGCGGGAACGGAGGCGCTCGAGCGCCACCTCTCCCCGGGAGACCCCGGAGAGGCCGGGGCTGTAGTGCAGGTCGAGGTTGCGGTACTCGCCCAGCATCCGCTCGCCGAGGTTGCCCGCCTCCTCCAGCAGGAACAGGTCGTAGGGGCTGCAGACGAGCTGGATGTTCATCACCCGGAAGTGCATGAGGTCGTGGAAGTCCAGCGGCCTCACCGCGTCGAAGCTCCGTGCGCCTTCCGAGATGGGCCGGTCTTGCTCGCTCATGGCAGCCAAGTCTCCGAGATTGTACCGTCCACCGGCTAGCGGCCCACCAGCACCACCACGCTGCGCGGCCCCACCGGGTAGCTGGTGTCGGGCCAGGGCGCCTCGCGGCCGGGCTCCTCGATGTCCTGGGGCGGCTGGTTGCCCGTGTCCACGAACAGGCGCCAGGTCCTGGGCGAGGGGAGCGGCGGCAGCTCGAACCGGTGCCCCTCCCAGTGGGCGTTCATGGCGACGTAGATCTCGTCGTCCTCCCCCACGCCGCAGAGCTGCAGCCCCAACGACCGCGAGTCCCAGGTCCAGTCCGGCGCGTGGCAACGGATCCCGTGCCAGGCGATGGCGGACCGGCCCCCCGGCTGGTCCTCGCAGAAGGCACGATGGCGCAGGCTGGGGTGGGCCTTGCGGAAGCGGATCAGCCGGGAGAAGAACCGGAACAGGTCCCGGTTGCGCTCCAGCAGCGACCAGTCGATCCAGGAGACCTCGTTGTCCTGGCAGTAGGCGTTGTTGTTGCCGTGCTGGGTGCGCCCGAGCTCGTCCCCGGCCAGGAGCATCGGCACCCCTTGGGAGACCAGCAGCAGGGTGGCGAAGTTCTTGACCTGACGCGCCCGCAGGGCCCTGGTCCGCGGGGAGGCCGCCTCACCCTCCTCGCCGCAGTTCCAGCTCTGGTTGTCGTCGTGGCCGTCCCGGTTGGCCTCGCCGTTGGCGGTGTTGTGCTTGGCGTTGTAGCTGACCAGGTCGGCCAGCGTGAAGCCGTCGTGGCTGGTGACGAAGTTGACGCTGTGGTACGGGGCGCGGCCGTTGCCGCGGTAGAGGTCGGCGCTGCCGCACAGCCGGGTGGCCAGCAGCCGGACCATGCCGGCGTCGCTCTTGACGAAGCGCCGCACGTCGTCGCGGAAGCGGCCGTTCCACTCCGCCCAGCGGCCGAAGCTCGGGAACGAGCCGACCTGGTACAGGCCGGCGGCGTCCCACGCCTCGGCGATCAGCTTGGTATGGGCCAGCACCGGATCGCCGGCGATCCGCTCCAGCAGCGGCGGATCGCTCAGCACCGACCCGTCCTGTCCCCGGCCCAGGATCGAGGCCAGGTCGAAGCGGAAGCCGTCCACGTGGGCCTCGGTGACCCAGTAGCGGAGCGACTCCAGGATCAGGCTCCGGACCCGGGGGTGGTTGCAGTTCATGGTGTTGCCGCAGCCGGAGAAGTTGAGGTAGCGCCCGCCGTCGTCGAGCATGTAGTAGGTGGGGTTCTCGAGCCCCCGGAAGCTGAGGGTGCGGCCGCGCTCGTCCCCCTCGCCGGTGTGGTTGAACACCATGTCCAGGATGACCTCGATCCCAGCCTCGTGCAGGGCCCGGACCAGCCGCTTGAGCTCGGCCACCGCGCCGCCTTCGCTTCCGCTGGCGGCGTAGCCGGCCTTGGGTGCGAAGAAGCCGATCGGCTGGTAGCCCCACAGGTCGCGTAGCCGCTCGCCGGTGTAGGGGTTGACCCGCACCATCTCGGTCTCGTCGAACTCGGTCACCGGCAGCAGCTCGAGGGCGGTGATGCCGAGCTCCTGGAGATACGGGATCTTCTCGATCAGCCCGGCGTAGGTCCCCGGGTGGGCCACCCCTGAGGAGGGATGGGCGGTGAAGCTGCGGACGTGGGCCTCGTAGATGATCGAGTCGGCCAGGTGGCGGTTGATGGGGGTCTCGAAGCCCCAGTCGAACTCGTCCCGGGGGACGCGCGAGCGCCAGCACCGCCTGGAGACGAATCCGCTGCTTCCTGGCGGCGTGGGCGGGGGCTCGCCCCACTCCTCGCCACCCGAGAGCGCTCGAGCGTAGGGGTCGACCAGCAGCGCCTGAGGGTCGAACCGGTGGATGTGGGGCTCCGGGTTGGGCTCGCGCTCGGCCCGGTAGCCGTACTCGAAGCCCGGATCGACCCCGCGCAGGAAGGCGTGCCAGACGTCGCCGGTGCGGTTGTACCTCGCCTCGAGCGGCAGCTCCACCACCGGCTCCTCGCGCCCCGGCGCGAACAGCACCAGCCGGACCGAGGTGGCCTCGCCCGAGACCACGGCGAAGTTGATCCCGCCCCGCATCGGCGTGGCCCCCAGCGGAGTCGGCTGGCCGCGGCGGAGCTCGAAGTCGTTACCGAAAAGGTCGAGCAGCTCCTGGCTGGCGCGGGCCCGGACCTGTCCCGACGTTCCGCTGGCGCTCGTCACCTGGTCCGGTGTCTCCATGGTCTCTCCGGGACGGCCGACGCCGTCCGTACGAGCCCCTCATCCTAGCCCAAACCGGGAGACGATCCTGTCCCGTTGTCGCCGCCTCCGCCCCAAAAACCCGGGGACACAATACGGGTTATTTAACCCGTATTGTGTCCCCGGGTTTGGTTTCCCGGGTTTCCCGGGTCTCCCGGGCGACACGATCCCGATTCCCCGGCTGGAACGTCCGGAATCGGGTCATGTCCCCGGGGGACGGCTACGACCCGGTCATGTCCCTTTGGGGTCGGAGCCGAGGCCGGGGCGGCCGGTCGGGGCCAGCATGCCGTTCCTGAGCAGCACGCCTCCAGCGGTCGGGTCGCCCTCGAGGTCGAGGTGGCCGTCGAGGTCGGCGTAGGCCACGTTGGGGCGGGCCAAGGCGAAGTGCAGGCCGGCGGCGATGCCGAGCGCGGCCTCGTCCATGCAGCCGACCATCACCTCCAGGCGGGCCGAGCGGGCCACCGCGTTGATCTGCAGCGCGGTGTCGATCCCCCCGGCCTTCATCAGCTTGACGTTGACCATGTCGGCCAGCCGGCGACGGGCGATCCGGAAGGCGTCGCGCAGGCTCATCAGGCTCTCATCGGCCATCACCGGGATCGGCGCCTGCGCGACCACCCGGCCCATCAGGTCGGGCTGGCCGCGCGGGGTGGGCTGCTCGAGCAGCTCCAGCCTAGCCGGCCGGGTCAGCTCCACGAACAGCAGCGATCCCTCCACCGTGTAGCCCTGGTTGGCGTCGAAGCGCAGCTCGATCCCCGGGCCCACCGCCTCCCGGACCTTCAGCACCCGCTCCGCGTCCAGCGCGGGGTCCTGGCCCCCCTTGAGCTTGAGCGCCCGGAACCCCTGCCCCACCCGATCCCGGGCCCGGCGCACCGTCTCGTCCGGGGGCAGGATCCCGATCGTCACGCTGGTCCGGATCCGGTCACGGTACCCGCCGAGGATGCGGTGGACCGGCTGGCCCACCAGCTTGCCGAACAGGTCGTGCAGGGCCATGTCGACGGCGGCGCGGGCGGCGGTGGCGTGGGGAAGCCGCTTGGCGAGGCGCTCCAGGAGGGCCGAGCGGCGCAGCGGATCGGCGCCTCGGAGCAGCGGCTCGGCCACCGTCCGAAGCGCCTCCATCACCGACTCGGGGGACTCCCCGGTGACCACCGGGTCCGGCGCGGCGCAGCCGTAGCCGGAGGCGCCCCGGTCGACGTCGAGACGCAGGAAGACGTTGGAAGCCTTCTCCAGGGTCTCGTAGGCGATCGTGTAGGGCTCGCCGAGCCGCATGTCGACGCGCCAGGCCTCCAGGCGGGTGATGCGCATGGTCAGTACCGCTTCTGGTGGATCTCGTCGAGGCTCAGCCGCTTGAGCGACTCGACCAGCTCGCACAGGCGCCGCACGCTGACCTCCCAGATCCGCTCCCCCTTGCTGCGGGTGGCGCGGGTGGGATCGCCGAACACGCCGGAGGGGGAGATCTTGGCGGTCCGTGCGTACCAGCCGATGCTGCGACGCGAGGCGAAATCCAGAAAGGAGCTGGAGAACTCGGGGACGAAGCTCACCGCCCGCTCCATCCGCACCAGGCCCGGCCGTGTCGCCAGGGTGGTGGAGGTCTCGATGTCGCCGGCGTGGGCATCGTTCGGGACGTCGCTGATCTCGGCAACGTCGGCGTCGCTGGTCTCGCCGGTGTCGACGCAGGTGAAGATGTGGGCGTCGCGGTTGATCATCTGGGCGGCGAAGTGCAGGGCCGGGCTGTTGCCGCCGTGCCCGTTGATGATCACCAGCTTGGTGATCCCCTGACGCGCCAGGCTCATACCCACCTCGTACACCATCCGGGAGAGGGTGTCCGGGCCGACGCTGACCGTCCCGGCGAAGTCCTCGTGGGCGTAGGAGACGCCGTAGGGGATGAGCGGCAGCACGATCGGCTTGGGGTCGCTGCAGGCGGCGGCCACCCTTCGTGCGGTGAGCGCGGCGTCGAAGGCGTCGGTGTCGAGGGGGAGGTGCGGGCCGTGCTGCTCGAGCGAGCCGACCGGCAGGAGCGCCACGTCCACCTGCCGGAAGCGCTCGGCTGCGTCCGGCCAGGCCAGCTCCCCGAGCTCGAAGGCCTGCGCCAGGCGGCGCGACTCGGCCGACTGCGGCGCCGCGGCCCGGGCCTCGAACGGGTAGGGCGGCGCCTGCTCCAGGTCCTGCGCCAGGTCGGTCTCGACCCACACCCGCCCCACCCGCCGAATCGCGCCCTCGGCGTGCTCGGTCAGGATCCGCATCACCGGCTGTAGCAGATCCCGCGGCACCGCCTGAAGCGGGGAGCGGTCCGGGTCGAAGCGCAGCTTGAGCACCTCCGGACGGGGGCGCGCCTTCACCCCGCCGATGGCGTCGGCGGCGAGCCGGCCGCGCCCGCGCAGCATGTGAGCGACCTGGGCGACACTGGCACGCTCCTGGTGCATCCCGCCCGCCGGCAGCGCGGCCAGGCACTGGGCCACCTGAGCCTCGTCGTATCCGCAGGCGGCCGGGTCGGCCCCCAGCGCCACCAGCATCCCCACGATCCGGCGGCACTTCTCGCAGCGACCGCAGGGGTGGATACGGTCCTCTTCCCGGTGGGTGGCGTGGCAGGAGGTCTGCACGCGCAGCAGGTCGGGATAACGCTCCGCCAGGACCTTCTCGATCAGCAGCTCGGAGAGGGAACGGACGATCGAGAACTGGCAGAGGCCCCACCGCTTCCTCTGGAAGTAGCGGGTGAGGGCCTCGTCGAAGGGCCGGCTCTGGTCGTAAAGCCCGTCGGCGTGGGGGATCCCCTGGAAGCTCCCGCGCTGGGTGGTGTCGTACTCGTCGCCGATCAGCAGCCGCCCGAGGCCACGTTTGCGCAGCAGGGGCAGGGCGCCGAAGAGGAACACCGCCACCGTCCACAGCCTTATCGGGTACTCGTCCGAACGCACGGTGGCGAAGTCCTGGCGCACGAACGGCAGGTGACGCAGCATCCAGGCGAAGACGCGGTCCGAGTTGGTCCAGACCCGAGCGGTGTGCCGGACGTTCTGGGCGAAGTGCCGATAGGCGTTGAGGGCCGTGAACCAGTGGCGGCCGGACTCGTTGACGTAGATCGGGTGGACGGCAAGGCCCAGCTCCTGTAGCAGGCCGAAGCTCAGCAGGCTGTCCTTGCCGCCGCTCGAGAGCACCGCGTGCCCTTCCGGTGACGAGCTCCACCCCGGTGCCGGTCCTCCCCCGCTGCGGGTGTCGACGGCGTCGGGAAAGACCAGCCGGGCCCGCAGGTAGTCCTTTCGCCTCACCACCGGCAGCCGCGCCGCCGCGCCACGGAGGAACGGGTTCGTCTCCAGGAACTTCTTGACGTAGATCTCGCGAGCGGTGTGGCGGGCGTTGTCGGCCAGGAAGCGTCGGTCGATCGCGTCGAACGGACCGCGGAGGACGATCTCGTCGCAGAACAGGCCGTAGTTGAGGGCCACCTGGGCGGCAATCAGATGGGCCAGGTTCTGGCTCCCCGGGTCCGCGGGGTCGAAGACGGGCTCCTCGTAGGTGTAGACGAGCTCGGTGGTGTCGGAGCCACGCCGGCCTCGGGTGACGGTGTAGGGCGCCACCAGCCGCTGGCGCTCCACCCGGACCGGCCCCACCTCCAGGCGCCGGATCACGCCCAGCAGCGACAGCGGGTCCCGCGGCTCTCGGGCCGGCCGCCGGGCGGGGCTCAACGGCGCGCCCCCTCGGCCCGCCGGCGACGAGCGTCGAGCACCGCCGAGACCAGCCTCCCCGCCCCGTCCCGCAGCACGTCGCTGGCGGGCAGGCCGGTCTCGGCCTCGATGGCGGCGCAGGCGGCGGCGAGGCCCCCGTCATCGAGGCCCTCGTGGTTGATCGTCACCGCGATCACGGGCTTGCCCGAGACCAGCTCGATGGCCTGGATCTGGGTCCTCAGCGGATGGAGCGGGTAGCCGGGGAAACCGTCATACTCGCGGCGGGCCGGGGCGTGCTGGAGCACCACCACGTCCGGGCGTCCCGCCGCCAGCAGCTCGTAGCCACCCGGGTAGGCGGGGTTCATCAGGCTCCCCTGCCCCTCGATCACGATCACCTCGGGCCGGCCATCCTGCCAGGCGCCGTAGACCGCGTGCTCGATCTCGCCGGAGACGAAGTCGTTGACCAGCGAGTCGAGGACGATGCCGTGGCGGGCGCCCTGCAGCCAGGCGGTCTGGCCGGTGCCGACCATCGCTGCCGAGACGCCGGCTTCCTCCAGGCCACTCACCAGCCGCCAGGCGGTGGTCCGCTTCCCCACCGCCGAGTCGGTCCCCAGGACCGCCACCTTAAAGGCCGTCACCTGCTCGATCTTGCCGCAGAAGAAGTGCAGCCGGTCCCTCGGCGGCGGCTTGCGGATGTCGCGGATCCGGCAGCCGCGCCGCTCGGCGATCGCAACCAGCTCCGGGTCCTCGCTCAGGAAGTCGTGGAGGCCGCAGTCCACGTTCAGCCCCAGCTCCAGCGCCGTCCGCACGTCCTGGCGTCCGCCGACACCGAGCCGGCCGCCGTCCGGGGCCAGGCCGACCACCAGGTGGGTGGCCGGCCGGCCGGACCCGGCGGCGTGCTCGACCGCCTCCGCCACCGAGGCCAGCACCGGGATCCCGCCGGGGTGGCCGTCGAGGAGCTCCCGAGCATCGCGGCCCGCGGCCCGGGCATCGACCACCGACAGCACCCGATAGCGACGGGTGAACCTCACCAGGCCGTGGGCGGTCTTGCCGTTGGTGGTGCCGAAGGCCCCCTCGCAGTAGACGATGGCTCGCCCTTCCGGCTCGGGTCCGGTCACTTTCTCCTCCCGGTCAGGACGATGACGTAGCGGTTGGGCGCAAAGGGCGACTTCTGGTGGCGCTGAATGAAGGCCGCCAGCCCGGCGGTGGAGGCCGGCAGCACGTTCAGCCCCTCGCTCTCGCGGACCCTGCGGGAGTAGGCGATCAGGGCCTTGTCGGAGACCTGCTCGGCGAAGCCCGAGGTGGCCCGGATCGCGTCCAGCGCCAGGTCGCCGTCGATCGAGTGCCAGTTGATCAGCGGCTCGTTGACCCGCGTCTCGCGGATCCGCTGCGGCGGCAGGTTCTCGCAGCGCGCCGTCTGCTTCAGGAAGGCCAAGACAATCGGGTTCTTGGCCGGCGACGAGCCGGCGATCATCTTGGGCATGTGGGAGGTCTTGCCGCGTCGGAACAGGCTCAGGAAGCCCCGATAGATGCCGGCCAGGGTAGTCCCGTTCGAGACCGGCACCGCCACCGCCGCCGGCGCGTCGCGGAGCTCGTCGTAGATCTCGAAGGCGATCTCGCCGTACGCCTTGAGCTGGATCGGTGTGTTGTCACCCCCCGGGTTGGCGTCGTAGATCTCGGCCCGTGCGGCGTGCTCGCGGCTGCGAGCCACCGCCTCCTCGTAGCCGCCCGGCGAGCGCACGATCTCGGCGCCGAAACCCTCCATCTCCGCGAGGCGTCGGGTGAGACAGCCGTCCGGGATGTAGATGATGCAGCGGAGGCCGGCAACCGACGCCGCCACCGCCATCGCCGCGCCATAGTTGCCGCAGGTGGCCATGGTGACGGCGTCGAAGCCCCGGCGCAACGCGTCCATCGCCTGGGCGAAGGCGATGCGGTCCTTCTGGGTCCCGGTGGGGTTGCCGCCGTCGAACTTCAGGTAGACCTGGCGCAGGCCGATCTCGCGCTCCAGGTTGCGAGCCCGGTTGAGGCTGGTGTCGCCGACGTCGGAGTCGGCGATGTCCTCGAACGCCTCGAGGCGCCTCTCCAGCTCCTGCCGCCGGTCGCCGGCGATCTGGGCGATCGAGGCGAGCTCGGGGGAGAGGATCGGCGTGTGCGGGGTGGCGCCGTCCAGGAGCTCGTCGATCTCGGCAACGGCGTCCTCTCCCGGAGCGCCGCCGGCCGGGCGGTCGGCCGCGGAATCCTCTGCCATCTCGGGGACCTCCACCGGCGCGGCCTAAGGGACAAGGGGCGCCGATGGCTGATGCTCGCTCGGGATCGTCGCCCGCGCAAGTGGGGGTCTGCGGACGACCCGACCCAGACGGCCCGGCCCAACCTTGACGCCGTCGTCCGCTCGGAGTACCTTGCGTCGACCATCTGCCATTGGCGGCCACGTGAGCTCACTAAACGATGTCCTGCTGGCCGACGAGATCCGCCGTCTGCACCGCGCCGGCCGTTCCGGGGTCCTCACCGTCCGCTCCGCGGGCGTGACCAAGGCGCTGTTCCTGCAGTCCGGCCGCGTCGTCTTCGCCTCGTCGACTCTCGACGAGGACAAGCTGGGAGAGCAGCTCATCCGCCTGGGCCGCATCAGCCGGGCGGAGTTCGCGGCCGCCTTCGAGCAGGTGGCGGGCGGCGGCAAGCGCCTGGGCGAGGCCCTGGTCGGCGCCGGCGCCCTGAGCCAGGAAGAGGTGGGCGGGCAGGTAGCGCGGCAGGTTCAGAGGATCGTCCTGTCGCTGTTCGTCTGGAACGACGGCCAGACGGAGTTCCGGGCCGTCAACAACCCGGCCCCGCTGGACCTGGCGGTCGACCTGTCCACCGATCGGCTCCTGTTCGAGGGCTCGCGGATGTACCGGGACGCGCAGCGGCTGGAGCGCTCGCTCGGGGACCTCGGCCAGCGGCTGCGCTGCACCACGCCACCCCCCTTCGACCTGACCCGGGTGGCGCTGACCCCGGTGGAGCGGGCGGTCCTG
The DNA here is from genome assembly GCA_964574335.1 of uncultured Acidobacteriota bacterium. Taxonomy (GTDB): domain Bacteria; phylum Acidobacteriota; class Vicinamibacteria; order Fen-336; family Fen-336; genus CAZNNH01. The sequence goes on along the minus strand of CAZNNH010000044.1, from coordinate 19,413 downwards.
GACCACGCCCGGGCCGAGGTGCGGATGGCCGACGTCCTCGGCGAGCTCTCGCCCCGCGAGGTGGTGGTGAGCGCCCTGTACGCGACCATCGCCGGCGGCCTGGTCGAAAGAGACGACGAGACCGGAAACGTGCCCACCGTCGAGCCGGAGCTGGACGGCTTCCGAGTCGCCGAGGTCGCCTCGGGCCCCTCGGACGCCGAAGACCCCAGCGATCGTATCCTGCGGGTCTTCGAGACCTTGTCCCGCGCCACCCACTACGAGATCCTCGAGCTGAAGCTGCACGACAGCCCGGAGGAGGTCGAGGCCGCCTACCAGCGGCTGTGCCAGCAGGACCAGCAGGACTCGAAGGCGGTGATGGGCGACGTGAGGATCGACAACGCCCTCGACGCCATCCGCAGCCGCCGCCGCGAGGCCTACCACGCGCTCCGTGACAGCTCACGGCGCAAGGCCTACGACCGCTCGCTCTCCGGCCATTCCGAGAGCTCCCGCCCGGCCACCAGCACCGCCGAGTCACACGCAAAGGCGCTCCGTCTCGGCCGTGAAGCCAGCGCCCTGCTCCAGCGGGGCGAGCGGGACGCGGCGGTCTCGCTGCTGCTGGAGGCCACCAACGCCGATCCCCAGGAGCGGACCGTGCGCCGGCTGCTCGCCCTGGCCCTGGCCGAGCACCCCAAGCTCTCCAACCAGGCCGAACGCCACTTCCTGAGCGCCCTCGACCTCGACCCTCGGGACATCGACCTGCGCTGCCGCCTGGCCCGGTACTACCGGCGGAGCGGCCGATTGGCCCGGGCCCGCCTGCAGATCGAGGCGGCGCTGCGCCTGGACCCGGAATCGGGTCCGGGCCTTTCCGAGCTGGAGGCGATCGAGGCCCACGAGGGACGCCAGCGCTGAGCCGGCCCCCCGGTCTCCTGCCCCGGCCGCGTCCCGCCTCCCGCCCTGCGGCCTGCGCTCTTGACCGCGGCCGCGCGAGACACTAGGCTCCCGCTCCAGGTCTCATCAAGGGGGTCTTCTACCAATGAGCGTGGCAACCAGCGGGCTCAAGCTTCGCGAGAAGCTCGCCTACGGAACCGGGGATTTCGCATCGGTGCTGTACTGGCAGACCTTCATGGTCTACATGGTGTTCTTCTACACCGACGTCTTCAAGATCTCGGCGTTTGCGGCTGGCTGGATCTTCCTGGCCAGCCGGTTCTGGGACGGGGTCAACGACCCCCTGATGGGGGCGCTCGCCGATCGGACCAGGACCCGATGGGGGCGGTTCCGACCCTACCTCTTGTGGATGTGCGTCCCCTTCGCGGTGGTGGGAGTGCTGACCTTCACCACCCCCGATCTGTCGGGCACCGGCAAGGTGGTCTACGCCCTGATCACCTTCACGCTGCTGATGATGCTCTACACCGCGATCAACATCCCCTACTCGGCGCTGCTGGGCGCCATCTCCTCCGACCCCCTGGAGCGGGGCAGCGCCTCGTCCTACAAGTTCGCCTTCTCCTACGCCGCGGGGGCGGTGGTGTCGTTCTCGCTTCTGCCCATGGCCAAGTACCTCGGGAGCGGGGACCAGGCCAAGGGTTGGCAGAGCTCGTTCGTGATCTACGGCGTGGTCGCCGTGGTGTTCTTCCTGTTCTGCTTCACCTTCACCCGAGAGCGGGTCAGCCCTCCGGCCTCCCAGCGGACGCCCCTGGCGCGAGACCTCAAGGACCTGGCCGGCAACAAGCCGTGGATGGTCCTCCTGGCCACCACGCTGACGATGATCCTGTTCGTGGCCAGCCGGGTCTGCGTCTCGGCCCACTACTTCAAGTACTACGTGGGCGAGCAGGAGCTGTTCGGACGGACCTACGGCTTCGAGTGGCTGACCTCGATCTTCAACGGGATCGGCCAGGTGGCGGCCATCGTCGGCTGCCTGTTCGTGGGCTGGCTGGCGACCAAGCTGGGCAAGAAGAACACCTTCCTGCTCTTCTTCGTGATCGCCGTGGTGAGCACCGCCGCCCTGTTCCCGTGCCGGCCGGACCAACTGATCTTGATCTACGTGCTGCAGATCATCGGCTCGTTCACGGGAGGCCCGCTGAGCGCCCTGATCTGGGCCATGTACGCCGACACCGCCGACTACAGCGAGTGGAGGACCGGGCGCACGGCGACTGGGCTGGTGTTCTCGGCCTCCACCATGTCGCAGAAGATCGGCTGGGCGATCGGGGGCTTCGTCGCCTCGATGATGCTGGCGCTGGTCGGGTTTCAGCCGGACACCCAGGCCTCGCCAGGCGTGCTGCTGACGCTTCGTCTGATGATGAGCCTGATCCCGGCCGTCTTCGGGCTCGGCGCCATGGCGGTGATCCTGGCCTACAAGCTCGACGACAGGCGGATGAAGGAGATCGAGGCCGAGCTGAACCAGAGGCGCGCGGAGCCCGCCGCCCCGGCGCTCGGCTAGGGCCCCACCTTGACCGCCACCTCCAACCCGTACGGCCGCTACGACGTCGAGCGGCGCGAGTACGTGATCACCCGTCCCGACACGCCCACCCCCTGGATCAACTACCTGGGGGAAGGCCGCTACGGCGGCATCATCTCCAACACCGCGGGGGGCTACTCCTTCGACCGCGACCCCCGGAACCGCCGGGTCACCCGATATCGGTACAACTCGGTCCCGGTGGACCAGCCCGGTCGCTACGTCTACCTGCGCGACCAGGAGACCGGCGAGCACTGGAGCCCGACCTGGCAGCCGGTGGTCTCGCGCCGGCTGGACGCCTACGAGTGCCGGCACGGGGCCGGCTACACCCGGATCACCGGCAGCTACCGCGGGATCCGGGCCGAGCTGCTCTACTTCGTTCCGCCCAGCCCGCCCGACGAGACCTGCCCCTGCGAGCTGTGGGTGCTCCGGGTCAAGAACGAGGGGGACCGCCGGCGCACGCTGCGCTCGTTCAGCTACGCGGAGCTCTGCTTCTACGACGCGGTGGTCGACCAGACCAACCTGGACTGGGGGATGCACATCGTCAGGAGCCGGGAGCAGGACGGGACGCTGATCGCGGCCACCCAGTTCCGGCCCGACGTCACCTACTTCGCCTCCAGCGCCGCCCCGATCGGCTTCGACACCGACCGGGAGGTCTTCCTGGGCGCCTACCGCGACCTCGGCCACCCCGAGGTGGTCGAGCGGGGAGAGCCCACCGGGCGGCTGGCCCCGAACGGCAACAACATCGCCTCGCTCTGCCACCAGCTCCTGCTGGAGCCGGGCCAGGAGCGGACCATCGTCTTCATGCTCGGCGTCACCGCCACGCCCGAGAAGATACCGGACGTCGTCACGCGCTTCAGCCAACCGGCCGAGGCGGAGACGGCCTTTCTGGAGCTGCAGCGGGACTGGGCCTCGTACCTCGACAAGCTCTCGGTGCGGACGCCCGACCCGGAGCTCGACGCGATGGTCAACTTCTGGAACGCGGTCCAGTGCCGGGCCACCCTGTACTGGTCGCGCTTCGTCTCCGGCTACGACACCGGGCTGGGCCGCGGCATCGGCACCCGCGACTCGGCCCAGGACACCCTGGGCACCGTCCACAACCTCCCGGAGAAGGCGCGCGAGATGCTGAGCGCGCTGTGGAAGCTCCAGTTCCAGGACGGCCACACCTGGCACCAGGTCTTCCCCCTCACCGGCGAGGGTGGCCCGGGGCTGGCCGGCGAGATCCCGGAATGGCCTCAGTGGTTCAGCGACGACCACCTCTGGGTGGTGCTGGGGACCTGCGCCTACCTGAGGGAGACGGGCGACCTCGCCTACCTGGACCAGACGATCCCGTTCCAGGACGGCGGCCAGGCCACGGTCTTCGAGCACATCGAGCGCGCGGTGGCCTTCACGCTGGCCCACCGCGGGCCGCAGGGTCTGCCCCGCCACGGCTTCTCCGACTGGAACGACACCATGAACGTCGACCACGGCAGCGGCAAGGCGGAGAGCGTGTTTTCGGCCCAGCAGTTCTGCCGCGCCCTGCTCGACCTGGCCGAGGTGTGCGAGGCCTGGGACCGGCGCACCCTGGCCCAGCGCTACCGCGACCAGCAGGCGGAGATGGCGGCGACCGTGGAGCGGGTGGCCTGGGACGGCGAGTGGTACGCGCGCGCCTACGACGACGAGGGGAAGCCGCTGGGCGTCCATGACGCCGTCCACAACCAGATCAGCCTCAACAGCCAGTCCTGGGCGGTGATCGGCGGGCTGGGGGACGTCCGTCGGGCCCGCCAGGCGATGGAGAGCGCCCACCAGAAGCTCGACACCCCGTTCGGCCTCCGCCTGATGTGGCCGCCCCACGACCGCTACGACCGGCGGGTCCAGGGCACCACCACCTTCCCGCCCGGCGCCAAGGAGAACGGCGGCATCTTCTGCCACGCCCACACCTGGGCCGTGGTGGCCGCCGCCGCCCTCGGCTGGGGCGACCGGGCCCTCGAGTACTACCGACAGATCCTGCCGCTCTGCCGCACCGACGCCGACCTGTACCGGGCCGAGCCCTACGTCTACTGCCAGAACATCTGCAGCCCCGAGCACCCGGAGCACGGCCGCGGCCGGAACACGTGGCTGACGGGCACCGCCTCCTGGGCCTACGTCGCCGCCACCCAGTGGATCCTAGGCATCCGCCCCACCTTCTCCGGGCTGCGGATCGCGCCGGTCCTGCCCGAGGCCTGGACCGGCTTCGAGGCGCGACGTCTCTTCCGGGGCGTGCTCTACGAGATCAAGGTCGAGCGGGTCGGCCCCGGCAACCGGGTGGTGCTGCTGGTGGACGGGCAGACCGAGAAGGGCGACGTGGTGTCGCTCCCCCCGGCGGGAACGGCCCGGGTCGAGGTTCGGGTCAGGCTGGGGGGCTGATCTCGCGCCGGCTCAGTTGACCTCGACGTAGATCTCCTCGCAGAGGCCAGCGCCGCACGCCTGGAAGAAGTAGGACCCTTCCTCCTGGAAGGGCCCGCAGGTGATCACGTGGTTGTTGGAGGTGGGCTCGCGGCAGTAGACGCTGGAGTCGGTCCGCCAGTGGTCGATCGGCCCGGGGTAGCACTCGTCCTCGGCGTGGACCTTGTTCCACGGTTGATCGAGGTAGTAGGACGCATCGAGGACCACCTTCGAGCCCATCTCCACCGTCGGGGCCTTGGAGCTGTCCGGGATCCCGCAGTCGGGGGTCGAGCCGGCGCAGCGGGCACCGATGGTCACGCCCAGGCCAGGGCAGTTGTCGGGGTCGGGCGTCGGCTCGGGCGTCGGCTCGGCCGCGACGTCCTCATCCTCGGGGTCCTCGGCGTCGTCGGGCTCCGGGGTCGGGGTCGGGGTCGGGGTCGGGCCCGCGAGCGGGCTGCCGGTCGCCTGCCCGACTCCCGGCGAGATCGCGTTGAGCGCCAGATGAAGGCCGGCCTGGGATGGGGCGGTGGGGCTGTCCGCTTCTTCCTCCGGCGCGCCGCCACACCCGATGAAGGCCACGACGAGCAATCCGAGCCACCAAGCTCTTCCCACGCAACACCTCCAGACAGCAAGAAAACACCTGAGATTCTGATGGCTAACTGGCCTTCTAGTCAAGCGATTTTTGTGTGCGGATTGGACTCGGTCGTGGCCGGTGCCAAGGCACCCGGCTACCGGGTGAGCAGGGTCCGGCAGCCGAGGCCGGCGAGGTGGTCTTGCCACCGCCGCACCTGGGCGGCATCGGGGACGGCCACCCCCGGCAGCGGGTCCGAACTGCCGTAGCGGGCGTGCTTGTGCCGGCCGGTGCCGTGGTAGGGCAGGATCTCGACCCCCTCGAGGGCGACGAACCGCCGGCTGAGCTCGGCGATCGCAGCCAGGTGCTCGGGCGAGTCGTTGACGCCGGGGACCAGCGGGCAGCGAAGGCGGACCACGGCCCCCCGCTCGACCAGCAGCTCGAGGCAACGGGTCACGGGATCCGGGCCAGCGCCGATCAGGCGGCGGCTCTCCTCGTCGCCGGTGGCCTTGTAGTCGAGGAGGAACAAGTCGACGAGGCCGACCACTGAGGCGAGCGTCTCCCGAGGAACCACGCCGCAGGTCTCGACACAGGTGTGGATCCCGAGGGAGCGGGCGCCCTGCAGCAGCGCCCGGGCGAACCCGGCCTGCCGGAGGGGCTCCCCTCCGGAGAGCGTGATGCCGCCGCCGGACCGCTCGTAGAAGGGGCGGTCACGCTCGACGACGACCAGCACCTCCTCGGCGCTCCACTCCCGGCCCGCCCGCCGCAGCGCGCCGGCAGGACAGGCCTCGGCACAGGCGCCGCAAGCCAGGCAGGTCTCCCGGCGGAGCGTGTGGCCGGTCTCGTCGAAGAGGTGGCTCCCGGTCGGACAGGCGCGCTCGCAGTCCCGGCAGCCGATGCACTGCTCCGCGAAGAAGCCGACCTCGGGCTCGGGGTCGCGGGACTCGGGGTTGTGACACCAGAGGCAGCGCAGCGGGCAGCCCTTCAGGAAGACGGTGGTGCGGATGCCGGGACCGTCGTCGAGGCTGAAGCGCCGGATGTCGAAGACGACACCCCGAGCTGCCGAGGGTTCCTCCAACCCGGACCTCCTCGGCACAGCGTACTCCGAATGGCCGCGAGGGGTCTCTCCCGGCGGCCGGCGGCGATCCCGGAAGGCCCATCGGCGGTCGGCGGAGCACGGCGGCGGCGCACCGGGGCGGGCGGTTGTCCAGCCGGCCCGGACCATCGAGAATGCCAAGGCGCCCTGGAAGAGGGCGGAGAGGAGCGAGTCCATGGCACTGGAGCAGGAGCTGGCGCGGCTTCTCGTCAAGCCGGAGTTCCCCCGATCGAGCCGCTACGATATCGGCTGGATGCTCGACAACCAGATGGGTCCGAACGCCCTCTGGCTGCTCGAGTGGCTGCTCGAAGCCCTGCCCCTCCACCCCGGGGAACGGATTTTGGACTTGGGCTGCGGCCGGGCCATGACCAGCATCTTCCTGGCCCGGGAGCTCGAGGTCTCGGTGCTGGCCACGGACCTGTGGATGAGCCCCGACCACAACTGGCGCCGGGTGGTCGAGGCTTCGGTTGCCGATCGTGTCTGCCCGGTCCGCGCCGAGGCCCACGCGCTTCCGTTCGCCCAGGGCTACTTCGATGCCGTGGTCTCCATCGATGCCTACCAGTACTTCGGCACCGACGCCCTCTACCTCAACTACCTCTCGGGCTTCGTGCGTCCCGGAGGTCGCATCGGCATCGTGGCCCCAGGGTTGACCACCGACATCGGGGACACCGTGCCACCTCACCTGATCGAGCCCCAGCGCAACGGCAAACGGTTCTGGGAGGACGAGTGCTGGTGCTTCCTCACCGCCGCCGCCTGGGGGGACCTGTGGCGGCGCTGCCCGCGGGTCGAGGGCGTGCGGGTCGACCTGCAGCCGGACGGCTGGCGGCACTGGCGCGACTTCGAGCGCGCCGTCGAGCTGTCGGGGAGAGGTCACTTCCCTTCCGACGTCGAGGCCCTCGATCGCGACGGCGGCCGCACCATCGGCTTCATCCGCGCCGTGGCCACCCGCACCGAGGCCAGAGGCGAGAACCTGTACGAGCCCGGCCTGGGCATCAAGGCCGGCGTCGACACGTAGCTCAGCCGTCCTCTCCCTGTGCCCCGCTCCCGGATATCGATCCCGGCCCGGCCATCTCGACCCGGTTCCGCCCCGCCTCCTTGGCCCGATACAGGGCCCGGTCGGCGGCCACCAGCAGCGCCCCGAGATCGTCTCCGTTGTCCGGGAAGATGGCGACGCCCACGCTGGCCGTGACCTCGGTGCCAACGGCCAGCCGCTGGCGGAGCCGATCCGCCGCGCGATAGGCCTCGCTCGGCCCGCTGTCCGGCAGCAGCAGGTGGAACTCCTCGCCGCCGAAGCGGCTCGGCAGGTCGATGCTACGCAGCTCCTTCCTCAGCAGGTCGGCGACCTGCCTGAGGACCCGGTCACCCTCGGCGTGGCCACGGGTGTCGTTGACCCGCTTGAAGTGGTCGAGGTCGAGAACCAGCACCGCGAGCGGCCGCCCATGGCGCCGGGCGCGCTCGATCTCACGCTCGGCTTGAGGCAGGAAGCCGCGACGGTTGGGGAGGTCGGTCAGAAAGTCGTGGGTGGCCCGGCGGTTGAGCTCCACCTGCAGCCGGCCGCTGACCAGCATCATCAGCACCAGCAGCCGCGTGCTCACGATGAACAGGTCCGCGAACAGGTGCAGCCCCTCGACCAGGCCGGACTCCAGGTAGTCGCCGGAGATGGGGGCCACGAGGAGCGCCACCAGGCGCAGGGCCTGCTCGATGCCGTCGGCGATGGTCACCCCCACCAGGATCTGGGTTTCGGTCTCCAGGTGCTTCGGGCGCGACCGGCCGAGGTCGCGGACCACCAGCACCGCCAGGGCCAGGTTGAGGATCGCGCTCACCGCCTGACGCCCCGCCAGCGAGTCGACCGAGTAGGTGAAGAGGATCCGCAGCGAGGCGTCCGCCAGGCAGAAGGCGTAGACGATGCGGACCGAGTGGGAGAGGCGAACGAAGGCTCGGATCCCCACCCACAGGAGCGTCGCCCCGGCGGTCAGGGTGGTGTTGGCGACGACCATCGAGAGGAAGTCGGGGATCCGGCCGAGCAGGACGATGCCGAGAAAGCCCGGCAGCGTGATCAGGGCGGCGGCGGCCCAGTAGGCGGGCCCGGGCATGTCGGGGTGGCGGCGGGCGGCGCCGGCCAAAGCCACGCCGAACACCAGGTTGACGGCGAAGAAGGCCAGCAACAAAGAGCCGACGTCGAACTGCACGGTCCCTCCCCTGAGCGGAGCGGCTCAGCTCGCCGGGATGCGACGCATCACCTCCAGGCAGGTGCGCACCGTGTGATAGGGGCACTTCCACTGGCCGACCTTGGGCTCCTTGGGATCGACGGTGCCGTCCGGGAAGACCCTGAAGAACCACTCCCCACCCTGGTGGTCGACGACGAAGCGCTCGATGAACCCCCACACCCGCAGCGCGGCGTCGAGGAACTCGTCCCGGCCGGTGACCTGGTGGGCGCACAGGAAGCCGACCACGGCCTCCCCCTGGCACCACCACTCCCGGTTCGGATCGATCACCTGCCCCTCCCGCCCCTCGTAGGCCAGGCCCCCTTGCGGGTCGATCGCCTCCTCCAGCACGGCGCCCGCCACCCGGGGGACCCAGCTCCTGGCCGCCGCCAAGAGCGCCGGATCGCCGAGCACCTCGGCCGCCTCCAGCAGCAGCCAGGCGGCCTCGATGTCGTGGCCGTAGGTGTAGTGAAAGGAGCGGACCTCCCAGCCGAGGTCGAAGAAGGGACGCAGGTGGCGGCGCTCGGGGTCCAGGATGTGGCGATCGAACAGCCCGATCACGTCCCGCAGGCGCGCTGCCACCTCCGGCCGGGGCGCAGCACGGTAGAGGTTGGCGTAGCCCTCCACGATGTGCAGGTGGGCGTTCATGGACTTGGCCGCGTCCAGGTCCCGCTGGCTGAGGCGCAGGTCACCGGCCGCCGACCAGTCGCGGGCCCGGGTCTCGATGTAGCCGCCCTGCTCTTCGTCGCGGGCGTGGGCCTCGATCCGCTCGAAGGCCCGGAGGGCCGCCGCAAGCGCCTCGGGGTCGCCGGTGGCCAGGTAGTGCTCGCAGAGGGCGTAAATGCAGAAGGCCTGGCCGTAGGTCTTCTTGGAGCCGTCGACGATGGTGCCGTCGGGCTCGATGCTCCAGACGTACCCGCCGTGCTCGGGGTCGGCGAACCGCTCGGTGAGGGTCGAGAACGCGCGCCGGGCCAGGTGGATGTCGGCGGGGTCGCCGAAGGCCCGGTACAGGGCGGCGAAGGTCCACAGCAGGCGAGCGTTGAGGATCAGGGCCTTGGCCGCCTCGGGTCGGGGGGTCCCGTCCAGGCCCATCTCGCCGATGAAGCCGCCGTGCCGCTCGTCGACCGAGCGGGAGCGCCAGAAGGGGAGCAGGTTGCCCCTGAGGTGGGACTCGACGGCCTGCCTCAGCTCTCCCGCCCCGGTGATCCGCCGAGCCTCCTCCTCCGCCATGGCTAGCGGAGATGGTAGTCGATCTCGACCCGGGACAGCTCGACGGGGCCGCGGAAGGTGAGGCGCAGGAAGCGGGCCCTCGGAGGGGCCTGGAGCCGGAACAGGATCGGCACCCGGTAGCCGTAGGCGGCTGCGTCCCCCGGGGCCAGCGCCGTGCGCTCGGCCGGCGCCGGGTCGAACCGCTCGCCGTCCGGCGAGGTGGCCAGCTCGAGGAACGGGCCGTCCGACTCGGCGAACGCGTAGAGCCGCACCCGGTCGATCGGTCCGTCGCTGCGGTAGACCACCGTGTCTCCCGGCTCACCCGCCAGGCGGTGGGCGTCTTCCTTGAAGCGACGGGCTTCCCCGGAAAGGAAGGTGAGGCGCCCTTCCCGGAAGAAGAAGCGCCCCTCGTTCCACAGCTCGTCGACCAGCGTCCGGTGGGTGATGGCGATCGGCCCGAGCGGCGGCGACGGCTCCGATCTGCCAGCCGGGTTCCGGGCCCGGACCCGGTAGTGGTAGCTCCGGCCGGGCAACGCGGTCTCGTCGCTGAAGAGGGGCCGGTACTGGACCCGGGCGTCCGAGACGTCGTAGCCGACGGTGACCCAGGGCCCCGCCGCCGAGACGGCGCGCTCCACGTCGTAGCCGCAGGCCCCGGCCGAGCCCCGCCAGGTGACCAGGCCGCCGGCGGTCACCTCCAGCAGCTCCGGCGCGCCGGGCGGGGCCAGCGACGGCGCCTCGAGCCCGCGGATCCGGAAGGCACGCTCGCGCAAGGCGGAAAGGAAGCGGCTCTCGTCGTAGCCCTCGCCCTCGGCGAAGCCCGGCCAGTGGTAGGCCTTGAACAGGTCCCCGCCATGAGGCTCCTGGTGCCAGTAGAAGCCCCCGTCGCGGTCGTGGCCGCGCAGCGACCAGACCAGGCCGCCGGCGATCCCCTCCTCGAGAATCGTGTCCAGGACCGCGGTCATGCCGCCGGTGGGCAGGAAGCCGAGCTCGCCGACCAGGTAAGACTTCCTGCCGCGGGCCATCGCCGCACTGGCTCGGATGTGGGCGATCATCTGGCGCGGGTCCTTCTCGTAGTGATGGGTCTGCACCAGGTCGACGGCGGGGTCGTCGACCTGCTCCTGCCGCAGGACCGCCGCCTGGGTCCCGTCCAGGACCAGGTGACGCGGGTCGATCTGCTTGATGAACCCGGCGATCCTGTGAGTCCACCCCTGCGGCGAGGAAAGCTCGTTGCCGGTCTCCCAGGCCAGGACCGCCGGGTCGTCGCGATAGGCGAGCCCGGTGCGGGTGTTGGTGCGGGTCAGCACAAAGCGGAGGGTGGCCTGGAAGTCCTCCATCAGCTCGGGGTCGCTCCAGAACGCCTCCCGCCCCTTGCCCCGGAAGGCCGCGTACTCGGCCACCCCGCCCCACCACCACCCGTTGTCGACGAACGGGACGATCAGCCCGATCCCCGTGCGGCCGGCCAGGTCGAGCACCCTGTGCAGGACCCCGAAGCCCTCCTCGTCGAACCGGCCCGGCCCCAGCACGTGGCGCGGCATCGCCTCCGGGTCGTCGGCCCTGCGGACCGACAGCGCGTAGATGCGGACCACGGTGCCGCCGGCCTGGCGGGTCGACTCCAGCGCGTCCTCGATCTCGTACTCGGTGGGCCAGCGGAACGGCATCGGCTGAGCGAAGCGCATGTCGTCTTCGACGTAGTGCAGGTTCGGGATGTTGAAGGACAAGAACCGCAGCTCCCGACCCCCGTCCGCTCCCGTCCCCGGCTCGACCAGCCGGTCACCCTGGCGCTCGACGAGGCTCAGCGGGCCGGCGCCGGCCACCGAGGCGAAGAGCCAGGAGGCCAGGGGAGCCAGCCGGGCCAACCCACGGAACAGCCACCGCATCGGACCTCCTGAGGACAGGGCGCGGGCAGAGGACCGCGCGTCCGTCTGTCTTATCAGGTTTACCGGGCGATGGCGAGAAGGTACGCCGCCGGCGAACGGCTACTGAGCGCTCTCGAGGGCGACCTGTTCCTGCCAGTTGCGACGCTCGACGAAGGTCCGGGGCTCCAGCGGGCGGCCCTTGGGAAACCGCCGCGCCTCACGCCGCGAGCTCCAGAGCAGGACCGGACCGAGCAGGCCGTGGATCAAACGCGCCCGGAGGCCCAGCTCGCGCCCCACCTCGAGGCGCAGGGCGCGGATCCGCCCGCTGATGGGAGGATTCGGCTGGCGCAGGAAGCGCTCCATCGCCCACAGCGAGGCGCCGAACCCACCGCCGAGCCTCTCGGCCACCCGGGCCATGCGGGCCCGCACCCGCGGGTCGGGATCGTCGCGGTAGCGCCGGTAGCCGGTGAGCATGGTCCGCAGCATCCGATACAGGCTGGGGCCGTTCGTCTGGTAGTCCCGGCGGAAAGCGCCGTCGAGCAGCTCCTTGGAGGCCTCGCGAGGGATCCTGGCGTGGCGGAAGTTGAACCGGTCCTGGCCGTGGATGTCGGCCAGGTCGACATCGTCGAGCAGCCGCCCCTCCGCCTCCATCTGCCGGTAGAGGGGGGTGCCGGGGACCGGGGTGTAGAGCATGAACTGGTGGCAGTCGACGTCGTGGGAGACCGCCGCCGCGATCTCGCCCTCGACGTTCTCGGGGGTGTGGTGCTCGAGGCCGACGATGGTCGATCCGAGCACGTGGATGCCGTGCTCCTGGAGCTCGCGGGTCAGGGCAAACGTGTCGGAGCCCTGCAGCTTCCCGTAGCCGCTCTTGGCCGACTCGAGGCCCAGCCAGACCCAGTCGACGCCCAGCTCGACCAGCTCCCGCAGGCTGTACTTGGCCAGAGCATTGGCCGAGGAGAAGACGTACAGCGACCACGATTTCCCGTGGGCCTTCATCCGCTCGAGCAGCTCCAGCGCCCGCTTCCGGTAGAGGAGGAAGTTCTCGTCCATCACGAAGAACGACGTCACCCCGAGCCGGGACTCGGCCCGGCACATGACCTCGAAGATCTCGTCACCGGTCTCGAAGAAGTTGACCACGTGCCCCTTGCCGCCGAAGAAGGCCGAGGTGGTGCAGAAGTTGCACCCCATCGGGCAGCCCACCGAGGGGATGATGGTGGCGGAGGCGTCGCCGCCACCGCGGGGTGCGGGGAGCCCCATCACCCGGAAGGAGAACGACGACTCGATCTCCGGGTGCTGGACGGGCCGTGCCGGGTCTTCGCCCAGGAACTCGCGGAACCAGCGCACCCCCTCGCCCCGGACCACGTGGTCGGCGTCGATCCGCTCCTCGATGTCGGGGATCGCCGCCACGTGGCCGCCGACCACGATCACCGAGCCCGGGGAGTGCTCCCTGACCAGCCGGCACATCTCCCGGACCTTCCCCACGTTGACGATGATCGAGGAGATCCCGACCACGTCGTACCGGTTCTCGGTGATCTCGCGGATGAACCGCTCCCGACTCGGGAAGTCCAGCAGCGTGGAGGGGGCCGAGATGTTGTGCTGGATCAGCATCGGCCCCCAGCTCCGGTGGAACATCCGCAGCGAGAAGGGGCCCTGCTCGCGGGTCACCTGGTTCTGGTACAGCTCCATCGGGTTGATCGCCCGGCTGCCGTACTCGTCATCCTGGGCGTAGGGCCCGAAGACGCTCGACAACAGCACCCGCGCCCGGGACCCGAGCGGATGGACCGGCACCGGGTCGGCCAGCCCCGGGCGAGTGGACAGAGAAGTGGCGGATTCCAGGCTCATCTGACAGGAAAGCTAGCACCAGATCGGAGCCGGGACTGTCACAGTTGTGCAATAGCCGTCCATCGGCTGGGAGGTGAACGTCGAGGGTGTGGGCCTCGTCGAGAAGAAGCCCGACGGGAAGCTCGGCAAGGTCCAGAAGCTCTGATCTCGCCGGCAGCGTCGGGACCTGCGTGGTTGGTGCCAGAATGGCGGTCGATGTGGAAGCGCGGCGACCGCCTGGTGCACCACCACAACCCGGAGCTCGGCGTGGGCGTGGTGGTGACGGTCGAAGGCCGCACCCTCACGGTCGAGTTCCCCGAGGCGAAGGCCATGCTGCGCCTGGCCGCCGACGGGGCGGCGCTTCGGCCGCTGCCCCCGGAGCAGGCGGGGCCACCCGATGCCCGGGCGGACCTGGTGGAGCGCCTGGCCGCAGGCGCGGTGGACCCGGTCGAGGACTTCGCCCTCCGCTTCGACGCCCTCCACCTCGCCGCGCTCCGCGAGGCGGACGGCCTCGGCTCCTTCCTCGGCGGTCGCATCCGCCTCTTCCCACACCAGCTCCACGCGGCGGAGCGGGCGACCGCCAGCTCCCCGGTCCGCTGGCTGCTGGCCGACGAGGTGGGCCTCGGCAAGACGATCGAGGCCTGCCTGATCCTGAGCCACCTGGTGCGCACCGGCGCTGCCGACCGCTGTCTGGTGGTGGCCCCCGACACCCTGACCGTCCAGTGGCTGGGCGAGCTATGGCGCAAGTACCAGCAGGTCTTCGTGCTCCTCGACGAGGACCGCCTGGCCGACGTGGCCCGCGACCATGGAAAAGACATGAACCCCTTCGACGTCCACCGCCGCGCCGTGATCGCCCTGGAGACGCTGGTCGACCGCCCGCCGCTGGTGGCACGAGCGGTGGAGGCAGGGATCGACCTCTTGGTGGTGGACGAGGCCCATCGGCTGCGGCGCCCGCCGGGGCATCCCGGCACCCCCGCCTGGCGCGCGATCGCGCCGATCGCAAACCTCGGCCGGCACCTGCTGCTGCTCACGGCCATCCCCCTCGACGACGACGTCCACGGCTTCTTCCGCCTGCTGCAGCTCCTCCGGCCCTCGGAGTTCACGGAAGAGGGCCTGGAGGCCCGTCTGGCCCGGCCCGAGCCGCTCCCCCCGTGCACCAGCTCGACCCGCCGGGAAGACATTGGCGGCCTGCCGCCGCGGGTCGGCGTGCCGGTCTCGACCCCCGCCGAGACGTGGGGCGACCGCCTGACCCTGGTCGGGGAGGTGCGGCGCGGCGAGGCGCCGCACGCCCTGGCGCGCCGACAGCAGGCGGAGCGCGTCTGCCGCGCCCTCGCCTCGGGCGCCGCCCTGGCCGCGCTGCTGGGCCACCACGAGACGCCGCTCCTGGACCTCGCCCGCCGGGCCGACGGGACCGATCCCCGCCTCGACTGGCTGGCGGGCGCGGCGCGAGGCTGGCGCGACGAGGGTGACAAGACCCTGGTCTTCGTGGCCCACCGCGAGACGCTCGAGTGGCTGCGCGAGGAGCTGAGCCGGCGCGCCCAGCTCGCCACTGGGATCTTCCACGAGGCCCTCTCGCCCGCCCGGCGCGACATCGAGGTGGCCCGGTTCCGCCTGGCGGACGGCCCGAGCCTGCTCATCTCCACCGAGTGCGGCGGAGAGGGTCGCAACTTCGAGTTCTGCCGGCGGCTGGTGCTCTTCGACCTGCCGTGGAGCCCGCTGGTGGTCGAGCAGCGGATCGGCCGGCTGGACCGCATCGGCCGGCGCCTTCCGGTCGAGGTCGTGTACTTCCCCCCGCCCGAGGGGATCGGCCACGACGTGGCCGCTCTCTACGAGAAGCTCGGCCTGTTCCGCCAGCCCCTGGCCGGACTCGAGCCCGAGCTGGCCCGGGTCGAAGCGGCGCTTCAGCGCGCCGCGTTCTCCGAGGAGGCCCGCCTCTCCGAGTCGCGCTTCGCCACGATCCTCGGCGGGGCGGGCGCGGCCCAGTCCCGCATCCGGAAGGCGGCGTGGCGTGAGATGCACCGTGACCGGTTCCGGCCGGAGATGGCAGCGTCGATCCTGGCCCGGGTGCCTCCGGAGCTCGACCCCCTGAACGAGGAGGTGGTGACGGCCGCCTGCGAGCGTCTTCATCTTCACCTGGAGGCGCACGCCGGGCACGTCTTCTCGGTCGAGCTCGGCAACCAGGCCCTGGTCGACAGCCTTCCAGGGGTGCCCGGAGGCAGCAGCTTCCTCGGCACCTTCGACCGGGAGCAGGCGGTGGACGACGAGCGCCTCGACTACTTCGCCGCCGGACACCCGCTGGTCGAGGGCCTGCTCGCCCACCTGGAGGACTCTCCCCTCGGGCGGGTCACCGTGCTTCGGGTGTCGATCGGAGCGGAGAAGGGGGTGGGGCTGGTGGCCTTCTACAAGAGCGGCCCGGTCTTCGACGCGGTCGCCATCGATCCGCAGGCCCAGCCACGACCGGACTGGGCCGCCGCCTTGAGGCGGCGCCCCCTCCGCACCCGGCGGGTTCCGCTGGGCCTGCTCCAGGCCCCAGGCTGGTCGGCCACCATCCGGCGGCTGGCCTCGGCCCTCGATCCGTCGCGCCGGCCGGTCGCCTTGGCGGCGCTCGTCGTCGGGCCCTGATCAGAGCCCGTAGCGCTTGATCTTGTAGATCAGGCCGCGCCGGGTGATGCCGAGGATCTCGGCGGCGCGGGTCCGGTTGCCGCCGGTGCGCTGCAGGACCTCGCGCAGGTAGTCGATCTCGCGCTCGAGCAGCGTGGTGCCAGCCTGCGCCGGGACCGGCAAGGGGAGGTCGACCCGCAGGCTGCGCGCCTCGCGCAGCAGCTCGAGGCCGTCCCGTCCGGGCATTCGCACGTCCGAGACCACCAGGGCGGGAGGGTCGGAGCGCATCGCCAGAAGCGCCGCCTCGGCCGATCCCGCGGTGTGGACAAGGAAGCCGGCCTGCTCCAGCACCTGGCGGTAGAGCTCGCGGAACCGGACCTCGTCGTCGACCACCAGCACGCGGGCGCTCACGCTATGTCACCTCCCCAGTCGCCGTCCGGATGCCCTCGATCTCGACCACCGTTCCGTGGCCGAGCTGGCTGCTCACGCGAACCCCCCACCCGTGATGGTCGGCCATCCGCTTGACGATGGCCAGGCCGAGGCCATGCCCGTCGGCCCGGCCCGTCACGTACGGCTTGAAGAGACGCTCCTGGAGGTCGGGATCGATCCCACGTCCCTGGTCTGCGACGCCGAGGGTGGCGCGCCCGCCGCGCGCCACCAGCCTCAGCGTGAGCACGCTTCCGGGCCGGCTCGCCTCCAGGCTGTTGAGCATCAGGTTGAGCAGGGTCTGCAGCAGCATGTCGGGGTCGGCGACGATCATCACCGGGTCGGCCACCACCACCACGTCGACGCCGGCCGACTGGATGTCCGCCGCCAGCACGGCGCAGGCCTTGTCCAGCATCGCGCGGGCGTCCAGCTTCTCGGGCGTGGGCTCCCGGACGCGGGCGTAGGACATGGACTCCCCGAGTCGGGACACCGCCCGGTCCGCCTCCTCGAGGATCTGGTCCGCGGCCGCACGCGCCTCCTCGGCCAGGTCGTGGCGCTGGCCGAGTCGCTGGGCCAGGCCGCGGATGATCCCGAGCGGGTTCCGCGTCTCGTGCGCCAGGCCCGAGGCGGCCAGCGAGAGCTCCTCCAGGTGCGACCGCCTTACCTGCTCGGCCGCCAGCCGGTGCTGCAGGGTGCGGCGACGGATCCCCTGCACCCAGGCCAGCAGCAGGGCCGCCACGCCCAGAGCCCCTATGCCGATCTTCTGCCCGAGCTGCACCAGGTCGCGACGCATCACGGCGGCCGGTGGCCGCGCCTCCATGGCGATCACCGCGATCGGCGCGCCGGGGGGCAGCCGGCCGGGGCCGGGCGGCGGCGACAAGGGCGCACCCAGCGGGCGCCAGCCGATGTAGAGCCCGCCGGTGAGACGCTCGCCGTGGGCGCCCTCGATCGGAAGCGAGGCCGGGACCGGACCCGACCGCGCCACCACCACGCCGGCGGCCGTGATCGCCATCCACCGGATCCGCGGCTGCGCGGTCACCATTCGGCGGAGGACGGGCTCGAGCCGCTCCAGCCCGCCCGGCAGCGGCCGGAGAGCCGGCGCCTGGGACCGCGGCGAGGCAATGCTCCCGGGATTCCCGGGACGGGTGGACAACGGCCGCAGCAGGTCGTGGCTGGCGTCGAGGGCGAGCAGGGCGCCGTCGACGAAGCGCCGCAGCTCCGCGTGGTGCCGCTGGTCGAGGCCGACACGCTCCAGGTGGGCCCAGAAGGCCAGTCCCGCCATCAGCGCCAGGCCAGCGACCGAGGGGGCGCGGTACCCCTTCGGCCTCACCTCAGGAACGTGGGCGGCCATCGCGACTCCGAGGTAACCACACCGCCGGTCGGGGTGCAATCCGTGTGCCCGAGCGTCCGGCGGCGGCCTCGCGCTCTCCCGGGCGCGGCGGGCGCCGGCCATCCCCCGGTGTGAAGAGGTTTCACGCCGGCGCCGGTGGGCCGAGCAATCCGTGCACGGCGTCCCGCGAAAACCCCCAAGGCTCGGCGCGTTCTCGCTGGCATGGCCCTTGCCGCTTCCGGCATCGGGGCAGCCGGAAGGAGGGAATCCATGAGAACCACGGCCAGAAGATGGGCGCAGGTGACGCTGGCGACGGTTGTCGGCTTCGTCCCGAGCGCTATCGCACAGTCGCCGGTCGTCGATACCGGCCAGACGGCCTGCTACGACGACGTGGGCGAGATCGTCTGCCCGCGGAGGGGACAAGCCTTCTACGGGCAGGACGGCCAGCACGCGGGGCGGCCGCCCGCCTACCACGACAACGGCGACGGTACGGTGACCGACCTGAACACCGGCCTGATGTGGCAGCAGGGCTACGCCGAGGACAAGCTCACCTACACCGAGGCCCTCGCCTACGTCCAGGAGATGAACGCGCGTCACCTCGCCGGCTACGGCGACTGGCGGCTGCCCAGCATCAAGCAGCTCTACTCGCTGATCGACTTCCGCGGCACCGACCCCCGCCCCGAGCAGACGGGCAACGACGGCCTGGCGCCCTTCATCGACACCGAGGTCTTCGACTTCGCCTACGGCGACCTGGCGGCCGGCGAGCGCATCATCGACTCGCAGTGGGCGACCACCACGCTCTACACCGCCAACCCGGACCTCATGTTCGGCGTCAACTTCGCCGACGGCCGCATCAAGGCCTACCCGGTCGGGGCCACCGGGCCCTTCAGGGAGGAGAAGACGTTCTGTGTCCGCCTGTGCAGGGGGAACCCGGGGTACGGCAGCAACCACTTCCTCGACAACGGCGACGGCACGGTGACCGACGAGGCCACCGGCCTGATGTGGTCGACGATGGACAGCGGCGTCGGCATGACCTGGCGGGAGGCCCTGGCCTTCGTCGAGGGCGAGGACTCCGAGAGCTACCTCGGATACGATGACTGGCGCCTGCCCGACGCCAAGGAGCTGCACAGCATCCTCGACTACACACGCTCTCCCGACACCACCGTCTCGGCGGCCATCGACCCGGTGTTCGATGCCACGGCCCACCAACGAAGCCGGCCAGCTCGACTACCCGTTCTTCTGGACCAGCACCACGTTCCTGCGCCCAGACGGCTCGGGCTCGGCCGCCGTGTACCTGGCTTTCGGCCGCGGCCTCGGCTACGTGTCCTTCCAGTTCGTCGACGTCCACGGCGCCGGCTGTCAACGCAGTGACCCGAAGACCGGGGACGCCAGCGAGTTCCCGCGGTGGGGGTTCGCTCCCCAGGGTGACGTCCAGCGGGTGTTCAACTTCGTCCGGCTGGTCCGGGAC
>CAZNNH010000043.1:0-38978 GCA_964574335.1 uncultured Acidobacteriota bacterium | reverse complement strand
CATCCGCTACACCTTGCCGGTTTATCCCGGCGCTTCGGGACACGATCCGGGTTTCCACGGCGACACGGGGGAAACCCGGTCATGTCCCCAAGCACGCGGCGAGGCACGACTGGATCCGCTGCCAGTGGGTCCCCTCCCAGAAGAGCTGGCCGCAGTCGACGCAGACGAAGTACTCGTCCTTCCAGCGCGCCGTGCGGGGCGGGATCCGGTCGCGGACCTCCTGCTTCGGGACCACGCGGAGCCGGCCGCCACAGGCCATGCAGCGGGGCGCGCCCGGTCGGTACCCCAGGTCCGCCAGCACCGCCCCGAGCTGCTCCGCCCGGCCGAGTGAGCTCGGGACCCACAGCGCGCGGACGACCCCGCGGGTGACCAGACGGCGCTCCATGAGACGGCTATCGGTGGTCAGCAGGATCCGACCCGATCGCCGGGCCCGCCCGAGCAGGGCGGCGGCCGGCGCCCCGGGGAAGGCTCGGGCGGGGAGGCCGGCCGCCCACAGCCAGCGGGTCAGGCCGACGAGCGCCCCATCGCACAGCAGCTCGAGGTCGGCGGGAGCTGCTTCGGTCGCCGCCGCGAGACCCAGCTCGTCGCGCGCCTGCCGAAGCACCCGCTCCAGGGCCTCTCCAAGCGTCAGCCCTTCCGCCTGGCGAAGTCGCCGGGCCCGCTCGACCAGGCCTGCGACCGCGGCTTCTGGCGGCTCTCGGCCCGCCCGCCCGAGCAGCCGCCGATAGCGGGTGCGGTAGCCGAGCTCGAGACGCGCGACCATCCTCGGAACAGGATAATCCACCGCGTCGGCTACAATCGCCCGACCGGCCGCACACGGCGGCTATTCTGGAGGAGTCACGTGAGCCTCGCAGACAGGGTGCTCCTCGCCGTCACCATCCTCCTGGTCGACCTGGTGGTGTTCTTCCTGCCGCTGACCGGCCTGGCCGCCGCCTACCTGCTGCTGGCCCGCCCCCCCTGGTTCAAGGAGTGGGTGCTGCGTCTCTACGCCGACCCGGGCCGATGAGGTACCGCCTCGTCTTCCTGAGCGGGAGCCTGGCCGGCCGGGTGCGCGAGGTCGACGCCCCGAGGGTGGTGCTGGGGCGCGACCCGCAGCAGGCCGAGATCCTGTTCGCCCCGGAGGAGCGCCGGGTCAGCCGCCGCCACGCCTCGATCACGGAAGAGGGCGGCGTGCTCCGCCTGCGCGACCTGGACAGCAGCACCGGCACCTACCACGACGGCGAGCGGGTGAGCGAGGTCGAGCTTCACGACGGCGACGTCTTCGAGCTGGGCCAGGGTGGGCCACGCGTGCGCGTCGGGCTGCAGGCGGACGGCGGCACGGTGATGGTGGACCCCGCCCAGCTCCCCACCTCCGAGGCCCCCGAGCCCTTCGACGACCGCGAGCCCGAGGAGGTCCCCGCCGGCACCCGGATCGAGCTTCGTTTCGAGTCGGGCGCCCGTGCCGGAGACGTCGTCCACCAGGCCGGGTCCACGGTCCGCTTCGGGCGCGCGGCCTCGAACGCGGTATCCACGCCGGACGACCCCATCGTCTCGGCCCAGCACGCCAAGCTGGTCCGGCTCGAGGGCGGCTACGTGCTGATGGACCTGGAGAGTACCAACGGCACCTACCTGAGCGGCCGCCGCATCGAACGCGCCCGGGTCCGGGACGGCGACCGGATCGAGCTGGGGCCGGGCGGGCCGAAGATGGAGCTGCGCTTCCAGAAGCCCGAAAGCGAGGCCCAGGCGACGGTGGTCATCCCCGGCTTCGCCGAGCTGGCAGCCAAGGGAGAGGGGCGGCGGCTGCTCGAGGAGCGACCGCTCGGCGAGGCGCCGTTGCTCATCGGCCGGGACCCCGAGGCCGACCTGCACCTCGACTCCCCCATCGTCAGCAAGCGCCACGCCCGTCTGACCCGCGGCCCCGACGGGTTCCGGGTCGAGGACCTGGGGAGCGCGAACGGGACCTACGTCGGCGGCCGTCCGGTCGAGAGCGCTCTCATCTCGGACGGCGACCGGTTGGTGGTCGGCCCCTTCGAGCTGCAGCTCGTCGAGGAGCGGCTGCTGGTCCGCGACACCCGCAGCCGCGTCCGCCTGGACGCCGACCAGCTCTCGGTCCAGGCCGGCAGCCGCCGCATCCTCGACGGCGTCTCGCTCTGCCTTCCGCCCGGCTCGTTCACGGCGCTGATCGGCCCCTCCGGGGCCGGCAAGTCGACGCTGCTCGGCGCCCTCTCCGGGGCGCGCCCCGCCGGCAGTGGACGGGTGCTGCTCAACGGCCGCGACCTGTACCGGGAGTTCGCGGCGCTCAAGTCGGGGCTCGGCTACGTGCCTCAGGACGACGTCGTCCACCGCGAGCTGACGGTCTTCCGCTGCCTCGACTACACGGCGCGGCTCCGCCTGCCTCCGGACACCACGGCCGGCGAGCGGGCGCGGCGCGTGGACGAGGTGATGGCGACGCTGGAGCTGGGCGAGCGGCGCGACACGCCGATCCACCGCCTCTCCGGCGGCCAGCGCAAGCGGGTCTCGATCGCCACCGAGCTGCTCACCGAGCCGGGGCTGCTGTTCCTCGACGAGCCCACCAGCGGCCTCGACCCGGGCCTGGAAGAGGCCCTGATGCTGATGCTCCGGGAGCTCGCCTACAAAGGCAAGACGGTGGCGCTGGTGACCCACACCCTCGACAACATCCACCTGTGCGACACGGTGGCGCTCCTGGTCGACGGCCGGCTGGCCTTCTTCGGTCCCCCCGCCGACTCGAGGGCCTACTTCCGGATCGGCCACATGGTGGAGCTGTACTCCCGGCTCAAGGAGAAGGACGCGGCGAGCTGGCAGTCGCGGTTCCGGGCCTCGGAGCTCCACCAGCGGCTGGTCGCCGAACCGCTGCAGGCGGGACCGGCGCCGGCGCCGCCCGGGCCGGCCGAGAAGCCGCCTGCCAAGGCGCCGCGACGCGCCGGGCCCTCCCAGCTCGGCGTGCTCTTCCGCCGCTACCTGGAGACGCTGACCCGCGACCCCCGAAACGCCTCGCTGCTGGTGCTGCAGGCCCCGCTGATCGCGGGCCTGATCGGCCTGTCGCTGCTCTACGGCGAGAGCGACATCGCCTACACCAAGCCCAAGAACACGATCCTGTTCCTGCTCGCCCTCACCGCGGTCTGGTTCGGCTGCTCGAACGCGGCCCGCGAGCTGGTCAAGGAGCGGGCCATCTACCTGCGCGAGCGGATGGTGGGCCTGGGCCTCGTCCCCTACCTGCTGAGCAAGCTCGGGGTGCTGAGCCTGCTGGCGCTTCTCCAGTGCGTGCTGTTCCTGGCGATCCTCGACACCTGGTTCGGCGTCCCCGGCCACTTCCTCCTGCTGCTGCCCAGCATGCTGCTCTCCTCGGTGGTCGGGATCCTGCTGGGGCTGTGCCTGTCGGCGGTGGCCAAGACCGCCGATCGGGCGATGACGCTGCTGCCGCTCCTGCTGATCCCCCAGGTGCTCTTCACCAGCCCGGCGGTGCAGATGGACATGAAGGGACCGTCGGGCCTGGTGGCGCGGGCGATGCCGGCCTGGTGGGCGTACGACCTGATGCGCCAGGTGGCGCTGGGGCCGGCCGAGGCCCTGGACGACGACACGGTGGAGTCGCGGCTGAAGGACGGGACGCCCGTCCTCATGACCAAGGACCGCCTGCAGTCGATGCTCACCGATGGCTACCCGATGCTCAGCTACCGGAGCGCGATCGAGCTCACCTGGACCGCCTCGTTGCCGCGGAGCCTCGGAGACCGGCTGCCCGCCGCCCTCGGGCGTTGGCGGCCGGCGATCGTCGACTTGCTGTGCCTGGGCGGCATCGGCGCCCTGCTGCTCGGCGCCACCGCCCTGCTGGTCAGGCGCCTGGACCTCCGGGCGTGAGAGAGGTTCCATGCGGCTGAAGGGGCTCAACCTGCTGACCCGCTTCAGCCTGGCTCTGGCCGCGGTCGGGCTCATCCCGCTGGCCGTGATCCCCTATCTCGTCAGGCTGAACCGAGAGGCGGTGACCGACCAGGTGCTGCGAACCCACGCGGTGGCAGCGCGCTCCAGCGCGGCCCGGATCGAGTCGTTCCTGGATGCCGTGCAGCAAGGGGTCGAGGCGGTCGCCTTGAACCCCGAGCTGTCGGCGAACCCCCGCTCCGCGGGCGCTCAGGATCTGTTGGCGGGCCTGCTGCAGGCACAACCGCTGATCGTGGGCCTGGTGCTCGAGAACCGGAAGGGCGGCGAGGTGCTCAGGGTCCAGAGCCGAGCCCGCGCCGAGATCGTGGCCGCGGTGCTGGCTGCCCCCACCGATCGCACGCTGGTCCCACGCCGCGAGCTGGGCGCCCTCTGGCTGCGGCTGACCACCCCGCTTCCGGGCGACGTGGGACGACTGCGCGCGGTCATCGACGCCTCGCCGCTCGAGTCGTTGATGCGGAACGAGGAGCTGGGGCGCGAGGCGGTGATCGCGGCGATCAGCGATCCGGACGGCGTGGTGGTGGCGTCGGAGCCGGGGGTGACCCTGGAGGCGTTCCCGCCCAGCATGCTCGCGGCGGCCCGTACCGGGCACGTTTCCGGAGCCAGCCGTTTCGTGGGCACGGGAGACGGGGCCTCCCTGGGCGCCTACGCCCCGCTGACCCGCAGCGGCTGGTACGTCCTCTCGCGACAGCCGGTCCGGATCGCGGAGCAGGTGGCGGTCCAGATGCAGCGCCAGTCGCTGGTGGCGGTGGCGGTGGCGCTCGCCCTCACCGCTCTCCTTTCCGGGTTGGCCTACGCGTCCGTGGTCCGGCCGGCCCGAGCCTTGATCGCCGCGCAGCAGAGGCTGGCCCGAATCGGCCAGCGGCCACCAGCCGGCGACGAGATCGCCCAGCTCCGCGCCGGCGTCGCCGTGCTCGAACGTCAAACCCAGGACCGCGAGGCGCTGGACCGGATCTTCCTGGGCCGCTACCTGGTGATGGAGGTCCTCGGCTCCGGCGGGATGGGTACCGTGTTCCGGGGTTTCGACCCCAAGCTGCAGCGCGAGGTGGCCCTGAAGACGGTCCACCTGGAGGAGGGCGAGCCCAGCGAGCGGCACGCCGCCGCTCAGACCGGGCTGCTCAAGGAGGCCATCACCCTGGCGAGGCTGAGCCACGCCAACATCGTCGCCGTCTACGACGTGGAGGACGCGGGACAGGTCTCGTTCATCGCCATGGAGCTGGTCAAAGGCACCGACCTCCACACCCTGCTGTGCCAGATGATCCGCCTGCCCCCCGAGCTGCTGGTCCCCCTGGCGGCGGCGGTGGCTCGGGGACTGTCCGCCGCGCACTCCCACGGGGTGGTGCACCGCGACATCAAGCCGAGCAACGTGCTGCTCGGGAGTGACGGCTCGATCAAGGTCACCGACTTCGGCATCGCCGCTGCCGTTGCCTCGATGCCCAGCGGGCCGGTGGTGGTCGGGACCCCGGGCTACATCCCTCCGGAGGCGCTGGCGGGCCAGCCCCACACACCGACTGGGGACCTCTTCGGGCTGGGGGTCCTCATGTACGAGGCGTTGGCGGGCCGGGCCCCCTTCGAGGCCAGCTCCGTCCAAGAGGTCCTGGTGCGCACCCAGGTGAGGCGGCCGGAGCCGCTCGAGGCCCTCTGCCCCGGGATCCCGGAGGAGCTGGCGGCGCTGGTCCTGGGGCTCCTGGAGCCACAGCCCGAGACGCGTCGCCCCGCTTCGGCGCGGGAGACGGCGGAAAGGCTCGAGACGGCGGCCGCGACCGCGGGCTGGCGCTGGAGCTTCCCCGGGCCGCCAGCCGTGCCCGCAGCTTGGGAGCAAGGCCCGACCCGTGCCCTCACGAGGTAAGCTTGGGGCGGGGGACGTGGGGTCGCAGGGAATCGTGGGGTAGAGCGGCAAGTGAAGCAGAAGACGACATGGTCGGCGGCGTTCCTGCTCCTGGGGATGGCGGGCGTGGCGCAGCCGCAGACGGAGGCTTCGCCCGCCTCGGAGACCAGGCACGCCGGGGAGGAGGCACCGAGTGGGCTCGTAGGCTGGCACGAGGTGAAGCCCGGTGAGACTCTCGAGGGGATCACCACGCTGTACCTGGGCAGCCCCAGCGCCTGGCAGGAGAACTGGCGCCTCAACCCCGACATCGCCGACCCGAACCATCTCGCCCCCGGCCAGCGTATCCGGGTCATCCTGGGCCGCCGCTCGGCGGAGATCACCGCCATCGCCAAGGACGTGGAGGAGAAGCCCTACCCCGAGCCGTGGGTCCCGGCCCAGCTCGGCGACCGTCTCAAGGAACGCGATGGCGTCCGCACCCGAGCCCAGTCCTCGGCGGAGCTGGCCTTCGAGGACGGTTCTCGGCTGCGCGTCTTCGAGCAGTCGGTGGTGTTCCTGCGTGACACCGGGACCCGCCTCGAGGGCGTGAGCCGGAAGTCGCTCGAGATCCAGCAGGGCCAGGCGGACATCGAGGCCCAGCCAGCGGCCGTGGCACCGTCGGACATCGAGATCTTCATCGAGGGAGCACGCGCCCGGGCTCGGCCGGGCCGCGACGACCCGTCCCTGGCGCGCGCCCGCCGGAACGCCGAGGGCACCGCCCAGGTGATGGTCTTCCGAGGCGACGGCCAGGTCGAGGCGGCGGGGTCGACCGTTGCGATCGCCGCCGGGATGGGGACCCAGGTCCCGAAGGACGGCAGGCCCACCCCGCCCGAGAGGCTGCTGCCGGCGCCGAAGCCGTGGCGGCCGGTGGCCGGGGCGCGCCTCGACCATGCCAACCCCAAGCTCTCGTGGGACCCGGTCGACGGCGCGGTCGCCTATGCCGTCGATGTCTGCCGTGACGAGGCCTGCGCCGAGATCGTCGCGCGCCTCACCGACCTGACGGAGCCTCAGGCCATCCCGGAGCTCCTGCCACTCGGCGACCTCTACTGGCGGGTCAACGCGGTGAGCGCATCAGGCCTCGACGGCTTCATGAGCCCGCCGCGCGCGATGTCGGTGCGCTCGCTGTGGCGCAAGCCGCATCCGCCGCGCCGCCGGGTCGCTCCGGTTACTGGGCCAGGCTCTTGAAGTAGGGGTTCTTGTCGAGCCGCTTGTAGCCCTCGGGCGGGATCTGAAAGTCCGCCTTCTCCAGCTTGCCCACCTTGGCCTCGGTCACCACCCAGTGGAAGGAGCCGGGCTCGAGGGTCTCGCCCTTCTTGGCCCCTACCTGGGTGGCCACCAGCCGCACCTCCATCGGGAAGCCGATCTCGGTCTGCAGGACCTTCTTGACCACGCCGGTCTTGTCGCTCTGGAACTTGAAGAAGAGGTGGTCCTGGGCCGCCGCCGACGGGAGCTCGGGGGTGTGCCAGACCTCGATGTCGTTCTTCTTCTGGACGAAGACCTTCTCGTTCTCGATCGGCACCGCGCTCACGTACTTGATGGTGACGATGCTCTTGCGGCAGGAGATGCCGGCGATGTCACGCTTCTCGCGGGTGTGCTCGACCTTGGCGTCGAACTGGCTGTTCTCGATGCCGGCCCCGCCCTCCAGCGCGGCGAGCAGTTGGGCGGCGTCCATCGGGACGAACGTCTTCTGGACCGGGTCGAGGATGGCGAAGTAGCGGTTCCCGGCCTTGTGCATCACCAGGGTGCCCGCCGGGAGGAGGAAGTCGCCGCTCAGGATCTCCTGGATCGAGACGTCCCCGGCGAACGTAAAGCGGCTCTCGACCACGGCTTCCGTCTTGAGCCGGTCCACCAGCGCCCGAGCCTCAGTCGCGGTGCCTTCGGGAGCCGAGAGGTCGGGGGCCAGCGCCTCGATCCGGACCAGCAACGCGTGGGCGGTGACCATCTCCGGACCGCCGCCGAGACCGGCGGGAAGCTCCCGCTTGGGCGGGGTGGTTTCCTGGGCGCCCAGGGATGGAGCCAGCGCAACGGCGGCGGCGACGGCCACCCAGGCGAGTCGGGAGCGGGACATCGTGGGCCTCCTTGTCTCTTTGTGGACCGGCCCATTCTGGAAGCCCCACCCCGAGGTGTCAAGAACGCTCCCCGGTGCTATCATGTCCCCTCGTCGTCCGCGCGCCCGTAGCTCAACTGGATAGAGCGTCGGCCTCCGGAGCCGAAGGTTGTAGGTTCGAACCCTACCGGGCGTACCACAAGATGGACTCAGCCAGACCCGGACCCCGTCCCTCTCCCCCCCCCGTCTCCTGACGAGCCGGCGCCCGCCCTGCTGTATCCGGGCAGCTTCAGCGTCCGGAGCACATGCAGGAGTCCCAGGGCACGGACCGACCGCAAGAAGTCGACGAGCAACCGGCACGCGCAGTAGGGACTCGACCGTGAAGACGGCGACCGTGATGCCCTCGATTGCTTCCAGCCGGCCTCGCGTTTGTGGGCTCAGGCCGGCAAGGGTCTCCCGGCTCCAGTGGCACAGTTGACGATGGCGATTCTGGGCCGTGAGCTGCCGTTTTCGGGCCGCGAACTGCGGTTTCTGAACGGTGATCTGCGGCGCCTGCCAACACCCGCCCGATTCGGAATCGTTGCCGCGACGTCTCGACCACGATGGTCTACACTCACACCCGTGGACCTCGGACCACGAGGCGTCAGGAGCCGGCCTCGACCCTTGACGCGAGACTCGCGCCCGTCGCCACCCTTATCCGGATACGTAGCGAGATCTCTGTCCCTACAGCCTGCACCCATCTCCCCTAGCACGATCCGGCGCGGGCACTTGGGCGCGCATGCTGCGGCTGCGCGGGACTCCGGGGTGGGCGGCGGAGGCGGATCGGCGTCGAGCAGCTCCCGGCAACGCTGGATGGCGCCCTCGCGGATGCGGTTGCTGAGCAACCCGTAGCGCCGGATGCGGACGAAGCCGGAGGGAAGCACGTGCTGGAGAAAGCGCCGGCACAAGGTCTGTGCGTCGAGACGGAGAAGCTTCTGACGGTTGCCGTGGGCACGGTCGCGCCAGCGGAAGACGACGGTCTGGCCGCTCGGCCTCTTCGCCGCCTTCTGCCTGCACAAGAACTGGTTTCACACTCACTGAGGCGGTTGAGCAGCCGCCTGGCAGGCCATTCGATGCCGAAGCCGCCGGCGCAGGCCGTGGGGCCCGCACCATCCTTCGCGTCTTGCCGGTGATCCGCAACGTCGCCGGACCTGGTGCTACAGTAGCTGTTCATGCGTCGCATGGCTCGGCTCGTCATTCTCGGCTCCGGCGTCGTTGCTGCTGCAACGATCGTCACCGACAGCCTCAATCGGGACCACTACTATCGTTCCCTCAGGGACCCGCTCCGTCTCCAGTGGCAACACCCCTCCGGCCTTGTCGGGCTCACCGCGCTGGCGGCTCTTCTCGAGGCCCTGGTTGCCGCTGGGGCGTTGACGCTCCAGCGTCCGGGGCGTGTCTGGATGCGGGCCGTCGCCGCCCTGGCGATGTTGGGTCCGTTGGCGTACTGGGTCACCCGGTACATCATCCACTCGCCGGGCTTCTGGGTCCTTCATGCCCTCTGGGTGTGGCTCCTCGTCGCGGTGGTGGCCCTGGCGGCCATCGCGTCGGGGACTGCTCATGCATCCTCGCGCCTTCGTGAAAGGCTCTCGCGGAGAGGTGCGTGAGATCTGATCGGGCCAGGAAGGGGGGCAAGTGTTCGAATCGGTCACCGAGAAGCCGAGCAGGTGGCGCGCGCTATGGCCGGATGTCGACGACGTGGTGTCGGCCAAGGACGCCAGCAGGCAGGGGATGTGGGCAGCCATCATCGTGGGTGGCGTGACCGCCATCCTGGCGCCCTTGGGGTTTCTTGGCGTCGACGCGTGGGCCCTCTGTGACGCGGTCCTCTTCTTCTCCATCGCTTGGGGCATCTACAAGGTCTCGCGAACCGCCGCGGTTGCGGGCCTGCTGCTCTTCCTGCTGGAGCGGATCGTCATGTTCACCCAGACCAGGCAGACCGGTGGTATCGTCGCCCTCGTTCTCCTCCTTGCCTTCGGCAACGGCGCCCGCGGGGCGTTCGCATACCGGCGTCTGATGCGCACGCAGGACTGCCCCACTCCGCCGGACGCCAGCCCAGGCGCCACGACGTGATGCCGCCCTATTCCCACCTCACCGTATGTGAGGTCCCGCGCCGTTCGGGCTCGGCACCTGCGGGGGGGCGCCTGAAGATCGCCTCGACCTCTTGCGGATCCAGGATCTCGGGGAGGCGCTTGGGGCGCCGCGGACCCGGCAGGTGGATCTCGGCCCGGTCCGGCCGCGTCAGGACGTCACGTGAGAAGCCTCGCAGGGCGTATGCTCAGCGGGCGGGATCGCGACAGGGCGGGACCGCCGTGACCGCGGCCGGTGGTGGCCGAAGGCCGGTGTTCTTCTGATGCGCAGAAAGGACAAGCAGGTCAGCGATCCGAACGTCATACTCGGCGTCTTCTCGAGTGGCAAGGTCTGCCGCCTCGCGATGGTGGAAGACGGCGAGCCGTACGTGGTGCCCGTCAACTACGGCTACGCAGACAACGCGCTCCACATCCACTCCGCGGCGGTTGGACGAAAGATCGACATCCTGAAGCGCCACGGCCGCGTCTGCTTCGAGATCGAGAGCCCGGTCGAGATCGTCGAGCACACGGAGCCGTGTCAGTGGGGGGCAAGGGCGCGCTCGCTCGTGGGGTACGGCACTGCCGAGATTGTGACGGACCCCCACGACAAGAGACACAGCCTAGACGTGATCATGCAGCACTACGGCAGGCTGGGCGCGAATGCGTACGATCCGAAGCAGCTCGAGTCGGTTGTGGTCATCAGGGTGGCGATCGAGAGCGTGACGTGCAAGCAGGTGGGCAACTGGGAGTAGCGCGGCGTTCCCCGACCAGCCGATGAAGCTGGCGATGCTGATCCCCCGCGCCGCCTTTGTCGTGGCCCTCGGCGAGCGGCTCCGCAGCTTCCCGGCGGTGGCCATCCTGGGACCGCGCCAATGCGGAAAGGGGGCCCTCTCGGCGAGGTGCCTCGCCGACCCAGCGCGTCTGCAAGACGCGCTGCCGCGCCCGGAGCGCGTCGCCGGTCGCTAGGCGAGCGACCTGCCGTATCATGGGCCGGCCCTCGGGACCCAACATAGGAGGCTTGATGAGAACTCGGTTTCTGGTCGCGGCAGCGTGGACGCTCTCTCAGCTCGGTTGTGGCGGCAGCGGCGCACCGTCCATCGCCCAGTGCCGGCAGAGCTGGGATGCCGATCCCTCCAAGGAGAAGGTGCTCGAGTGCTCTTTCCAGGGAGGCGAGCGGGCGACCAACGAGCTCGGAGGGCAGAAGTACCTCGAGCCGGTGGGCACCTGCTGGGACTACGACCTGGTGGTGGCCCAGCGTTGCGGCTGCCGAAGGTTCATCCGCGCCAGCATCTGCTGCCGCAAGGGGACCACGGAGGGGTGCGACTGGCGCATCGGCAACTCGGAGATGGTCGACTGCGCCTCGTTCGGGGAACCCGAGTTCGGCCTGTCCGGGAAGACCGAGCCGGCGGAGTGCAAGGCCGCACGCGCCTCCCGCGAGTGCTCCGCCCGCAAGGACCTGCTGTTCCAGGGTGTCTCCGTCGGCCCGTGCTTCGGTGGCGGCGTCCGCTTCGCCTGCCAGGCCGGTAGCCAGGCCCAGAGCGACTTCCTGGAAGGACGCTGCGGCCCGACCCCCGAGGACTGCGGCTGCACCCTGGTCCCTGAGTGCTCCAAGGCCGGGGACCTGCAGTGCTACCAGGACTGGAAGGGCGACCCCGAGGCGCTGCGCTGCTTCACCGAGAACCAGGAGAACTACCAGCGCTTCGACTGCCTGGAGAAGCTGAAGCAGTCTCGCTCCGAGGGCTGATCGGGCCCTCGGGCGCTCGGGCCCTACTCCCAGCTCACCGTATGTGAGATCCCGCGACGCTCCAGCTCGCCCATCACCTCGCCGCCCCCCACCGCCTGCTCCATGCGGTGGGCGCCGGGCGGGATCCGCCCGTCGGCCTGTCGCGCCAGCACGATGGCGGCGTGCCAGCCGGTCAGCCGCTCCATGCCTGTGAAGCCGGTGGCCGGGTCGTAGCGATCGATCAGGTCCACCGTCACCCGGGCGGGACGGCCGCCCTTCGAGCCCACGCCCACCGCCCGCATCACGCAGACGTCGCGGATCTGGGAGGCCGTGATCTTCGGCTCCAGCAGCGCGTGGAAAAGCTGCCGCGGCGCCACCCTCGTCCCCTCCACCGCGACCGGCTCCTCCGAGAACAGACCCAGGCGCTTGTAGGCCTCGAAGGTGGCGAAGTGGCCGGGGTAGCGCAGCACCTTGTTCTCGTAGCGCTCCAGACGCCCGAGGTGGCTGTGCGGCGTGGTCGACATGGAGCCCGAGATCACGAACGCCTCGAGCCGGCCGAGCGGCGGGAAGTCGACGTCCTCCAGGTCGGTGAAGGTGGGCACCTGCACCAGCTTGCCGTCGCGGATGAACGTGGCCGCGCCGTCGTACTCGTTGGTGAGGCCGTTGACGTGAAAGGTGAGCTGGTAGCGCCAGGGCTGGCGGGGGTCCTGGGGCAGCCCGCCGTCGTACAGGTAGACCTCGCGCGCCTCGTCGAGCAGCTCCATGACGTAGACGCCCATGTGGTTGATCAGGCCGGGGCCCATCCCGCAATCGGGCACCACGCTGACGCCGGACTTCCGGGCCGCCGCGTCGCGCTCGAGCTGCGAGAAGACCACCTCGGTGTTGCCGCCCAGGTCGCACAGGTGGGTCCCCGCCGCGATGCAGGCCTCGGTGATGCCCAGGTTGAAGAAGTAGGGGACGGCGCTCAGGGCCGCGCCGGCGCTGGCCAGCACCGCCCGCAGCGAGGCCGGGTCGGCGGCGTCGATGCGGGTGGCCTCGGCCACCTCGCGCTCCAGCAGCCGGTTCACGCGCTCGGCCGCCTGCCGAGCCGCCGTGAGCCGCGCGTCGGCCAGGACCACGCGCTCGGCACCGCCGAACCGCGCCAGGTCGTAGGCGGCGGCCGTCCCCTGCCGGCCGGCCCCCAGGATCACGTAGCGAACAGGCACCCTTCCACCTCCTGCGACCCGGCCGCCCCTCAGCGGCCGCCCTTCCCCTTGCCTTGAATCGCCTCCACCAGGCTCTGCTCCAGGAGCCCCATCGCCTCGTCGACCTCCTCCCGGCTGACCGAGAGCGGCGGCATGAAGCGGACCGTGCTCACGCCACACGAGAGCAGGATCAGGCCGTTGTAGAAGGCGCCGTCCACCACCGCCTCGCACAGCTCGCGGGCCGGGCCCTTCGACTCGCGGTCGTTGACCAGCTCCATGCCGATCATCAGCCCCCGGCCCCGCACCTGGCCGATCACCTCGTGGCGCGCCTGCAGCTCCCGCAGCCGGTGGATGAAGTGCTCGCCCACCTCCGCCGCGTTTTTGGCGTACTCGCGCCCGACCAGGTCCAGGGTGGCCAGGGCGGCGGCGCAGCAGATCGGGTTCCCGCCGTAGGTGTTGCCGTGCGAGCCCCTGGCCCACTTCTGCATCACCCCGGCCTTGGCCACCACCAGCCCGATCGGCAGGCCGGAGCCGAGCCCCTTGGCCAGCGTGGTGATGTCGGGGACCACCCCCCAGTGCTCGGCCGCGAACATCCGCCCGGTGCGTCCGACCCCGCACTGGACCTCGTCGAAGATCAGCAGGATCCCGTGCCGATCGCACAGGGCCCGCAGCCCGGCCAGGAAGCCGTCCGGGGGGACGATGTATCCGCCTTCGCCCTGGATCGGCTCCACCAGCACCGCCGCCACCTCGCTCGGCGGCAGGTTGGCCGGGAACAGCACGTGCTCGATGTAGTCGAGGACCGCCCGGCCCTGGTCGTTGCCGGCGAAGAGCGGCCGGTAGCTGTTGGGATAGGGGACGTGGGTGACCCCGGGCATGGTGGGAAAGAACCCCTTCTGCTGGGTGTACTTGCTCGAGGTGAAGGACAGCGACCCCATGGTCCGGCCGTGGAAGCCGCCCAAGAAGCCGATGAAGCGGCCCCGCCCGGTGACGTTGCGGGCCAGCTTCAGCGCCCCCTCCACGCTCTCGGTCCCGGACTGGGCGAAGAAGCTCATCACCGGCTCCGGCCCCGGCCACAGCTCGGCGATCCGCTCGCCCAGCCGCACCTGGCCCTCGTGCCAGTAGTCCGAGCTGATGTGCAGGAAACGATCGGCGGCGTCCTTGACCGCCTGCACCACCTCGGGGTGGGCGTGGCCGGTGGAGCAGACCGCGATCCCGGCGGCGAAGTCCAGGAAGCGGTTGCCGTCCA
The DNA here is from genome assembly GCA_964574335.1 of uncultured Acidobacteriota bacterium. Taxonomy (GTDB): domain Bacteria; phylum Acidobacteriota; class Vicinamibacteria; order Fen-336; family Fen-336; genus CAZNNH01. The sequence goes on along the minus strand of CAZNNH010000043.1, from coordinate 24,885 downwards.
CGTCCCAGACCTCCGCCCCCTTGCCGTGCGACATCACGAACGGGTAGCCGCGCGGGTACGAGGGCGACACCACCTTGGCGTCCCGCTCCAGGATGGCGCGGGCCTTGGGCCCGGGCAGCTCGGTCAGGATGTGTGGGTTCTTCATCGGCATCTCCCAAGAAAGGAAAGGTGGCAGACCGTCAGCGGTGGGCCCGGCGGGTCCGCTCGTGGAGGTCCCTCAGGACTCGGAGCTCGTCGTCCGTCGGGGGCTCGACTCGGCCCACCTCCTCGGCGGCCCGGAGCGGCCAGCCGGTGGCTTGACGGGCGGCCTCGACCGTCCCCCCCTCATAGAGTGCCACGAGCAGCAGCTCCTGCGTCTCGGGGTCCGGCTTCATCACGCCGTGGTCGGTGATCACCACCTGCGGGCCGGCGCCCGGGGCGCCACTCCGGGCGCGGGCGCCGTGCCCGTCCAGGAAGCCGACGCTGGTCCTGAAGTCGAGCTTCTCGACGAACGAGCGCCGCGACTGCTTGAGCACCACGAACGTCTGTCGGGCGTGGGCGGCGATCTCGGGCGCCCCGCCGGCGCCGGGCAGCCGGGTCCTGGGCTGCCGGTAGTCGCCGATCACGGTGCTGTTGAGGTTGGAGAAACGGTCGATCTGGGCCGCGCCCAGGAAGCCGACGTCGATCCGGCCCCCCTGCAGCCAGTAGGCGAAGATCTCGGGGAGCGGCACCACCGTGTCGGCGGTCTCGGCCAGCTCCGGGTCGCCGATCGACAGCGGCAGCACCCGCGGCCGGGCGCCGATGGTGCCGGACTCGTAGATCAGCACCGTGTTCGGGGCGTGGGTGTGCCGGGCCAGGTTGGCGGCGGCCGAGGGGAGGCCGATGCCCACGAAGCAGACGCAGCCGTCCCACAGCAGCCGCGCCGCCGACACCGTCATCATCTCGTCCTGCGTGTAGTCGGCGGTCCGGGTCATCGCCCCACCCTCCCCAGCACGTCCGGCGGCGGCGGCGGATCGAGCGACCGCAGGAAGCCGGCGTGGTCCCGGGTGCCGAGGACGTGGCGCTCGAGGAAGGTGGTGAAGAGGTCGCGGTCGCGGGAGAGGCCGTCCCAGGCCCGGTAGTGGGCGTTGTCGCGGGCGTAGTAGCCGAGGGCGTAGGAGGGGTACGACCCGCCCGGCACCGGACACACCGCGCTCACCACCCAGTGGGGCAGCACCACCGCGTTCATCGGGGCGGCCAGAGAGTCGACGATCTCCTCCACCGTCACCAGCAGCCTGGTCGCCGCCAGGCCGGCCTCCTTCTGCGCGCCGACGATGCCGTGCATCAGCACGTTGCCGCGCCGGTCGGCCTTCTGGGCGTGGAGGATGGTGACGTCCGGGCGCAGGGCGGGGACGGTGGCGACCTCTTCGCCGGTGTAGGGGCAGCTCACCCGACGCACCTCGGGGTTGACGCGCTCCAGATCGGTGCCGGCGTAGCCGCGCAGCAACCCGAAGGGGAGGTGTGAGGCCCCGGCGGTGAAGGCGGCGGCCATGCCGGCGTGGGAGTGCTCGACGATGGCCAGGGGACGGGGCCAGCCGTTCTCGACGGCGTCGCGCAGGCGATGCAGCGAGCCCACCCCCGGGTTGCCCCCCCAGGAGAAGGTGAGGGCCCGGGCGCAGCCGGCCCCGATCATCTGGTCGTAGACGAGGTCGGGGGTCATCCGCACCAGGTGAAGGTCACGCCGGCCCTGGCGGATGATCTCGTGGCCGGCGGCGAACGGGATCAGGTGGGTGAAGCCCTCGAGGGCCAGCGTCTGCCCGTCCCGGACGTGCTCGGCGACGGCTTCCTTCAGGCTCAGCAGCGGTGTCGTCATTCGACGACGGTCTGCGATTGCTCGCGCATGTAGAGGGGCAGGTAGTGGTACGACCCGATCGCCTTGCCGGTGGAGCCGGAGCCCTTCCAGCCGCCGAACGCCTGGTAGTAGGGCCAGGCGCCGGTGGTGGCGCCCTGGGGGCGGTTGGCGTAGACCACGCCGGCCTCGATGTGGTCGAGGAAGTAGCCCACCTCGTCGTCGCTGCCGTAGCAACCGCCGGTCAGGCCCAGCGTGCTCCGGTTGGCCAGGGCCACACCCTGCTTCAGGTCCGCGACCCGGCACACCATCAGGATCGGCTGGAACATCTCCTGCTCGAACAGCGGGTGGTCGGCCGGCGCCTCGGCCAACGTCGGAGCCACGAAGTGACCGTGGCCCAGCTCGCCCTCCGCCAGCCGGGCGCCGCCTTGGAGGATCCGGCCCCCTCGGCTTCGAAGCTCCGCGCAGTACCGGTCGTAGCTCCGGGCCGCGCTTTCGTTGATGACCGGGCCCATCCAGTTCTCGCGAAGACACGGGTCGCCGACCCGGATGACCTTCACCGCCTCCTTCAGCTTCTCCAGCAGGGCGTCCGCCACCGAGGCCTCGACGTAGACGCGGGAGAGCGCCGAGCACTTCTGGCCGGTCATGCCGTAGGCGGAGCGCACGATGCCGGTGACCGCCCGCTCCAGGTCGCCGCTCTTGGTCACGATGCAGGCGTTCTTGCCGCCCATCTCGGCGATGCAGGGGCGCGGGTAGCGGCCGCCCGCCATCGTCCGGTAGATGTGCATGCCCACCTCGTGGGAGCCGGTGAAGGTGACGCCCGCCAGGTCGGGATGGTCGAGCAGGGCGGCGCCGACGACGCTGCCGCTGCCGGTCACGTAGTTGAAGACGCCGGCGGGGAAGCCGGCGTCGCGGAGGCAGTCGGCCAGCAGCCGTCCCGCCCACGGTGTGTCGGTGGCCCCCTTGAGCACCACCGTGTTCCCGGTTGCAAGCGCGGCCGCCACCGGCCCTCCGGCCAGGGCCAGCGGGAAGTTGAAGGGCACGATCACCCCCCAGACGCCGTACGGCTTGAGCACGCTGCGGTTGTGGGAACGGTGGCTGGGCAGGGGGTCGTCGGGCATCGGGCGGTCGTAGCCCTGGTTGCGCTCCAGCTCGGCCGCGTAGCCCGAGAAGAAGTCGGCGGTCTCCTGGGTCTCGCCCAGCGACTCCATCCGGTTCTTGCCCACCTCCAGGGCCAGGGCGGCCCCCATCGTGTAGACCCGCTCCTCGATCAGCTCCGCGACCCGCCGCACCAGGCGGGCGCGCTCGGCGTGAGGGGTGGCTCGCCAGGCCGGGAAGGCCCGCTGGGCGGCCACCATGGCACGCTCGACATCCCGGGCCTGGCCGCGGGCGAAGTGGCCCAGCAGCACCCGCCGGTCGACCGGCGATCGCTTCTCGTAGCTCTCGCCGGCGGGGACGTCCTCGCCGTCGACGAACAGCGGGTGGCTCTTCCCGAGCCCGGAGCGGACCTCGAGGAGCGCCGACTCGAAGCGGGCGTGCATCTCCTCGGGGGGATCGAACATCGTCGAGTAGGTGAGCTTGAAGGTCATGGCCATAGCTCCTCGAGCAGGCACCCCAAGAGGCGCAGGGCGTGCTCCATGTCCGGCTCCTCGATCACCAGTGGCGGCGCCAGGAGGATCAGGTTGCCCCGGGTGGCGAACGACACGCCCTCGGCGAGGGCCCGCCTCTGAAGCGTCTCCAGTGAGGGGTGGCGAGCCGGCCAGGCCGAGATCGGCTCGCGTGTGTCGCGGTCCTTCACCAGCTCCACCACCGCGAACAGGCCGTGCCCCCCGCGGACGTCGCCGATCACCGGGCAGCGCTCCTGCATGACCAGGAGCTCGGCGACGAGGCGCGCCCCGAGCAGGCGCGAGCGCTCGATCAGCCCCTCGTCCTCGTAGGCCTGGACGGCGGCCAGGCCAGCGGCGCAGGCCAGGGGGTGGCCGCAGTAGGTGAGGCCGGCGTAGAGCATCTGGTGCTCGACGACCGTCGCCACCTCCCGAGAGAGCACCACCGCGCCGAGCGGCAGCGAGGAGGCGGTCAGCCCCTTGGCCAGCGTCATCAGGTCCGGGCGGCCGGCCTCGCCGTGACGCTGCCAGGCGAACCACTCGCCGCAGCGGCCGAAGCCGCTCATCACCTCGTCGGCGATCAGGTAGACGCCGCGCTGGCGGGTCTCCTCGCGCAGCCGCGGCCAGTAGCCGTCCGGCGGGACGATGCCGTTGGTACCGGCGTTGGGCTCCATCAGCACCGCGGCCACGTCGGAGGCGCCCCGCAGGTCGATGGCCTCCCCCACCGCGCGGGCGGCCCGCTCCCCGCACTCGGCCGAGGACGCCGAGCCGAAGGGGCAGCGATAGACGTAGGGCGGAGGGACGTGGACGGCGTGCATCTCATCGGGCTGGATGTGGTGGCGGGCGCGCGGGTCGCCGGAGAGCGCCATGGTGGCGTAGCTGGCGCCGTGGTAGGAGCGGTCCCGGGCCACGATCCAGCCGCCCGGCTTGCCGCTCGCCTGGCGGGCCAGCTTGACCGCGGTCTCGTTGGCGTCGGCCCCGCCGAGGGTGAAGAAGACCCGTCCCCCCTCGAAGCCCGACTTCTCCAGCAGCCGCTCGGCGAGCTCGGCTCGGGGCGCGGCGCCCCAGTCCGAGTGGATGAAGCAGAGCTTCTCGGCCTGCTGCTGGATGGCGCGGACCAGGGCCGGGTGCTGGTGGCCCAGGCTCAGGCACTCGGCCTGGCTGCTCATGTCCAGGTACCGGCGCCCCTCCGAATCCCAGAACCATGCCCCCTGGCCCCCCACGATGGTGGGGGCGTCCCACTCGGCCTGCACGCACCAGCTATGCAGGACGCTCGTCCGTTCTCGGGTCATGGTCCCTTCCGGGCTGTTCGCTATGCGAACGTTGATTCGTATGGCGAACCATTCTACAATCCCCCTCGCCCGGCCTGTCAAACTGCGATGGCGATTCTCCGCTTCGACGACGGCCCCGACTACATCCGGTCCCTGGCGCGCGGCCTCCAGGTGATCCGGACCTTCGACCGCGACCACCCGTCGCTTTGTCTCTCGGAGGTGGCCGAGAGTGCCGGCCTGCCACGGGCGGCGGCGCGCCGCTGCCTGCTGACGCTTCGCCACCTGGGCTACGTCGGCTCGAGAGGACGGCAGTTCTACCTCACCCCCCGGGTGCTCGAGCTCGGCTTCTCCTACCTCTCCTCGTGGGCGCTGCCCGGGCTGGCGCAGCCCCACATGGAGCGGCTCTCGAGGAGCATCGACGAGAGCTGCTCGATGAGCGTGCTCGATGGCTCGGACATCGTCTACGTGGCTCGGGTGCCGGTGCGACGAGTGATGACCATCTCGCTGGGGGTGGGAGCCCGCCTCCCCGCCTTTCCCACCTCCATGGGTCGGGTGCTGCTCGCCGCTCTCGACGACACGGCCCTCGACCGGTGGCTGGCCTCGGCCACCACCCGCGCGCTCACGCCCCACACGGTGTTCGCCAAGGCCGCCCTCAAGGCCGAGGTCCTGAAGGTGCGTGCCCAGGGCCACGCGGTGGTGGTCCAGGAGCTGGAGCTCGGTCTCTGCTCGGTCGCGGTCCCGATCCGCGACCGGTCGGGCACGGTGGCGTCGGCCCTCAACGTGGGCCTGCCCTACCGGACGGGGGTCAAGGACCGCGTGGGCCGCGAGATCCTGCCGGCGCTCCGCGACGCCCAGGAGAGAATCGAGGCAGCCATCGCCCCGCTCCGTCCACCGGAGGCCTGACGACGCCCGGCTACTCGTGCCTGAGGGCGGCCATCGGCTGCAGCCGGGCGGCTCGGGCGGCCGGGAGGTAGCTGGCCAGCAGGGCCGCCATCGAAAGCACCCCCATGGCCATCAGGAAGCTGGCTGGATCGGTGGTCGGCACGCCGTAGACCAGGCCCTCGATCGCGCGCCGGAGGGCGAGGGCGCCGACGGTACCGAGAGCGAGGCCGAGGCCCACGAGCCGCAGGCCCTCACCCACGAACTGGCGCGCGACGTCGCGCGGCCGGGCCCCGAGGGCCCGGCGGATCCCGATCTCGTGGGAGCGCTGGCTGACGGAGAAGCTCAAGACGCCGTACAGCCCCAACGCCGCCAACAGCAGCGCGGTGAGGGCGAAGCCGCCGAGCAGCAGCATGCTGAACCGGCGCGGCCCGAGGGAGCTCCGGATCACCTGGTCCAGGGTCGCGAGCCCGGAGATGGGCTGTGCCGGATCCACGGCGAGGACGGCCTCGCGCATCAGCGGCAATACGCTCGCCGCGTCGTGCCGGGCCCGCGCCACCAGGGTCAGGTAGGGGAAGCAGCTCTGCTGATACGGCCGGTAGGTCTCGGGCCGCGGGTCGGCGTCCAGGCCGTCGACCCGGACGTCGCCGACCACACCGACCACGGTGACCCAGATGGCTCGGTCCGTGTCCGGATCGTTCCGCCAGGTGATCCGCTGGCCAATCGGATCGGAGTCGGTGAAGTAGCGCCTCACCAGCGTCTCGTTCACCAGCGCCACCTGGGGCGCCCTCTCGTCGTCGGCCGCCGACAAGAGCCGCCCCCGCCGAAGCGGGATGCGCAGGGTGCGGAAGTAATCGGGGTCGACCACCTGGTAGCCGGCCACCGGGCCCTTCCCCTCCGGCGTGGGCCGGCCGTCGATGGTGAAGCCCAGCGCGCCATGGATGTTCCAGTGCATGGGCAGGGTCAGCACGGTGGCCGCCGACTCGACCTCCGGATGGGCCCTGATCCGCTCCAGCACTTGAGCTTGGAAGGCCCTGAGCTGAGAATCCTCAGCGTACCTGGCCTGGGGCAGGGCCACGTGGGCCACCGCCGTGCGGCTGGGATCGAACCCAGGCTCCACGGTGGTGAGCCCGACAAAGGTCCGGACCATCAGACCGGTCCCGACCAGCAGCAGCAAAGAGAGGGCGACCTCCGCAACCACCAGGCCGCGGCGCAGCCGACCCCCGCCGCCGGCGACGGTGTACCCCCCCTGGCCCCGCTGCATCGCGCGCTGCACGTCACCACGGAGCAGTTGGGACACCGGAGCCAGGCCGAAGGCGAGCCCGGTGCCAAGGACCACGAAGCAGGTGAAGGCGACGACCCTCAGGTCGACCGAGACCTCCGCCGCCCGGGGGATCGTCTGTGGCGACAGCGAGAGCAGCGCCTCGGCCCCCCACGACGCCACCGCCAGGCCGAGCGAGCCTCCGAGGACGGCCAGCAGCAGGCTCTCGGCGAGCAACTGCCGGACGATGCGGAGGCGGCCCGCGCCCAGGGCCCTCCGGATGGCGATCTCCCGCTCGCGCTGGACGGCCCGGGTCAGCAGCAGGTTGGCCACGTTGGCGCAGGCGATCAGGAGCACGAAACCCACCGCGCCGAGGAGCAGCAGCAAGAGCGGGCGCGCCTCGGAGACGATGGAGCTGATGAGGGGCACCACCGCCACGCCCTCGCCGGTATTGGTGTCCGGAAACGCTTCTTCGAGCCGTCGGGCGATGGCGTCCATCTCGGCCTGGGCCTGTTCGAGGCTGACGTCGGGAGCCAGGCGCGCGATCACGTCGACGTACTCGGCGCCTCGGTTGCCGGCCGGATCCTCGCCGACGTCCACGGGCGGATCGGGGACGGAGAACCTCGACGCCACCCACAGCTCGGCCTCTCCGGGGTAGTCGAAGCCCGGCGGCATGACGCCGACGACCGTGTAGCCTTCGCCGTTCAGGTCGATGCGTCGTCCGACGACGTCGGCCGCCCCCGTGAGCTGGACGCGCCAGAAGGTGTCGCCGACCACCACGCTCCGCTCGGCTTGCGGGGTGTCGATGTCAGGCGAGAGCACCCTCCCCTGTGCCGCGTCCACACCGAGCAGGGTGAAGAACTGGGGCGTGACCGATGCCCCCTTGACCCGCCGCGGGTACTCCCCCGGATCGACGACGTTGTAGGTGGAGGACTCGAACGCCGCGACCTGCTCGAAGCTCCTGCTCTGGTCCTTCCAGTCCAGATAGTCGGCGGGGCTGGTGTTGTCGCGATCGTCGCCGCGCTGCTGGTCGGTCGAGTAGAGGCGAACCAAGCGGTCGGGCGATCGGAACCTCAGCGGTCGGACGAGGACCGCGTCGACGACCGTGAACACGGCGCTGGTGGCCCCGATGCCCCAGCTCAACGTGACGACAGCGACGATCGTGAACGTGGGGTTGCGCACCAGGCCACGCCACGCGTACCGCAGGTCCTTGAGAGTGTGACCCACCTCGCCTCCTTCGCGCCGTCGGGTGTGTCGTGCAAGAGCCGTGCCGCAGCTTCGCGCCGCAACAACGCGGCCTGCGGGGACACGACTGACCGAGAGTGGGAAGACGCCATCCCACAGGCGAACAGGGGCGCCCTCGCGGCGACGGGGGTCAGCGGGGCTTGCGAGCCACCATCCTCACATGCGGGGTGGGCGGGCCGCCCCAGTCGCCGTAGTCGTCCTCCTCGCGGTAGACGGGAATCTCGAAGTCGGAGAACAGCTCCCGGAGCGCGCCGGGGGCCAGGGCATGGACGCCGGGCGGGAACGGCTCCTGGTCGCGCTGGATGACGTGCTCGAACACGACGTAGCCGCCGGGACGGATCGAAGCCTTGAGGCGGGCCAGGAACTCCGCCTCCTCCACGGGGGCCCAGGAGAGGATCATCGCGATCAGATCCCAGCGCTCTTGGCCGAAGTCGAAGTCCGCGTACGAGGTCTTGGCGGTGTGGACCTTCAGGCCGGCCTTCTCGGCCCCCGTCCGCATGACGGCCAGCCCCTCCCCCGAGAGGTCGATGCCGGTCACCTCCCAGCCCAGCCGAGCCAGGTAGAGGGCGTTGCGACCCATGCCCGCGCCCACGTCCAGCGCTTGGCCGGCGGGGTCGATGGCCTTCATCGACTCGACCAGGAAGGCGTTGGGCCGGGTCTTGAAGCCATCCTTCTCCAGCTCGCCGGTCAGGGGCTTGCCGTAGAGGGGGTCGTAGATCATCTCGATCCCCTCCGGCTGCTCGGTGAACTGGGCACGCAGCACGTGCAGCCGGCGCCGGATCTCGGGACCGGGGACGCCCCTTCTCTCCAGGCTCACGGCGTAGTCTCGGGGCGACTTCGTCCCCGGGGCGCCCTTCCTCCACTCAAGGTAATCGAGCCACAGGGCCCGGACCTTCTGCGGGTCCCGCGACTCGGGAAGGTCGGGGACCGCCGGACGCAGGATAAAGATGTTGTCCTCCTCCAGCCGATCCTCGACCATCCGGTCCAGGACCAGGCCGGCGGCTCGGGCGTCCTCCCCGACCGAGTCGCGCGTCAGCTCCCGGGCGCCTTCCTCCGGGTGAGCCGACGGCTTCGGCTCGACCAGGACCACCACGCCCCACGGCTTCAGGCTCGGGACCAGGCTCCGGAGCAGGGGGACCGGCTGCTCCGCGTGGTGGTAGACCCAGGACATGAAGGCCAGGTCGAGGCTGTCCTGGGGGAAGCCGGCGTCGCCGGGCTCGCTGAGGAAAGCCTCGACGTTGATCAGGCCCAGACGCCGGCAGCGCTGCTTCAGGTACTCGACCGCCGATGCGTCGATGTCGTTGGCGTAGACCCTGCCCGAGTCCCCCACCCGGGTCGCGAGATGAACCGTGACCCGGCCGCGACCGGCGCCGACCTCGCCGATGACGAGCCCGGGCCGGATGCCCAGCAGGTCCAGGACCTGGCCCGGCGGCTGGACCTCGTTCGCCCTCTCCTCCCGCGCCTCGACCAGCCGACGCGCGTCCCCCTCCGGCTGCGCCGCGACACTCACGGCGAGGGCGGCCGTCAGGGCGCCGAGCAGCACCAGCGTCGGCACCTGCCGCCGGCGCTCGCGTCGCCCACGGAGCGCCGTGAGGTGCCCGCCTGCGGGCACGTCGCGAACCTCGGTCTGGCTCACCTTCACTGCCATCACCTCCCTGGGCACCCGCTCACGGCCCGGTAACGACGCCCCCTGCGGATCATACCCGCTGGCGCCCGCGACCGATCAAAGCCAGCGACGGACCCGGGCCTGGTAGCGGCGGTACTCGTCGCCGAACTTGGCCTCCAGGTAGCGTTCTTCGGGCAGGACGGCGCCGTAGTGGAGGACTAGCGCCACCAGCGGCAGGAAGCCCGCCATCCACACCGAGCCCGCGAGCAGCGCGAAGCCGGCGAAGCCGAGCAGTTGGGCCACGTACAGCGGGTTGCGGGAGAAGCGATAGGGGCCGCCCGTCACCAGCGCCGTGGTCGGCTCGAACGGCTCGACGGAGGTCCCGTGCCTCCGGTGCAGCCGGAAGCAGGTCCCGCCGAGCGCGAACGCGGCCAGGAGAAGCGCGCCGACCAGAAGACCCCGCTGCGGCCACCCTCCCTCGAAGAAGCCCGGGGGCAGCAGCAGCTCGAGGCCGTAGGCCAGGCCCAGGCAACCGAAGAACAGCAGCCCGGGAGGGGCGAGGTACGCGGCGCGATCGTGGGTCGGGTCTGGCATCGGCGCGCTGACGGTATCACGACCGCGGTCCGAGGCAGCCGCTTGACCGCGAGCCGGCAGCGGGAAGAGGATCGGGGTTGGCCCGGCGCCGGCGCGCAGGGTCGAGGGAGGTCAACATGAGCCAATCCGCCGTCCTCGAGGTCCTCAGGCTGAACACGGGCCTGTTCGAGAAAGGCCTGTCCGGCATCGAGCCGAAAGACGCCACCCGACGGGTGGTGGAGGGCGCCAACCCCTACGTGTGGATCGCCGGCCACCTGGCCTCGGCACGCTTCGGGATGGCCTCGTTCCTGGGCCAGCCGCTCCCGCCCCCCTGGGGGACGGTGTTCGCCAAGGGCGCCAAGCCCGACGAGGTGAGCGCGTTCCCGTCCCTGGAGGAGATCCTGGCGAGGTGGCGGGAGGTCTCGTCGGTGCTCGACGAGCGGCTCGAGAAGGCCACGCCGGAGCAGCTCGCGGCGCCGTCACCGCGGGCCTTCCCGATCGGCGACAAGAGCCTCCTGGGCGGCCTCACCTTCCTGACCTACCACGAGGGCTATCACCTGGGCCAGATGGCCGTGATCCGCAACACCCTCGGGCTCTCGCGCCTGGTGGACGCCTAGAGCCCTTCTCTCGAGGTGAACATGAAGAGCTTGCCGCTTTTCTTGGCGCTGCTCCTGAGCGCGCCGGTCCTGGCCCAACCCGACCGGGACTCGGTCCACGCCAAGAAGACGCTGGAGATCTTCCGCACCATCGTCGAGATCGATAGCTCCAAGTCCTCGGGCAACGTCCCTCGGGTGGCCCGCTATCTCGCCGACCAGCTCCTGGCCGCCGGCTTCCCGAAGCAAGACGTCGAGGTGGTGCCGAAGGGGGAGCTGGCGGCGCTGGTGGCGCGCTACCGCGGCGACTCTTCCTCGGGCGCGCGCCCGATCCTCTTCCTGGCCCACATGGACGTGGTGGAGGCCCACGAGAAGGACTGGCAGAGGCCGCCCTTCGAGCTGACCCAGGATGAGACGTACTTCTACGCCCGCGGCACCACCGACAACAAGTTCGGCGTGGCCCAACTGACCTCCACCTTCATCCGGCTCAAGCGGGAGGGGTTCGTCCCCACCCGCGACCTCTACCTGGCCTTCTCGGGCGACGAGGAGAGCGGCATGACCACCACCCACATGCTGGCCTTCGACCGGCCCGACCTGGCCCGGGCCGAGTTTGCCCTCAACTCGGACGCCGGCGGCGGCGACCTCGACAAGCAGGGCCGGGCCGTGACCTACAACGTCCAGGCCGCGGAGAAGACCTACGCCACCTTCAGGCTCACGGTGAGGAACCCCGGCGGGCACAGCTCGAGACCGCGAACGGACAACGCCATCTACGAGCTGGCCGACGCCTTGAAGAAGATCCAGGCCTACCGGTTCCCCGTGCGGTCGAGCGAGATGACCCGGGCCTACTTCCGGGAGACCGGCCGGAAGCTGGGCGGCGAGCTCGGCGAGGCCATGGAGCGCTTCGCCCGCGATCCCGGCGACCCGACCGCCGCCGACCGGCTGGCGGGCGAGCCCTCCTACGTCGGCACCACCCGCACCACCTGCGTGGCCACCATGCTGGAGGCGGGTCACGCCGAGAACGCGCTGCCCCAGTCCGCCACCGCCACCATCAACTGCCGGATCTTTCCGGGAGAGTCGGTCGAGGAGGTGGGCCGCGTCCTCAGGCAGGTGGTGGGAGACGAGAAAGTAGAGCTCGAGCTGCAGGGCCACCCCACCGCGAGCCCGATCTCCGAGCCGCGGGAGGACGTGCTGGCCGCCGTCGGCAAGGCGGTGCACGCCCGCTACCCCGACGTGAAGGTGATCCCCTACATGGAGTCCGGCGGCACCGACGGCGCCCAGTTCCGCCGGGCCGGCGTCCCCACCTGGGCGGTGAGCGGGATCTTCATGGACCCGGACGAGATGTACGCCCACGGCCTCGACGAGCGGGTGCCGATCCAGGCCTTCTACGACGCCCTCGACCACTGGAGCATCATCATCGAAGAGCTGGCCGGCGCCGGGCACTGAGACCGGCCCTGCAGTCCTGCACTTGGATTGCATAATTGCAGCCTGTCGGGAGGCCTTGACATGCAAGACGCCTTCATCTGTGCCGCGGTCCGCACCCCGTTCGGGCGCCACGGCGGGGCACTGGCGCGAGTCCGCACCGACGACCTGGCCACGGTCCCGATCCTGGCCCTGATGGAACGCTGCCGGGGCATCGACTGGGAGGCCCTCGACGAGGTGGTCCTCGGCTGCGCCAACCAGGCCGGCGAAGACAACCGCAACGTGGCGCGGATGGCGACGCTGCTGGCCGGCCTGCCGGACTCGGTCCCCGGGGTCACCGTTAACCGCCTCTGCGCCTCCGGGCTGGAGGCGGTCGGCCAGGCGGCGCGGGCGATCCGGCTGGGTGAAGCCGAGCTGGTGATGGCGGGCGGGGTCGAGAGCATGTCCCGCTCGCCGTACGTGATGGGAAAGGCGAGCGCCGCCTTCGGCCGCGACCAGCGGCTCGAGGACACCACGCTGGGGTGGCGGTTCGTCAACCCGGTGATGGAGGCGAGGCACGGCATCGACTCGATGGCAAAGACCGCGGAGAACCTGGCCCGCGAGCACCACATCTCGCGCCAGGACCAGGACGCCTACGCGCTGCGGAGCCAGAGGCGTGCCGAGGCGGCCCGCGCCGCCGGTCGGCTGGCCGAGGAGATCACCCCGGTCCAGGTCCCGCAGGGCAAGGAGACCCGGCTCATCGACCGTGACGAGCATCCCCGCCCCGACACCACACTGGAGGGGCTCGGCCGTCTCAAGCCGCTGCTCGGTGAGGGGACGACCATCACCGCCGGGAACGCCTCGGGGATCAACGACGGGGCGGGCGCGCTGCTGCTCGCCTCCCCGGCGGCCGTGGCGCGCTTCGACCTGGCACCGCTGTGCCGGGTCGAAGGGATGGCCAGCGCGGCGGTGCCACCCCGGACCATGGGCCTGGGACCGGTGCCGGCGATCCGCAAGCTGCTGGCCCGACAGCAACGATCCCCCGGCGACTTCGACATCATCGAGATCAACGAGGCCTTCGCGGCCCAGGTGCTGGCCTGCACCCGCAGCCTCGGGCTGCCCGACGATGCCGACTTCATCAACCCGAACGGCGGCGCGATCGCGCTGGGGCACCCCCTCGGGGCCAGCGGAGCCCGCCTGGCCACCACGGCGATCCTCGAGATGCGACGGCGCGGGGCGAGACGGGCGCTGGTCTCGCTGTGCGTGGGCGTCGGCCAGGGCCTGGCGATGGCCCTGGAGGCGGTGTGACCCGGCCCTCGCGGGACCCGTCGCGGCCGCTCGGCCTGTGGATGTGCGTGGCCCTGGTGATCGGCAACATGATCGGCTCCGGCGTGTTCATGCTGCCCGCCTCGCTGGCGCCCTACGGCCTCGACAGCCTGACCGGATGGCTCTTCACCGCCGCCGGCGCGGTGGTGCTGGCCGTCGTCTTCGCCGCCCTGGCCCGGGCCGTCCCCGGCAGCGGCGGCCCCTACGTCTACACGCGGGTCGCCTTCGGCGAGCTCGGGGCCTTCGTGGTGGCCTGGGGCTACTGGGTGGCGGTGTGGGTGGGCAACGCCGCCATCGCCACCGGCGGCGTCAGCTACGTGAGCGCGCTCTTCCCGGACCTGACCCGCGTCCCCGGGGCCTCCGCCGCCCTCACCCTGGCCGCCGTCTGGGTGCTCACCTATGTCAACTGCCGCGGCGTCCGTGCCGCGGGCTGGGTCCAGTCGGTCACCACGGTCGTGAAGCTGCTGCCGCTGCTAGCGGTGGCGCTGCTGGGCCTGTTTTTCGTGCGCGCGGACCTGCTCGCGGAGTACGCGAGCGCCCCGATCACGCTCTCGGGGACCACCGCGGCGGCGACCCTCACGCTGTGGGCGATGCTGGGCCTGGAGTCGGCGACGGTCCCGGCGGAGAAGGTGCAGGACGCGGAGCGCACGGTCCCGCGCGCCACCCTGGTGGGCACTATCCTCACCGCCGTGGTCTGCGCGCTGGCCTGCACCGTGGTGCTGCTGATCGTGCCGCGGTCCCAGCTCGCCACCTCCACCGCCCCCTTCGCCGACGCCGCCCGGGCCTTCTGGGGAGAACGCTCGGCCCTGCTGGTGGCGGCCTTCGGGGCGATCAGCACCTTCGGCGCCCTGAACGGCTGGATCCTGGTCCAGGGCGAGGTCCCCTACGCCATGGCCCGGGACGGCGTCTTCCCTCGCGCGTTCGCCCGTCAGTCGCGCCGTGGGACCCCGACCTTCGCCCTGGTCACCACCAGCGCCCTGGTCAGCCTGCTGGTGGTCATGAACTACGGGCGCGGCCTGGTCGACGTGTTCACGTTCATGATCCTGCTCGCCACCTCGGCCAACCTGGTGGCCTACCTGCTCTGTGCACTGGCCCTGTTGCGCCTCCAGTACCAGGGGCGGCTCGGGGCCGCCCGACGGGGGACGCCGGCCCTGGCAATGGCCGGCGTCCTGGGCGCTGCGTACTCGCTGTGGGCGATCCTCGGCGCCGGCCGGAGCGCCATCCTCTGGGGCCTGGTGCTGCTGCTGGCCGGCCTGCCGGTCTTCGCCCTGATGCGGCTCGCCGAGCGCCGCCGGGGCGAAGCGCACTAGTACACAAAGACGACACTCGGCTGCCAGCGGCGTTGAGTAGACTGGGGTCACGGTCATGGCCGAAATAGCCCGAGCTGAGGTTGCCCCCGACCCGGCCCTGCGCCAGATGGTCGCGCCCTTCACGGGCGCTGACGATCGGCGCGCCCTGGCGCAGATCGCGAACACCGGGCTGCCGTTCGCGGTCGGCTGGGCGACCCTGGCCTGGGGGATCACCCATGGCTGGCCCTATGCGCTGGTGCTGCTGCTGAGCCTGCCGGTCTCCGGGCTCTACGTGCGGCTGTTCATCCTCCAGCACGACTGCGGGCACCGGTCCTTCTTCACTCGGCGGCGGTGGAACGACGCGGTGGGGCGGGTGATCGGGATGCTGACGCTGATGCCCTACGGCTACTGGCGCAGCACCCACGCCATCCATCACGCCACCTCCGGCAACCTCGACCGCCGCGGTCTCGGCGACATCGAAACCCTGACCGTGCACGAGTACCGTGCGGCGTCTCTCTGGCGACGCCTCGCCTACCGCCTGTACCGGAGCATGCCGGTGCTGCTGGGCATCGGCCCGCTGTACCAGTTCGCCCTGAAGCACCGCTTCCCCTTCGACCTGCCGCGCTCCTTCAAGAAGGAGTGGAAGAGCATCTTCCTGAACGACGCCGCACTGGTGCTTCTCCTTCTCGGCCTCTGGCTGGGCGGGGGTCTCCGGATCGTGTTCCTGGTCCAGGCCCCGATCGTGCTGATCGCCGGGGCGGCTGGGGTGTGGCTGTTCTACGTTCAGCACCAGTTCGAGGACACCTACTGGGAGCGGGACCCTCTGTGGAGCTACCAGCGAGCCGCCTTCGACGGCAGCTCCTACTACGACCTGCCCCGCCTGCTGCGCTGGTTCAGCGGCAACATCGGCTACCATCACATCCACCACCTCGCAAGCCGGGTGCCCAACTACCGCCTACGCGAGTGCTTCCTGTCCCAGCCCCGGTTGCAGACCGCGAAGCGGCTCACCCTGCGCTCCAGCCTGGGATCTCTTCGGCTGCGCCTGTGGGACGAGCAGACGCGACGGCTGGTGCCTTTCTCGGCGCTCCGGGAGCGGCGGTAGGCGAAGCCCGCGCCGTTACGCCAGGGGCGACGGGCCTGGGTTCGGCCCGCCGCCGCAGGCGGCGGGAAGACCGTCCGGACGTAGTCCCTCGTGGAGGCAGCGGAACAGCGCCAGGAGCTGGCCGGTCAGGACCTCGACCAGCGGGGGTGCCGCGATCCCCACCCCGGCGCGGTCGATCACCACGCTCGGCTCCCGCCTGAGCTCCGGCGGGATCGCCTCGCCCACGATGACCCGGGGGCGATCCGGCTGGCGCCGGCGAAGCTCACGAAGCAGCTCGAGCTCGACGTCGCGGGCCGGCCTAGTCGGCGACACGAAGGCCACCAGCAGGGTGCCCTCGGCCAGGGCATCGATCAGCCCGTGGCGGAGCGCCGTCGGGATGTCGGCCCAGGCGTGGACCCTTCCCAGCGTCATCGCCCGCATCCTGGCCGCCGCCTCCTGGGCCGCACCCTCCCGATCTCCGGCGCCCAGGAAGACGGCGCTGCCGAAGCCGGAGCGCGCCACCTGGGCCAGCGCTCCGGCGCTGCGGTCCAGCACGCCGCGGGCCACGGCCGCCGCGCAGATCGCGACCGAGGTGTACTCCTCGGGTGTGCCCAGCCGGCCCAGGAACGCGCCGGCCAGCACCAGGCTGGTGAAGGTGCTGGTCAGGCCCAGGTCCCCCTGGGTGAGGCGCTGGTGGAGGCTCAGGGTGAGGACGTTGTGACTGGCCACCACCACCCGCCGCGGCTCACCGGAGGCGCGGAAGCAGAGCAGGATGTGGCTCGATCGTGGTCGGGCGGCGGTCACCCGTTCCACGACCTCCCGGGCATCCAGGTCCTTCGAGGAGCGGCAGAAGGCGACCACCACCGTCGGATCGATCGGTGGCACGCTGGCCGCCAGGTCGGCGAGGATCGCCTCGCTGGCCACGGCCCGCACCGGGATGCCGAGGCTCCGCATCAGCTCCCGCTCCAGGCACTGCCCGACGAAGGCGGCGCTCCCCGAGCCGGTGAGCAGCATCTGCCCCGCGGAGAGGCCGCCCTCGGAGAGGAATCCCAGCAGCCGGCTTCGGAGGGCGACCATGTCGAGGGCCGTCTTTTCCCAGGCGTAGGGCTGCTCGAGGATCGGCCGCAGGGTCCGGCCGTATCCGAGGCGCTCTTGCTCCACGGGCGGCCTCTGTAGCCACTCGCCGAGTGCGGGCGACACCCTCGCCAGGTAGGTCAGCCAGCCGTCGAGCGTCGACGAGCTCGAGACGTCGCCAGCTTCGGCCACGCGATCCCCTCCTGCGCCCGGGCCTTCGGCGGGGCACCGGCGGCTCGAGGCGCCCCACCATACCCAAGGCCGGAAGGGGCGTCAAACACCCGCGTCTTTCGCTCACCATCGAGCGGGACCGACCCCTCCGGCCCACCCGCGCCGGAGGCCGGCGGCGCGCCGATGGCCAGATTGGATGGTTCGAAGTGGAGGAGGATTGGATCTTGAAGAAGACCAATCTTCCGGGCATGATCCCGGCATGAGGGGCCGCCTGGCATGCTGCTGCTGAGGATCGAGAGACGACGGGCCAGCGCGCCGGTCTACCGCCAGATCGTCGAGGGGATCGGCCGGCTGGTCGACACCGGCGCTTTCTCGGCCGGCCAGCGGCTGCCGCCAACGCGGACGCTGGCCGCCACCCTCGGCGTCCATCGCTCCACCGTGGTGCGCGCCTACCAGGAGCTCTGGGCGCTCGGCTACCTGGAGAGCCGGCCGGGGTCGTACTCGACGGTGAGGCGGCCTCCGGCTCGAGCGGCGGAGACCGCCGGCCCTCCCTCCACCTTTCGGTGGGCCACCCTGGCGACAAGGGCGGCGCGCCGAGTGGCAGACGAATGCTCCTGGCGCTCCGATCCGGCAGCGGACGGCGCCGGGCTCGTCGACTTCTCCAACCTGACTGCCGATCGCGCCCTGGCGCCCATCGACGAGGTCCGCCGCTCGGTGCGCCAGGCGCTGCTCGAGGAGGGGAGAGGCCTGCTCGGCTACGGCGACCCCGCCGGCCACCGCCCGCTGCGCGAGTGGCTGGCCCGACGGCTGCGGCTCCATGGCGTGGCCGTCTCGGCGGACGAGCTGGTGGTCACCAGCGGCGCCCAGCAGGCCATCGACCTGGTGCTGCGGGTCGTCACCCGGCCCGGCGACCGGATCGTGGTCGAGTCCCCCACCTACGGCGACGCGCTTCGGCTCTTTCGACTCCACGGCCTGCGGCTGATCGACGTCCAGATGCTCGAGGACGGCATGGACCTGGAGCGGCTGGAACGGCGGCTGAAGAGGGAGCGCCCGCGGCTCGTCTACACCATCCCCAACTTCCACAACCCCACCGGCATCACCAGCAGCGTGGCCCACCGCGAGCGCCTGCTCTCGCTGTGCCGGACCGCCGGGGTGCCGATCCTCGAGGACGGCTTCGAGGAGGAGATGAAGTACTTCGGCCGGGTGGCGCTGCCGGTCAAGTCGGCCGACGTGCACGGCCGGGTGGCCTACGTGGGGACGTTCTCGAAGGTGGTCTTCCCCGGCCTGCGGGTCGGCTGGCTGGCCGCCCCGGCCGAGCTGGTCCGCCTGGTCGTGGCGGCCCGTCGCGCCAGCAGCCTGTCCGGCAACCGGCTGACCGAGGCGGCGGTCTGTCGGTTCTGCGAGGCCGGCCACTACGACGCCCACCTGCGGCGGGTCCACACCGCCTACCGGCGGCGCCTGCAGGTGCTGCTGGAGGGCCTGGCCGAGCACCTGCCGGCCTCCGGGGTGCGCTTCACCCGCCCCCGAGGCGGCTACACGCTCTGGCTGGAGATCGAGGCCTCGACCCACACCGAGGCGCAATGGCAGGGGCGGCTGCTGAGGGCCGGCGTGCGGCTGGCTCCGGGAAGCCGCTTCTGCCCACGGCCTCCGAAGCGGCCGTGCTTCCGCCTCTCGATCGCGGGCCTCGACGAGAAACAGATCCGCGAGGGATGCCGCCGCCTGGGCCAGTGCCTTCGGGCGGGGCTTCTGACCCGCCGCCGAAGAGAGGAGGAGTCCGACCGATGAGACCTGCCGAGCCCGCCGGGTTCGTGAACGCCTACGCCGACCAGGCCTACGCCGGCGCCTACGCCACCCTCGAGTTCGCCAACACCTACTACCTGGCGTTTCGCGACCTGCCGGAGCTGATCGGTCGCCACGTCCGCGGCCGCCGCGCCGTCGACTTCGGCTGCGGTGCCGGGCGCTCGACCCGCCTCCTGCAACGACTTGGCTTCGAGGCGGTGGGTGTCGACGTGGCCGCGGACATGATCCGGCAGGCCCACGCCATCGACCCCGGCGGCCCCTACCGGCTCGTCGGAGAGGGCGGACTTCTCTCGCTGGGCCGGGGCGGGTACGACCTGATCCTGTCGGCCTTCACCTTCGACAACGTGCCCACCCGGCAGGCCAAGCTCTCGCTCTTCGGCGAGCTGCGGGAGCTCCTGGCGGGGCACGGCCGGATCGTCAACCTGGTCTCCTCCCCGGAGATGTACACCCACGAGTGGGCGTCCTTCTCCACTCGGGACTACCCGGAGAACCGGCAGGCGAAGAGCGGTGGCGTGGTCCGGATCGTGATCACGGACATCCCCGACCCGAGGCCGGTCCAGGACATCCTCTGGAGCGACGAGGCCTACCGGGACGTCTACCGGGCCGCCGGGCTGGAGGTGCTCGAGGTGTGCCGGCCGCTGGCCTTGGAGAGCGAGCCCCACCCCTGGGTGAACGAGACTCGCGTCGCGCCCTGGACCCTCTACGTGCTCGGGCCAACCGGCTGACGCGGGAACATGGCCGGGTTCTGTTCTCCTATCGGGGGACACGATCCGAATTCGGTCATGTCCCCGATAGCCGTGGAAACCCGGTCATGACGGCAGACGGGGGACACGATCCGGGTTTCGTTCTCCTATCGGGGGACACGATCCGAAATTCACGGCCTGGGAGGGGAATTCGGTCATGTCCCCGATAGCCGTGGAAACCCGGTCATGTCCCCCGCTTAATCGAAGACGGTCGGTAGGCTCGGGTCGGCCAGCACGGCGAAGGCGTCCTGGACGTGCCGGGGCCGGGTCCGCTCGCCGGAGAAGACGGCCGGCATCTCGTCCCGCCCGAAAAAGGCCACCTCGGTCGTCTCTTCGCTCGGAGTGGGCGCGCCGCCCAGGAGCTCACAGAGGAAGACGATCTTGAAGGCGTGGAACAGCTCCATCGGCTCGCATCGATTGGCGTCGTAGACGCCGATCACCCGCCGTGCCTTCACCCGGAATCCCGACTCCTCGAGGGCCTCGCGCTCGGCGGCGCGGGAAGGGACGTCGCCGACGTCGGCCCAGCCCCCTGGCATCGTCCAGCCGCCGTCGGATGCCTCGCGTACCAGCAGCAGCTCGTCATCGCGGAACACCGCCGCGCGGACGTCGACCCGGGGAGTGGCGTATCCCTTCTGCCGCTCGAAGACCCGCGCCGCCCTCGGGGCGGGGAGCTGGCTGTGCTCCGCCATGATCTCGGCTGCGATCGCGGTCAGCCGCGCGTAGCGCTGGGTCTGGAAATGGTCCGACGAGTAGTGACGCCCGGTCTGGGCCAGGGCCTGGATCTCTCGGGCCCAGTCGAGCCAACGCGGCCCCTTCGTGTCGCTCATGCTCCCCCCGCGTAGCCCGCGAAGGATACCCCCTTTTGGGGGCCGGCCTTGGGACTTGTGACCGAGATCACACCCAACCGCCTCTCTGCCTTGACATCTGGGCGGTTCCGGCTAACCTGCTGACAACTACCTCGACTGGAAGCTGCCGGCGGCGTATTTCCGAGGGGACAGTGTCCCCCTCCGGCGGCCATGTCTCCGGGGCCCGAACGCTGGCCGGTTGGGCGGGCCCCGGCACCAGAGGGCCGACCGGCCGAAGGGAGTCGGACAATGCGTGTGCAGAGCAAGATCTGCTGGCTGACCTTGGGGGCCGTCGCGCTCGCTTTCTCGGCCAGCGCCGGCGACGACGAGACAGGGGCCAAGCTGGGGAAGGCGCTCCAGCGGTCCGGTACGGCGCAGTCGCAGGGTGAGGTGAGGACCCAGACCGACGTGGTCAACGGCATCGGCATCACCGTGGTGCACTCCGGCGCCGACCCGACCGACAGCGGCGGTTTCACGGACTACTGGAACGGCATCGGGGCCCCGATCGTGGCCCTGGGCTCCGACGGCTTCAACGAGGGCGAGCTGCGGCTGGCCAACAACGCCGGCTCGATGAGGGTCCACGCCAACGTGGGCGCGCTTCTGTTCAACAACGGGTTCGTGGGCGTCTACAACGAGGGCGGCGTTCTGACCGCCTACATGGACGCTCACTACGGCTTCGCCAGCGCCGCCGGGGACCTGGCCGAGCGTCTTCCCACCTCGCTGCCGGAGGTCGAGCGGGGCTCGGTGCTGGTGATCGACGGCGATCACGTGGGGGCCCTCAACGTCGCCTCCCAGCCCTACGACCGCCGGGTCGCCGGGGTGGCGGCGGGCGCCAAGGACTACCGGCCGGGCATCACCCTGCGCGGGAGCGAGTCGGCCCAGACCTCGGTGCCGGTGACGCTGACGGGCACGGTCTACTGCCGGGTCACCAACGCCAACGGCGCGATCCAGCCCGGCGACCTGCTGACGACGTCGGCGGTCCCCGGCCACGCGATGAAGGTCACCGACTTCGAGGCCGCCCGGGGCGCCATCCTGGGCAAGGCCATGCAGGCGATGAACCAGGAGCAGGGGCTGATCCTGATCCTGGCCAGCCTTCAGTAGCGGCCTTGCGCCATCGGGCCGGCGGGTACCCCTCGGGGGCCGCCGGCCCGTTTCCTTCTCAGAAGCTGACCCGCGCCTCCAGGGTGGCCTTCCAGGCGTCGGTGTCCGGATCCGCCCCCGACTGCTCGGCGGCGCGGCGCTGGGAGCGCAGGTCGAGGATCTCGGCACCCAACCGCAGGTGCTCGACCGGCGTCCAGAACACCGCGAGGGTGATGGCCGTCCCGTCCTCGCCACCGTCCTCGGCCGTTCCGTCGCGGTCCTTGTTATCGAACCAGTCGTAGCGCAGGCTGACCCGCACCGGCGACCGCTCCCAGCTCAGCAGGCCATAGGCCGTGGCGAAGTCCACGTCGACGTAGCCGATCTCGGGCGTCGGCGGGCTCGGATACGGGTAGGGGTACGGATAGGGGTTGGGGGTCGGCGAAGGGTTATCGTACGGGTCGGTGTACTCCTCCTCCTCGGGGACCTCCAGGCCCATCAGCGTGTTGCCGATGATCCCCTCGGCCAGCAGCTCGAAGCCGTGCCCGAGCCGCAGCTTGCCCCCCACCACCCAGAACCGGGTGTTCCACGAGTACTGCCCCCCGTAAAGCAGACGGTCGCCGCCGTTGTCGAAGTAGGCGACCTGCAGGGTGGCCCGATCCAGCCTCTCCCAGCCGGCCCGGGCCATCCAGCCGACGTGGTCGTCGATCTCCTCGATGGGGACTGTCCCGTCGTCGCGCTGCCGGAAGAAAGCGCCCTCGTCCTGGAGGGAGAAGAGAGGGGGGAGCGGGAGCACCTCGCCGGCCACCGTGAAGCGGTCGCTCATGCTCCACCCACGCCAGGCGATCAGCGTGCCGAGGGTGTCGTTGGCTACGAACCCGGTCCCGCCGACGTGCAGCGTGTCACGGCCGTCCGACCAGAACAGGCGCGCCTCCAGGCCGGTCACGCGTAGCTCTTCGGCGGTCCAGGTGTTGAGCGCGGACAGCGTGATCGTGTAGGGCGACGACCAGAGCGGTCCAGGGTTCTCGAGCGAGGTCCCGGGAAACATCAGGCCGGCGCGGAGCCTCATCGATAAGGTCGCCGACAGCTCCGGCTGGTACTGGACGTAGGCCTCGGGCACGCCCCAGCGCTCGCCGCCGGCGGCCCCGGGCTCGGCGCGGGCGATGCCGTGCACGTGGACGAGCAGCTTGTCGACGGGGCGCCAGTCGAGACCCAGGTGCAGCTTGGCCCGGCCTGTCCATGCCGTCTCGCCGGCACCGTCGGCCCCTTCCATCAGGCGTCCGAAGCCGCCCTCGATCCACGCGCGCTGACCGCCGGTGCCGATGCCCCGGACGAAGCCGAAGCCGTGCAGGTCGATCTCCCCCGCCGACACGGCCGTGTCCAGCGCCAGGAGCGCCACCCCGACCCACGCGACGTGCCTCAATCCCATGCCTCCCCCTCGATGGACGCTGCCCCCTGAAGCGGCCAGCCGATTGCCCGCGCCCCACGGGCCTGGCCTTCATGGCCAGGCTGTCTTCACTTGATGAGTAATGACCACCATAGCCCGGCAGGACTCGCGTGTCCAGGCCGCGGCACTGTGGCTGGCGGCGCCGGGTCGTCGGTGCTACCGTGCACACGCGTAGAGGAAACGGAGGACCCCCATGCCCCTGTGGAGTGTCGTCGTCGGCCTGGCCGCGCTGCTCGCCGCCGCCCCGGGAGCCCGCATCGAGTCGTGGCGGAACCCGGTGATCCCGGGCTTCCATCCCGACCCGAGCGTGGTGCGCGTGGGCGACGACTACTGGCTGGTCACCAGCTCCTTTGAGCTCTTCCCCGGCGTCCCCCTCTTCCGCAGCCGCGACCTGGTCCACTGGCAGCAGGTGGGCCACGTGCTGACCCGGGACAGCCAGCTTCCCCTGGCCGAGGCGGGTCCTTCCGGCGGGATCTTCGCGCCCACCATCCGCCATCACGACGGCGTCTTCTACATGATCACGACTAACGTGTCGGGCGGGGGCAACTTCTTCGTCTCCACCCGCGATCCGGCTGGGCCCTGGTCGGAGCCGATCTGGATCCGGGGGCAGGGGGGCATCGACCCGTCGCTGTTTTTCGACGACGACGGCACCGTCTACCTGTCGTCCACCGGCGGCGCCCCCGGCCAGGACGATGGCCGCGGGATCTACCAGTCGACGATCGACCTCGCCACCGGCCGCTTGACCCGCCCTCCCCGGCGGGTCTGGGAAGGGACCGGCGGACGCTACCCGGAAGGGCCCCACCTCTACCGGATCGGCGACCGCTACTACCTGATGATCTCCGAAGGCGGCACCGAGTACGGCCACCGGGTCACCATCGCCCGCAGCGACTCGCCGTGGGGGCCGTTCGAGGCCTGTCCCCGGAACCCCATCCTGACGCACCGCGACACCCAGATGGACCAGCCGGTCCAGGGGACCGGCCACGCCGACCTGTTCCAGGACCAAGAGGGACGCTGGTGGATGGTGTTCCTGGCCTTCCGCCCGGTGGGCGGCGGTTACTGGCATCACCTGGGCCGCGAGACCTTCCTGGCGCCGGTCCGCTTCGACGACGACGGCTGGCCGGTGGTGAACGAAGGACGCCCGGTGGAAATCGAGATGGCGGCGGAGGGCCTACCCGCCCACCCCTTCCCCGCCGCGCCGCCACGCGACGAGCTGGACGGCCCCCTGGGACCGGCCTGGAACTACCTGCGCAACCCGAACCGGGCGTCCTACACGCTGACGGCGCGGCCCGGATGGCTCGGCCTGATCGGCCAGGCGCCCACCCTGAGCGCCGTCGCCTCGCCCACCTTCGTCGGCCGCCGCCAGGAGCACCTCCACTGCCGGGCGCTCACCCGGATCGACTTCCAGCCCGCCCGGGAAGGCGAAGAGGCGGGACTGGTCGCCTACCGCCACCCGACCCACCACTACGAGCTCGGCGTGTCTCGACGCAACGGGAGCCGTGAGGTCTTCCTGCGGCAGACGGTGGGGTCCCATCTCTCCGCGACCACCGCCTCGGCGCCGGTGGCGGGGGACGGCCCGCTGGTTCTGGCGATCGAGGCCACGCCCACGGAGTACGTCTTCCTGTTCGGTCCCGACCCGGCCACGCTGACCCCGCTCGGCGCCGCGCTGCCGCGGCTCCTCTCCACCGAGGTGGCGGGGGGCTTCGTGGGCGTGTACCTCGGGCTCTACGCCACCGGCAACGGCCAGCCGTCCGAGACCCCCGCCTTCTTCGACTGGTTCGAGTACCAGCCGACCGCC
>CAZNNH010000042.1:30285-39465 GCA_964574335.1 uncultured Acidobacteriota bacterium | reverse complement strand
CGTTTCTTCTCCCCACTGACCGGCGGTCACGCCGGTGCCCAACTCAGAATGACGCGCCCAGACGTCGTCCCACGTGCGGCTTCAAAGCTGGACCCTGGAAGGACCTCTCAGGACGCCCCAGGATGGGGGAGGGCTCGCAGCAGCTCCGCGACCTCGCGTGCGCACAGCGGGTGGGCGAGGGCCTCGAAGAGCCGCTGGTGCGGTAGCGGCTGCCGCTTCTGCGGTGGCGGCTGCGGGGCAGGTCGCGGCGGGGCAGGGCGTCTTCGGGCGGGAGCCGGCTTCTTCGCCGGGAGATGCTCGGGGGCCATGGATGCCTCCTGCTTCAGGAGACATCCGGAGACGCGGTGCTTCCGCGCGGGACACTTCTCTTGCCGCGGCTCGTCGCCGCCGCCCCATCTCCGGCGCTCGCCAGCGGCAGCGGCGCCGGATAGGCACCTTGGGATGTCCCTCCCAGGTTGCCGGGCTCGGGCCGGGTCGGCCGAGCCACTCCGGATGTTACGGCCGGATTCTAGCCCCGCTCGCGATCGGCGCAAGGCCCTATGACACACGGCCCCCGCGGCCCCGGCACGCGCGAGCCCGATCCCTCGACGCCCGACCTCGCTGGCCGCCACCCCGCGCCCTGGCATAACATCGGTCGCATCCAGGAGAGTGCCGACATGCCGACCACAACCCCGCAGGAGAGAGCGACCCGGCTCTCCGAGATCCTCGAGCTGCTGGCCAGCCAGGCGCCGCCCGAGGACCGGGAGCTGCTCCGCTCCTTCGTCCCCCTGGTCTTCCGCGAGATGCCGGACTGGATGGCCGTCGGCATCTCGGCTGCCGAGCTCTCGGGCCGCCTGCTCGACAACTTCCGCTTCTTCGTCCACGAGATCCCGCCGCCTTTCCAGCTCTTCCACGGCCTCCCGGGTCTGCACGTGGTGGTGCGCAACTCCCAGGAGCAGGAGGCCCTTCACGTGCGGGGCGGCAAGCTGCTTCCCCTCGAGACCACCATCGTCGAGACCCACACCCCCGACGCCCCCTTCATCTTCGAGAGCCTCAGGAACTACTTGCGCCGGGCCGGGCTGCGGGTCTTCTCGGCCATCCACCCGATCCTGACCGTGCGCCGGCAGTGGGAGCGCATCGTCGGGATCGGCGAGGCGAGCGCCGAGGGGGACAAGGAGCTGATGTGCCGCTTCCGCATCCAGCGGCTGGACTCCAAGGAGCGGCAACGGAAGGTCCAGCACGAGATCTTCTCGGTGCTGAAGAGCGTGTTCCTGGCGGTCGAGGACTTTCCGGAGATGACCGGCGTGGTGAGGGCCCTGGGCCCCCGCCTGCGACCGCGGTTCGAGGGCGGAGCGGGGGTTGCGTCGGCGCGGGCCTTCCTCGACTGGCTGCTCCACGACAACTACGTCTTCATGGGATCGGTCGGCTACCGGATCGGTCCCGACGGCCAGCCGGACCGGATCCCCGACACCGCCAGCGGCGTCTTCACCGACCCGGCCCTGCTGCCCGTGGTCTTCCCCGGCCTGGTCGAGGAGGTCGAGGGCCGGCTGCTCCCCGGCGACGACGACGCCCGCATCGTCCACGTCGACTACGGCAACAACGCCTCGGCCCTCCACCACCTGGAGCCCATCGACGACGTGGTGGTGCGCGAGTGGGGCGCCGGCGGTCGTCTGGAGCGGGCCACGCTGCTGCTTGGCCGCCTCTCCCAGAGCGGCTTCGCCCAGCCAGCTTCCGCGGTGCCCCTGCTGCGCGAGAAGCTCGGCTGGCTGCTGGAGAACTGCGGGGCGGCCCCCAAGACCCACGTCTACCGCCAGACCCGGGGCCTGTTCAACCGCTTCCCGAAGCGCGAGCTGCTCTACGCCGACCCCGCCAGCCTGAAGGCGGTCCTGGACCAGATCGTGGCCCTCTCCGGCGACGACGAGATGGTGGTGCAGCACCGCCTCGGGCCCGGCTACGCCGCGCTCACCATCGCCTTCTCCCGCCTCCGCTACGCCTACCGCGTCGAGCGCGACCTCCGCCGCGCGCTGGCCGAGGCCTTCGGACCCATCTCGTTCGTGGCCTCCCACGACTGCGGCGCCGTCCACCTGATCGTCTTCTACTTCGACCGCGCCCGGCTGGAGCGACCCCTCGACGACGGGGCGGCGCGGCGTCTGACCGAGAGGCACCTGGTCACCTGGGAGGACGCGGTGGCGGCGACCCTGATCGCGACCTACGGCGAGAAGGAAGGACGGCGCCTGCTGGAGCGTCACGTCTCCGACAAGACCCGCAGTGGGCTGTACCGGGAGGTCACGGCCCCCGGCGACGTGCCCGGCGACCTCGGCCACCTGGAGGTCCTCGAGACGCAGCTCGAGGTGGAGGTGGTGGAGCGCGGACCCGAGCACGCCACGCTCAAGCTCTACTCGGTGCAGCCCCTCGGCCTCACCGCCACCCTGACCACGCTGGGGTACCTGGGGCTGCGGGTGACCGGCGAGCTGAGCGTGCCGATCACGCTGCCCGACGGCCGGCCCGCCTACCTCTACCGCTACGAGATCGAGGACACGGTCCCGCGCACCCGGGCGCTGGTCGAGGGGCGGGAGCGCCTGCAGGAGGCGCTGCGCGCCCTGGAGGACCACCGGGCCACCGACGGCCCGCTGGGCGCGCTGGTGGTGGAGCCGGGGCTCACCTGGCGCGAGGTGGAGGTGCTGCGCGCGCTGCGCAACCACCTGCTGCAGCTTCGGCCCCAGTACACGATGGAGACGGTCAGCCAGGTGCTGCTCCGCAACCGGCCGGTGGCGGAGGCGCTGTTCCGGCTGTTCGCGGCGCGATTCGATCCCGCCCTCGACGACGACCGGGCGGAGCGGGTGCGCCAGGCGGAGGCCTCGGTCTCGGCCGCCCTGGAGGCGGTCGCGAGCCTGATCGACGACGAGGTGCTCTGGGCCCTCGCCGACCTGCTGGGGGCGGTGTTGCGCACCAACTACTTCCAGCAGCCGCCGCGTCCGGTCTTTGCCATGAAGATCGACTGCCGGAAGGTGGCCAGCATGCCGTCGCCCCGGCCGATGTTCGAGATCTACCTGCACTCGAGCCGGCTGCAGGGGATCCACCTGCGGGGCGGCAAGGTGGCCCGCGGCGGCATCCGCTGGTCCGACCGCCACGACGACTTCCGCACCGAGATCCTGGGCCTGATGAAGACCCAGATGGTCAAGAACTCGATCATCGTCCCGGTGGGCTCCAAGGGCGGCTTCGTGCTCAAGGGGGAGCTGCCGCCGCGCCCCGCCCTCGACTCCTACCTGATCGAGCGCTACCGGGAGTTCGTCTCGGGGCTGCTCGATGTCACCGACAACCGGGTCGACGGGCAGGTGCTGCACCCGCCCGAGGTGGTCCGCTACGACGACGACGACCCGTACCTGGTGGTGGCCGCGGACAAGGGGACGGCTCACCTCTCGGACACCGCCAACAGCGTGGCCACCCACTACGGCTACTGGCTCGGCGACGCCTTCGCCTCGGGGGGCAGCGTCGGCTACGACCACAAGAAGGTCGGGATCACCGCCCGCGGCGCCTGGGAGTGCGTCAAGCACCACTTCCGCAACCTGGGCCGGGACATCCAGACAGAGCCCTTCACCTGCGTCGGGATCGGCGACATGGCCGGCGACGTCTTCGGCAACGGCATGCTGCTGTCTCGGGTGACCCGCCTGGTGGCGGCCTTCAACCACCAGCACGTCTTCGTCGACCCGAACCCCGACC
This sequence comes from uncultured Acidobacteriota bacterium, assembly GCA_964574335.1. GTDB lineage: Bacteria > Acidobacteriota > Vicinamibacteria > Fen-336 > Fen-336 > CAZNNH01. The sequence continues at coordinate 35,766 of CAZNNH010000042.1, read as the reverse complement.
CCGAGCGTGGCTACGCCGAGCGGGAACGCCTGTTCCGCCTGCCGCGCTCGAGCTGGCGCGACTACGACCCGGGCGCCATCAGCCCAGGCGGCGGCGTCTTCGACCGGGCCGCCAAGGCGATCCCGGTCAGCCCGGAGATGGCGGCGGCCCTTGGGCTGGAGGCGGCGCGGGTGAGCGGGGAAGAGCTGGTCCGGCGCATCCTGACCGCGCCGGTGGACCTGCTCTACAACGGCGGTATCGGCACCTACGTGAAGGCCAGCGCCGAGAGCCAGGCCGAGGTCGGCGACCGCGCCAACGACCGGGTGCGCGTCGACGCCCGCGAGCTGCGCGCCCGGGTGGTGGGGGAGGGCGGCAACCTGGGCCTGACCCAGAAGGCGCGCCTCGAGTACTGGGAGGGCGGCGGGCAGTGCAACACCGACGCCGTGGACAACTCGGGCGGCGTCGACATGTCGGACCACGAGGTCAACCTGAAGATCCTGCTCGACCGGCTGCTGCGGACCGGCGTGCTCCAAACCCGGGCGGAGCGGAACCGGCTGCTGGCCGAGATGACCGACGAGGTGGCGGACCTGGTGCTGCTGGACAACGCCCGCCAGGCCCAGGCCCTGAGCCTGGACACGCTCCGTAGCGCCGCCCGCTACGAGGAGAGGGTGGCCCTGGTCGAGGACATGCTCGGGGCCGGGATCCTGAACCGCAGCGACGACGCGGTGCCCAGCCGCGACGAACTGCTCTCGAGCCCGCAGCGCGAGCGGGGGCTGCCCCGGCCGCTCTTGGCCGTGCTGTTGGGCCACGCCAAGGCCTGGGCCTACTCGCTGGTGCTGGAGACCGATCTGCCCGACGGGGCGCTCTCCGGGCCGCTGCTGCGCGGCTACTTCCCGCGAAGGCTGCAGCAGAGCTATGCCGAGCACCTCGACGCCCACCCGCTGCGACGCGAGATCGTGGCCACGGTGGCGGTGAACCATGTCTTCAACCACGGCGGCATCGGCATCCTGGGCCGGCTCACGGCGGGGACCCCGGCCGGCGTCGGCGAGGCGTTCCTCCGCTGCCTGGAGCTCGACCAGCAGGGGCTCGGAGAGCTGCGCGCCGCGCTGCGGGCCGAGGGCCGGGCGGCCGCGGACGAGCTCCAGGGGCTGCTGGTCCTGGAGGATCGCCTCGAGGAGCTGACCCGGGCCGCCCTTCGAGGCGAGAGGGTGGATCCGGCGGCGGCCGTGCGCGAGCTGCGCCAGTCGCTGCGGCTGCCCTGAGACCCAACTCGCGACCGGCATGGACGATGGCGCCGTAGCACCCGCGTCGGTAGGCTCTGCTCCGAGAGCGGCGGCCAGAGCGCCGTGGGCGCGCGCATCCTACGTGCTAGACTGCCACCCGCGCCGGTCCTCCAGACCCGCCGCAGATCCACGACGTTGAGCCAGCCTTCTTCAGACCCGCGGACGCGAGGCGACCCCGAGGATCTCTCCTACCTCGCGCGTCAGCTCACGCTGACGCTGCGGCTGACCTTCGCCGCGTTGATTGCCGGAACGCTGATCTCGGCGCTGGCCGACTACGAGGCCACCCTGGGTCCCTTCCTGACTCTGTTCCCGGTTCTGCTGGCCATGATCCTGGCCCGAAGGGGCCGGCTGCGCGCGGCCAGCCTGGTGCTGGTGGTCTCGATGCTGGGGCTGGAGACGTGGCTGCTGCACAACGGGTACGGCCTGCAGGACATCGGTCTGATCATGTACCCGGTCATCGTGCTGGTGGCGGGCCTGCTGGTCGGGCGACGGGTCTTCGTGGTGCTGGTGGCTCTCTCCCTGACCTCGCTCTACGTCGTGACCTGGGGCCAGCTCCGGGGCCACGTGAAGCTCCTGAACGAGACGCTTCGGCCCGATCTGGTCGGCCATGCGTTGATCGCCACGCTGGTGGTGTGCGTGGCCGCCGCCATCGTCCACCTGGTGGCCACCGACCTCCGCCGCAGCCTGAGAGCCGCCCACCTCAGCGAGGAGCGCTACCGGCTGATCTCGGAGGTCAGCTCGGACTACACCTTCTCGTCGGCGGTGGACGCGGAGGGGCGGGTGTGCCCGGTGTGGGTGGCCGGGGCCTTCGAGCGGATGACGGGCTACGCCTTCGAGGAGTACGTGGCGCTGGGCGGCTGGCGGGCGACCCTGCACCCCGACGACCGGGTCCAGGACGATCGGGACATGGCGGCGCTCCACGCCAACCGGCCGGTGGTGAGCACGCTGCGCACCCTGACCCGCGAGGGGGAGGAGCGCTTCGTCCGTGTCTACGCCCACCCGGTCTGGTCGTACGCGGAAGACCGGCTGGCCGGAGTCTACGGCGCGGTCCAGGACGTCACCGAGGCCCAGCGGGCCGAGGCCGAGCGGGAGGCCCTGATCGCCCGGCTGGAGGCCAAGAACGCCGAGCTGGAGCGCTTCACCTACACCGTCTCGCACGACCTGAAGAGCCCACTGGTGACGATCCGCGGCTTCCTCGGCTTCCTCGAGCAGGATGCCCTCGAGGGGAACCTGGAGCGGTTTGCGGCGGACGCCGAGCGGATCCGGCACGCCACCGACCGGATGGCCCGGCTGATGGACGAGCTGCTGGAGCTGTCGCGGGTGGGCCGGGCGGTCAAGCCCCCGGAGCCGATCGCCGTCGACGAGCTGGCGCGCGAGGCGGTGGCGGCGCTGGCGGGTCAGGTGCGCGAGCGCGGGGCGAAGGTGGAGATCGCCGAGGGGCTACCGGTGGTCCACGGCGACCAAGCCCGTCTCCGGCAGGTGGTCCAGAACCTGGTGGAGAACGCGGTCAAGTTCCTGGGCGACCAGGAGGACCCCAGGGTCGAGGTCGGCGCCCGCCCCGGTCCGGATGGGCCCGTTCTCTACGTCCGGGACAACGGCATCGGGATCGAGTCCCGCCACCACGAGCGGGTCTTCGGCCTGTTCGACAAGCTCGACCCCGGCAGCCCCGGCACCGGCGTGGGCCTGGCTCTGGTGCGCCGCATCGTCGAGCAGCACGCGGGCCGGGTGTGGGTCGAGTCAGAGGGCCCGGGGCAAGGGACCACCGTCTGCTTCACGCTGGCGCCCGGGGAGGGGGATCGGCCGGCCGCTCCGGCGCCGGGAGCCTCCCGATCACGCCCGCCGGCAGCCTCCTGACCACGCCCGCCGGCAGCCCCCTGATCGGCACCGCCCCCGAAGATCCGCCGACGGTGCGGTGCCCGGCGTCCCACCCTCGGCGCCGCGGCGGGGACCGGCCAGTGGCGCCAAGCCCCGGGGGAGCTGCCGGCGGGGCCGTGCCCAAAGATCTGCCAACGGCGCCGCGCCCGGGGTCTTGCCAACGGCGCCGCGCCCGGGGCGGCTGCCCACGGGCCCGGCACCAGAGATCTGCCCGCTACTTCTTGTCCGCGCCCTTCGCGGTCCGCTGCTGGAACAGCGGCAGGTACTGGCCGTAGCCCTCCGCCTCCAGCCGCGAGACCGGGACGAAGCGCAGCGCCGCCGAGTTGATGCAGTAACGCTTGCCGGTCGGCCGCGGTCCGTCGCCAAAGACATGGCCGAGGTGGGAGTCGCCGTCCTTGGAGCGGACCTCGGTCCGGGGCAGCAGCAGCTTGAAGTCGCGCTGGGTGACCACGTGCTCGGGGTCGAGGGGCTTGGCGAAGCTGGGCCAGCCGGTGCCGGACTCGAACTTGTCGAGCGAGGAGAACAGCGGCTCGCCGGAGGCCACGTCCACGTAGATGCCGTCCTCGTGGTTGTCCCAGTACTCGTTCTGGAAGGCGGGCTCGGTGCCCTCCCGCTGGGTCACCTGGTACTGCAGCGGCGAGAGCCGCTCCCGGAGCTCCTGCTCGGACGGCTTGTGGTACGAGGCGCCCATGCTCTTCCCCTCCTTCGTGTGGACGACCTTCTCGAAGATCGCCAGGTCCTTCTCTCCCCACACCTCGGTCAGTCGCTGCTCGCGCCCACACGCCCACTTGTAGTACCTGTACCGGACCGGGTTGGTGTCGTGGTAGCCCTGGTGGTAGGCCTCCGCCGGGTAGAAGGTCTCGGCCGGGACGATCTGGACCACGATCGGCTTCTTGAGCCGGCCCGAGGCCTCGATCAGGCGCTTCGACTCCTCGGCCAGGCGCTTCTGGTTCTCGTCGTGGTAGAAGATGGCCGGCCGGTACTGCGAGCCCCGGTCACAGAACTGGCCCCCGGCGTCGACCGGGTCGACGTTGCGCCAGAAGACCTCGAGCAGCCGCTCGTAGCTGACCTTCTGGGGGTCGAAGGTCACCTGCAGCGACTCGGCGTGACCGGTGCCGCCGGAGGACACCTGCTTGTAGGTCGGGTTCGGCACCCGCCCGCCGGTGTAGCCGGAGAGGGTCTCCACCACCCCCGGTACTTTGTCGAAGGCCGCCTCCACGCACCAGAAGCAGCCGGCGGCGAAGGTCGCCTTCTCCAGCTTCGGCCCGGGTTTGGCCGAGTCCTCGACCGCCTCAGCCGGGCCGCCGAGCAGCCCGGAGACGACCAGCACGGCACCGACCACGGCCCCGCTCAATCCCACCAACGCCCATCGCTTCATCGCTCCTCCTAGTATCTACTACTAATATGCTAGGAGGAGCCGCCCGCGTATCGCGGTAGGATGTCAAACGGTGTGACGGGCCTCAGTCACCGCCGTGGCGGACCACCGAGGCGCCCGAGGTGTCGACTCGGATGGTGGGCCGACCGTAGTACTCGAGGATCGAGCTGCCGCTGAGGCTCCCCTCGATCCGGTCGCTGGCCCGGACCTTCAGGAAGCTGGCCCCCGAGACCTCGAGCTGGACGTCCCGGCTGTCCAGGTTCTCCGCCCGGTAGAGGCTGGTGCCGGAGAAGCGCAGGTCCTGGCGCTCGGCGGAGCCGCTGGCGGTGATCCGGGAGCTGCCGCTGGCCAGGATCCGCAGCCGCGACGTGTCCAGGTCGTCGAGGAAGACCTCGCAGGCCCCGGTGACCTCGATCTCGTGGAGACGATCCACGGTGAGCCGGTACTCGATGTCGCGGACGTTCGAGATGCTGGTGCCGGGCTCGGGGCCCAGGATCAGGCGCCCTCCCACGACGTCCGATCGCAGCTCCCGCAGCACGTTGTCCTCGGCGGTGATCTCGAGCGACTCGGAGCCGGTCTGGGTCACGTACAGGCGCCCGACGCCGGTCAGCGAGACGGCATCGAAGTCGCCCACCGGACGGGGCTCCGTGATCACCCGGCCGGAGCCGATCAGGTGGTGGTCGTCGTGCGGCCCGAAATGGTTGTCGAAGTCGAAGCAGCCCGGGGCGGCCGTCAACACCGCCACCAGGGGCCCGACCCGAAGAAGAATGGATGACTTCATCATTGTATGCGCCCTCCCGACGCCCCACGGCGGCGGGTGCACGCCACGTGCCAGGCCTATCCCCTGGAAACGCGGGGGCCTGTGGCGCTCGGCTCCGATTCCCGGACTCCGACAACCGGAACAGTGGCCGTGCTCGGGGGACACGATCCGGGTTTCCCCGTCAGGCAGAAGGAAACCCGGTCATGTCC
>CAZNNH010000042.1:19401-30185 GCA_964574335.1 uncultured Acidobacteriota bacterium | reverse complement strand
CCAGGGGTTGCTGCCGGTGGCCGTGCTCGGGGGACATGACCGGATTCGACCGGTCCGCCAGCGAATCCGGATCGTGTCCCCCGAAAAGCCGGAGGCCGGCGGCCGTCGCTCGCTGCCGGCCGCCGTCAAGGGGGACACGATCCGGGTTTCCCCGTCAGGCAGAAGGAAACCCGGTCATGTCCCCAGGGGTTGCTGCCGGTGGCCGTGCTCGGGGGACATGACCGGATTCGACCGGTCGGCGAGCGAATCCGGATCGTGTCCCCCGAAAAGCCGGAGGCCTCACCGAAGCGCGTAGACGTTGCCGTCCGCGCTGCCGAAGTACAAGAGGCCGTCCTGGACGGCTGGCGAGCTGAGGATCGACCCGACCGAGAACAGCTTGCGCGCCGCCAGGTAGGAGTCCTCGAAGAAGCTGGAGCCGAAGATGGCGCCGAAGTTCACGGCCCCGTCGGGCTGGAGGATGTCGTCGGGGTCCTTCTTCGAGGCCTCGGTCTGGTACTCCCAGGCCTGGGCGCCCTTGTCGATGTCGACGGCGTGGAGCTTGCCGTCGAAGGAGCCGAAGTAGGCCATGGCTCCGGAGAGTGCCGGCGACGAGAAGACCAGCACCGGCAGCTCCAGCTTCAGGCGCGGCTGGCCGGTCTCGGCGTCCAGGGCGTAGAAGGCGGGCGGGATGGAGGTGCCGAAGTAGACGAAGCCGTCGCGGACGGCGGGGGTGGCGATGATCCAGGTCGGCTTGGTGGTGAAGCTCCACCGCTGCTTGCCGGTGGCGGCATCGACGGCGTAGAGGTGGCCGTCGCGACAACCGAAGTAGACGGTGCCGTCCACAACCGTCGGCGAGGACTGGATCCCCACCTGGTTGTGGCGCTCGGGGTCCTCGCCGGTCTTGAACCGCCACCGCTCCTGGCCGGTGTCGGCGTCGATCGCGTAGAGGTTGCTGTCCCAGCTCCCCACGTAGAGGACGCCGTCGACCAGCGCCGGGGAGGAGTGGACCACGTCCTTCGTCTCCAGCTTCCACATGAGCTGGCCGCTGTGGGCGTCCAGGGCGTAGACGTTGCCGTCGCCGCTGCCGAAGTAGACGCGGTCCTCGGTGGCCGCCGGCGAGGAGAGGTAGAAGTCCCACAGGTCGGGCGTGATCTGGGCCGGCGGTCGCGATCCGTGCAGAAAGGCCGCCTGGAACTTGCGCTCGCCGGGGGTGGCGAAGCTCCAGCGGACCTCGCCGGTGGCGGCGTCGACGGCCCGGAACTGGCCGTCGTAGCTGCCGAAGTAGACGGTGCCAGCCACCACCGCGGGGGACGACCGCACCGGCCCCTCGGTGGCCAGCTCCCACTTCTTCTTGCCGGTCGCCGCCTCGAGGGCGTAGAGCTTGCCGTCGTCGCTGCCCACGTAGAGGATGCCGTCGGCCAGGGCGGGAGATGAGATGACCGGACCGCCGGTCGCGAACGTCCAGGCGACGCCCTGGAGGGTCTGCGGGCCCGGCGACGAGTAGACGCCGGAGTGGGCGAGATCGCCGTGGAACATCGCCTGGCCGAAGGCGGCCGGCGCCAGGGCGAGGGCCAGGACGGCGAGGATCGATTGTCGCTTCATGATCTGGACTCTCCCGAGGAGCGGCGCACCCCCACGTGCGCCCGGTAGCTTGTTGCCGTCAGGGCCCCGAGAGGGTACGGCTCGCACGCCGGACCTGGTCTCCAACCCCAGAGCCTCGACCACGCCCCAATCCCCGGAGCTGGGCCTCCACCTCGCCTGGTTCCCCTACGACCCGGGCTCCCTTCACTTCACCTCCGAGGTGGGGCTGAAGGCGCCGTAGCCTGATGCGGGCCCTCTCCGTAGCAGACCAACCCGGCCCAGAGCCCGCCCGCGCACGCGACTGGCGGCGACCTAACGGCCACCCATCACCGACTTCGAAGGTATCGCCAGCACCCTCGAAGCGGGCGGGGTCCGTCAACCCGGCCGCATCGCTGTCGGCCCTGGGTGCACGATAGGGCATTGGCCTTGCGCTGGCGAATGGTCGCACCGAACGGTACTGGTGCCGCGATCGATTGGCGCCGGGCCGCGGTTTGTCCAGACTGCGCATGCCCGTGCGGTCAGCGCCAGCCGGCTGATCTTCGCGCCCGCTCGATCCCTCTTCTCCTTCTTCACTCTCTTCAACTCTCCACTTGACAACTTCTCGGGACCCGGTTCGCGGAGACGCCGGACGTGTACCAGAACGCCGCTCTCGCGGTCTCGCGTGGCCGATGGGCCAAGGAATCGCGCAGGGAATCTCGCGAAGCGTCTTGCGCCCGCAGCGTTCGGCGTTCGGCCTCTCCGAAGGTCGAAGAGGCGTTGCCTATATTCCAGGTATGAGCATCACACCGAGGACCACGCTCGAGGCTCTCGACGACGACGCGCTGCTGGAACGCGTTCGCCTGCTGGCGGACGACGCACGTCGGGTGGAGGCGGATCTCATCGCCCACTTGGCCGAGGTCGACGCGCGCGGGCTCCTGGCAAAGCACGCCGCGCGCTCGCTGTTCGGCTAGTGCCGGGAAGTCCTGAACCTCTCCGAGTCCGAGGCCTATCTCCGCATCGCCGTGGCCCGGGCCTCGCGGGAGCACCCGATGCTGCTGGACATGCTGGCTGACGGACGGCTGCATCTCACCGGCGCCGGCAAGCTGGCGCCCCACCTGACGGTCGAGAACCGTGAGGGTCTGCTCCACCGCGCCACCCGCCGGTCGAAGCGCCGGATCGAGGAGCTGATCGCCGAGGTGTCACCGCAGCCGGATGTGCCGGCGCGGATCCGCAAGCTGCCCGACCCGCCGGCGAAGCCGGACGCTCGCCAACTGCGTCCGGACGCAGTTGGTGGTCAGGGACACCATCCTGATGGTGCCCACGGCGAAAGGCCTCCCGGCACGACGCCGATGTGGCTGGAGGACGTTCCGCAGCCGGCGGCCGCCTCGGCCCCGGCGCAGGTCCAGCCGCCCGCGCCCGGAGTGCCGGCGCGGATCTCGCCGCTGGCACCGGCCCGCTTCAAGGTCCAGTTCACGGCTTCTGCGGAGCTCCGGGAGAAGCTGGAAGGGCTCGAGGCCCGGCGCTTCGGGCAGACGAAGGCTCCCCGGAAGACACTGGCGGACACTGACACCTCGCGGACGTCGCGCAACATCCCAGCGGCGGTCCGTCGGGCAGTGTACGAGCGGGACGGGGGCCGCTGCACGTTCGTGGACGCGCAGGGCGGGCGCTGCACGGAACGTCACCGGCTGGAGTTCCACCACGACGGCAAAGGCCCGGGCGCGGGGCGGCGACCACAGCGTGGGGAATGTCAGGCTCGCGTGCAAGTGCCACCACCAGCACCTGGCCGACCTCGAGTACGGCCGCGCGTGGATGGACCGCTGGCGGCGGCGGCCGGGGCGAAGGCTCGGGCTCTATCCTTCGTGAGCGGGTGCCAGACCAGCCGTGAGCTCGCCCGCGATCGAGACGAGCGGGACTCTCTCGATCTACACTCCTGTCGCGACGACGCCATCCCGGTAGTCGCGTATGGAGCACCATCGCAGCGAACGAGCGAGTGCTCTCGCTTTCGAGGGCAGCCACCCGGCCGCAGCCAAACGTGAATCCGGTCGGCATGGCGCGATCGGCCTCGCCGGTGTCTTCGCTGCTCATCTCCGCTCGCCGCCTGTTGTTGCGGCGGGGACAGGGGAGACCACAGAGAGCGGGCGGCGCCTGGCGGGGAGCCGCTTGGCCCGTCCGTGGTGCGCCCGCGTAGCCTGAAGGATGTCGGGACGCGAGGAGTCCGAGACCCGGGCTGACGTCAGCGAAGCAACCGCCCCGGGCCGTCGGCCCGGGGCGGGGGGGACGGCCCGGCGAGACGGCGGCTAGCGTCGGCGCGACGCCTGGACCACCGGCCTGTTCTGCGGCTCCGGGACGAAGCCGTTGGCGACGCCGCGGAAGACGTCGCTCGCGAAGAAGTTGCGGCCGTCCATCGGCACCATCATGATCTGCAGCTTGTCCGAGAGGCGCTCGGCCACGATCTTCTGGATCAGCAGCGGGTTGTCCTTCAGGACCATGGCCTCGATCTTCATCCGGTCGAGCTCGGCGGCGCTGGTGACGCGGATCCGGTTGGCCTCGGCGTCGGCCATGATCCGGTCGCGCTCGGCGTCGGCCTTGCCCTTGATCACCGAGGCCTGAGCCGCCGCCTCCGCGTCCTTGACCGTGGCCGCCATCCGCGCCTCGGCCTCCAGCCGGGTCTGCTCGATCTGCTTCTCCTTGAGCGGCAGCTTGTGCTTCATGGCGTCGGCCTCGCCCTTGGCCCGCAGCACCTGCACCTGGGCGGCGGCCTCGGCCGCCTTCACCTCGCGGCGCTTGTCCGCCTCCGCCTCCAGCTCCGCCTGGCGCACCTGCTTCTCCTTGATCTGCAGCAGGTAGTCGAGCTGCTCGTTCTCCTGCTCCTTGAGCAGCAGCGACTCCAGGCCCTTGGCGTACTCGGGGGGCAGCACCACGTCGCGCAGCATCACCTCCTCGACCGCGATGCCGTCGGCGCCCAGCTTGCCGGTGAGGATCTTGGCCGCCCGGCTCCGCATCTCCTCGCGCCGGGTCGAGAAGATCTGGCGCACCACGTAGCGGGGGAGCACCTCGCGGAAGGCGCTGGCCACCGCCGGGGCCACGATCTGGGAGTCGATGTCGCTGGGCAGCGTGACGTGGATGTACGGCACGTACTTCGGCTCGAGCCGGTAGCGGACGTTGAGGCTCAGGCCCACCGTCAGCCCTTCCCGCGACTGGCCGCGCAAGGGCTCCGTCTTCTTGTCCGGGTCGCCGGCCGCCAGCACCCGATCGCGCACGTCGTACAGGGCCACCTCCTCGACGAAGGGCACCATCAGGTGCACGCCGGGCGGCAGCGGCCGGGGCGAGACCCCGCGGACCTGGCTCACCCTCACCCCGACGTGGCCCGACGGCACCACCGCCAGGGCGTTGCCGACCAGCAGGGCCAGGATCGCGGCGAAGGCCGGCTTCCACGACCCGGGCCAGTCGAGGGCGGGCATCGCCCCGGCCCGGCGCTGCAACAGGTGGACGAGACGCGCAGCCACCAGGCGATGTGCCGCGATCGCCAGCCCCACCGGCGCCAGGACCATCAACAGGAACCTGAGTACCAGCATGGCAGCCTCCTCGGCGGCCAGAGACTGCACGAGGCGGGCCAGCCGGAAAGACGCGCATTCGCGGCCGGGAGCGCCGGGCCACGTGTCAGCCGGGACACGAGGCGTGGACACGCTGGCCCCCTTGCCATTGACGGGGCCGGGCCTGGGGCGTACCGTGCCGGGAAACAGGGGGGCATCCCATGGCGGCTGCCACGCGCGACGGACGGAGAGCATCGACGGGCCTGGGGGGGTGGGGGGCCCTGGCCCTGGCCGTTGCGCTCGGGCTGGGTCCCACCCGGCTCCCCGCCGACGAGCCGGGCCGCAGCCATCCCGAGCGGCTGGCGTCGGTCGGGAGCATCGGCACCGGCGAGCAGCTCGACGAGTGGCTCACCTACTACTACCTCCACCCGCGCCGCGACCTCGCCGCCTCCGCCCTGCGGCAGATGTCCCGAGAGGGCTACCTGGCCAAGCCGAGCGTCAGCTTCCCGATGGCCGCCTTCTTCGGCCGGCTGCTGGCCGCCGACCCGACGCTGGCCGGCGAGCTGGTGGAGGTCGCCCGGCAAGGGTCGGAGGGCCAGCAGTTCGCGGTCGCCAACGCGCTCTGGCAGGCGGGGACGGAGCCGGCGCAGGCCGCGCTCGCCTCGATGTCGGAGGTCGGCTCCGAGCGCTTCTCGCGCTACGTCGCCGAGCTGCTGGCCGACCCGCAGCACCCCGACTACCTCCACGACGCGGTGACCTCTCCCGGCATCCTGGACGCCTGCTGGGCGAGCTTCTTCGCCACCGGCGAGCCCGCCTACGTCCACCGGATCATCGAGGTGCTTCCCTGGGCCGAGACCCGCGGCGACGTCGGCAAGCTGGCGATCGGCGGCGCCGCCCGCTGGTCGCTTCTCTCGAACGCCGTCCAGCACCCGCGCGTGCTCGAGATCTGCGAGGCCCGCCTGGCCGCCGCGCCCAGCGCATCGCTCGAGGAGATCGTGCGCTCGGCAAAGGAGACCGCGCGGGGAGCAGCCGCCGCCCCCTGACATACAATCGACCGACGCCGGACCCACACGCCGCCCTCAGCGGCCCATCGGTGGAGGGCCATGGCCGACAAGCTCAAGGACCAGTTTTTCCAGCGCCCCTTCTTCGAGACCCTGGCGCGGGAGCTTCTCGCCGTCCATCCGGGATTCGACCGGAAGCGGTTCCTGCGTCTTCTATATGATGATGAATGGGAGGGGCGGGAGCTGAAGGCCCGGATGCGCCACGCCGCCGAGGTGCTCGCCCAGACCCTGCCCCCGGACTACCGCACCGCGCTGGGGCTGCTGATGCGGGTCGAGGGCGGTTTCTCGGGCTTCGACCACCTGGTCTTCGCCGACTTCGTCGAGCGCTTCGGCGTGGGCGACTACGAGGCCTCGATCCCGGCCCTCGCGCGGCTGACCCGGACCACCTCCGAGTTCGCCGTGCGCCCCTTCATCCGCAAGTACCCGGAGCGCGCCATGCGCCAGATGCTGGCCTGGGCGGGCAGCCGCGACGAGCAGCTCCGCCGCCTGGCCAGCGAAGGCTGCCGGCCGCGCCTCCCCTGGGGAGAGGCCCTCGAGGCCTTCAAGAAGGACCCGACGCCGATCCTGCCCATCCTGGAGGCGCTCAAGGACGACGCCTCCGAGATGGTGCGGCGCAGCGTGGCCAACAACCTCAACGACATCTCCAAGGACCATCCCGAGCTGGCGCTCGAGATCGCCGCGCGCTGGCTGAAGGAGAGGAAGGCGCGTGCCCCTCTGGTCAAGCACGCCCTGCGCGGCCTGCTCAAGAAGGGCGATCGCCGCGCCATCTCGTTGTTCGCCCTCGACTCGGAGGCCAAGGTGAAGGTGGTCGGGGTCGAGGTGACGCCGCGCCAGATCCCCCTCGGCGGTCAGGGGACACTGCGGGCCGAGCTGGTGTCCACCGGCCGCGCGTCCCAGAAGCTGCGCCTCGAGTACGAGATGGGCTTCGCGCGGCCATCCGGCCGCCGCGCCAGCAAGGTCTTCCAGATCCGCGAGGTCGAGCTGGCCCCGCGCCAGCGGCTGGAGGTCGCCCGCAAGCTCGACTTCTTTGACCGCACCACCCGCAAGCATCACCCCGGCGAGCACACGGCGACGCTGGTGGTCAACGGCCGGCGCACCGTCACCGCCCGGTTCCGGCTGGTGCGGCCCGCCGTCGCCCAGAAGAAGTGATGGACCCAAGCCTCGACGTCTACCTCCAGCCGACGCCCGTGATCGAGTCGGAGCACCCCGCGGTGGTGGCCTTCGCCCGCGAGGTGGCCGGCGACGCCCAGGACCCCGTGGACCGGGCGGTACGCCTGTTCTACGCCGTGCGCGACCGGATCCGCTACGACCCCTACTCGACCCGGGCGGTGCGGGAGGCATTCCGGGCCAGCCTCACGCTGGAGAAGAGGGCGGCCTTCTGCATCCCCAAGGCGATCCTGCTGGCGGCCCTGGCGCGCGCCTTGGGCATCCCCAGCCGGCTGGGCTTCGCCGACGTCCGCAACCACCTCACCACGAAGCGCCTCAGCGCCCTGATGCGCACCGACCTCTTCGTCTTCCACGGCTACACCGAGCTCCTGCTCGAGGGACGCTGGCTGAAGGCCACGCCCACCTTCAACATCGAGCTGTGCCAGCGTTTCAAGGTCAAGCCCCTGGACTTCGACGGCCGCCACGACTCGCTGCTGCAGGCCTCGGACCAGCAGGGGCGCCAGCACATGGAGTACGTACGCGAGCGCGGCGTCTTCGCCGACCTGCCCTTCGACGAGCTGCTCGCCGCCTGGCGCGAGCACTACCCCCACCTGCACGGCTTCGTCGAGAAAGGTGGCGACTTCGAGGCAGACGGCGACTTCGCCCAGGAAGCCGCAGAGGCGGCTCGCGGGAGCCATTGACACCGGACCTGCCGAGGCGAACACTGGAGACGTAGGGCCCCGAACGGGGTGGGGGCTGCCGGGCCCGGCCCGGCACGGAGGTTCCGGGATGTCGAACAAGCTCAAGGTGACAGGGATGACGTGTGGCCACTGCACGAACGCGGTCCAGAAGGCGCTGGCGGCGGTGCCCGGCGTCACCCGCGTGGTCGAGGTGAGCCTGCCGCGCGGCGAGGCCGTCTACGAGGGCCAGGCCGCCCCCGAGGCGCTGATCGCGGCGGTGAAGGAGGCCGGCTACCAGGCCGAGGTCGTGGAGTGAGCCAGAGCCCTGGCCCGGCGCCGCGCCCGGACGACTCGCCGCCCCCGGAGAGCGACGAGATCCGCTTCGCGGTCTCGGGCATGACCTGCGCGTCCTGCGTGGCGCGGGTGGAGCGGACGCTCAAGAAGCTCCCCGGCGTGGTGGATGCCAGCGTCAACCTGACCACCGCGCGCGCCCGCGTCTCCTACCTGCCGGGCCAGGTGGGCTTCCAGCAGATGTCGGCGGCGGTGGCCGACGCCGGATACGAGGCGGCGGCGCTGAGCGCGCCGAAGCCCGGCGCCCCGCGTGAGCCGGGCGAGGACGCGCAGCGGCTGGGACGCGAGCTGCGTTTCGGGGTGGCGCTGACGCTGCCGCTCTTGGTGGTGGCGATGGGCCCGATGCTGCTGCCCGCCCTGGACGGGGTGAAGCGGGCGCTGCTGCCCGAGCGGGGCTGGGGTCTGGTCGAGCTGCTGCTGGCGGCGGCGGTGCTGCTGGTGGCCGGCCACCGCTTCTTCCGCAGCGGCTTTGCCGAGATGCGCCACCTGAACCCGGGCATGAACAGCCTGGTGATGATGGGGGCCTCGGCGGCCTTCCTCTACTCGACGCTGGTGCTGGTGGTGCCCGGGATCTTCCCGGCCGGCACCGCCCACTCGTACTTCGAGGCGTCCGCCGTCATCGTCACGCTGGTGCTGCTGGGCCGGTATCTCGAGAGCCGGGCTCGCGGCCGCACCTCGATGGCCATCCAGCGGCTGCTGGAGCTCCAATCGCGGACCGCCCGGGTGCTGCGCAACGGCGAGCCGATGGAGGTGCCGGTGGAACAGGTCGCCCCCGGCGACCGGGTCCAGGTGCGGCCCGGCGAGCGGGTCCCCGTGGACGGCGACGTGGTCGAGGGCGCGAGCTTCGTGGACGAGTCGATGATCACCGGCGAGCCGATCCCGGCCGAGAAGGGACCCGGCGCTCGGGTGGTGGGTGGGACGCTCAACAAGACCGGGGCCTTCGTCTTCGTGGCCACCCAGGTCGGTGCCGAGACGGTGCTGGCCCGGATCGTGGCCATGGTCGAGGAGGCCCAGGCCACCAAGCCCCCGATCCAGAAGGTGGCCGACCGGATCGCCGGCGTGTTCGTGCCGGTGGTGATGGCGCTGGCCCTCTTCACCTTCGTCATCTGGCTGGTGGTCGGACCCAGCCCGGCCCTCAACTACGCCTTCGTGGCCGCGGTCTCGGTGCTGCTGATCTCGTGCCCGTGCGCGATGGGGTTGGCCACGCCGACCGCGATCATGGTGGGCACCGGGCGGGGCGCCGAGATGGGCACGCTGTTCCGGACCGGGACCGCCCTCGAGGCCCTGTGCCACGTGGACACGGTGGTGCTGGACAAGACCGGCACCCTGACCAAGGGCCGACCCGAGCTGGTGGCGGCGCACGTCCTCGAGATGGGGGAGGACGAGCTGCTGGCGCTGGCGGCGGCGGCCGAGGACAAGAGCGAGCACCCGATCGGCCGGGCCGTGGTGGAGGCGGCGCGGGAGCGCGGGCTCACGTGGCCGCGGGCCGCGGGCTTCCAGGCCCAGCCCGGCCTCGGGCTCGAGGCCACGGTGGGTGGCAAGCGCGTCCAGATCGGCGCCGACCGCTACCTGCAGGGGCTGGGCATCGACCTGTCGCGGGGGCAGGCCGCCTACGAGGCGCTGGCTGACGCCGCCCGCACCCCCCTGTACGTGGCCGTCGACGGGTGCTTGGCTGCGGTCCTGGGCATCGCCGACCCGATCAAGGAGGGGAGCGCGGAGGCGGTGCGACAGCTCCGGGAGCGGGGCATGGCCGTGGCGCTGGTGACGGGCGACAACCGGCGGACGGCGGACGCCATCGCCCGCGAGATGGGGATCGACCAGGTGCTGGCCCAGGTGCTGCCGGACCAGAAGGCCGAGGAGGTGAAGCGGCTGCAGGCCGCGGGGCGGCGGGTGGCCTTCGTCGGCGACGGCATCAACGACGCCCCGGCGCTGGCCCAGGCCGACGTGGGGGTGGCGATCGGGACCGGCACCGACATCGCCATCGAGGCCGGCGACGTGATCCTGATGAGCGGCGACCTGCGCGGCCTGGTGAGGGCGGTTCTCCTGGCCCGCCGGACCTTCCGGATCATCCAGCTCAACTTCTTCTGGGCCTACGCCTACAACGTGGCCCTGATCCCGGTGGCGGCGGGGGCGTTGTACCCGTTCGTCGGCCTGATGCTCAACCCGATGCTGGCGGCCGGCGCCATGAGCCTGTCCAGCGTGCTGGTGGTCACCAACAGCCTGCGCCTGCGCCGCTTCTCGGCCGCGGGCTAGTCGCCTCGACCGCCGGTTGCGCCTCCGGCCTGATCCGCCGCCTCGGAAGCGCCGCCGGGAGCCGCCGCTTCGCGCGCTCCAGCCTGATCCGCCGCCTCAGGGGTGCCTCCGGGCAGCGCCGCTCCGCGCGCTCCAGCCTGATCCGCCGTCTCGGCCAGACGGGGGCGGCGGATATCGGCGTCGTCAACGAGTCGCGCGCTTCGGGCGCCCCGTCGGCGTGG
>CAZNNH010000042.1:11170-19301 GCA_964574335.1 uncultured Acidobacteriota bacterium | reverse complement strand
GCCTCCGGGCAGCGCCGCTCCGCGCGCTCCAGCCTGATCCGCCGTCTCGGCCAGACGGGACGGCGGATGTCGGCATTCATCAACGAGTCGCGCGCTTCGGGCGCCCCGTCGGCGTGGTGCCGTTCGCCGGCTGTGGGGCCCGTCGCTTCGACCGCGGGTTGCGCCTCCGGGCAGCGCCGCTCCGCGCGCTCCAGCCTGATCCGCCGTCTCGGCCAGACGGGACGGCGGATGTCGGCATTCATCAACGAGTCGCGCGCTTCGGGCGCCCCGTCGGCGTGGTGCCGTTCGCCGGCTGTGGGGCCCGTCGCTTCGACCGCGGGTTGCGCCCCCGGCCAGCGCCGCTTCGCGCGCTCCGGCCTGATCCGCCGCTTCGGCCAGACGGGGGTGGCGGATATCGGCGTCGTCAACGAGTCGCGCGCTTCGGGCGCCCCCGCCGACGCTAGCGCCCCGCCCCCGGCAACGGCGATGGGGATAGGGAGATAGAATCACCCGACGTCCGGTCCCGGCGGAGGAGGCGGGGCAACATGGAAGAGGTCATTCTCGAGGTCCAGGACCTGACCCTGGAGCGGGGCGGCCGGCGGATCCTCAACCAGCTCTCGATGCAGGTGTGGGCCGGCCACGTGCACGCCCTGGTGGGGCCCAACGGGGCGGGGAAGTCGACGCTGGCCTCGACCATCATGGGGCTGTCGGGGTACGACGACTACCAGGGCGAGATCCGCTTCGACGGCGAGCTGCTGAACGGCCTGCCGGTGGACGAGCGGGCGCGCCGCGGCATCACCCTGGCCTGGCAGGAGCCGGCGCGCTTCGAGGGGCTGCCGGTGTGGGAGTTCATCGCCGCCGGGGCCCGCGACCGCAGCGAGGCGGCCATCCACGACGCCCTCGAGCGGGTGGGGTTGAGCCCGGAGACCTACCTGCCGCGGTCGGTGGACAAGACGCTGTCGGGGGGCGAGCGCAAGCGCATCGAGCTGGCCTCGATCCTGGCCATGCAGCCGCGGCTGGTGCTGATGGACGAGCCGGACTCGGGGATCGACGTCGAGGCGCTGGGCCGGATCTTCGAGGCCATCCGCCACCTGAAGGAGCGGGGCACCACCGTGGTCATGATCACCCACAGCACCACCGTGCTGCGCCAGGCCGAGCACGCCTTCCTGATGTGCTGCGGCAAGCTCATCGACAAGGGCGCGGTGTCGCGGATCGACGGCTACTTCGGCGGCAAGTGCATCCCCTGCGACCACCAGAACCTGCCCACCGACCAGGAGCCGGGACGATGACGCCCGTCAAGACCAAGTCCGACACCGAGCTGATCGAGCAGCTCTACGACAGCCTGGGCGAGCGCTGCGCCAGCGGCGACGACGTCGCCCACGTCGAGATCCACGGCAACCGGGTGCTGGGCCAGCACCTGGTGCCGGGGCTTCTGGTGGAGGCCGAGGAGCGCGACGACGGGATCGGGGCCGAGATAAGGGTGCGGCGCGACGCGCGCATCGCCCAGCCGGTGCGGATCTGCTTCGGCCTGCTGCCCGAGCGTGGCGTGCAGCGCGTGACGATGCGGGTGACGCTGGAGGAGAACGCCCGGGTGGCGGTCTTGTCGAGCTGCACCTTCCCGAACGCGGTCGAGGTCGTTCACAGCATGGAGGCCGACATCACCATCGGCGCCGACGCCCGGTACGTCTACCTGGAGCGCCACGTCCACGGCCCCCAGGGGGGCGTCGACGTGATCCCGCACGCGCGGGTGGTGCTCGAGGAGGGGGCGCGCTTCCGGACCGACTTCGAGCTGATCCGGGGGCGGGTGGGCAAGATCGACATCGACTATGACGCCGTCTGCCACGCCCGCAGCCTGCTGGAGATGGCGGCCCGGATCAGCGGCAGCGGCAGCGACCGCATCCGCATCCACGAGAAGGCCCACCTGGCCGGCGAGCACGCCACCGGTGTGCTGACCACCAACATCGCGGTGCGCGACCAGGCGGTGGCCGAGATCTTCAACACCCTGATCGCCTCCGCCGCCCACGCCCGCGGCCACGTCGACTGCAAGGAGGTGGTCAAGGGCCAGGCCCGCGCCGCCGCCACCCCCATCGTCGAGGTCCGCCACGAGAAGGCCCACGTCACCCACGAAGCCGCCATCGGCAGCGTCGACTCCAAGCAGCTCGAGACCCTCATGTCCCGCGGCCTGAACGAGGACCAGGCCACCGAGCTGATCATCTCCGGCCTGCTGCGTCCCTCATGGGGTCAGGTCTAGACTTTTGACTTTGGGGACGGGCGGCGGGGCCGGTGGGCCGTCGCCCGGGGTGAGGCCAGCGGCCAGCCGGTGCCGGACCCGCGCCACGGCGTCGGCGAACGCCGGGTCGGCCGCCAGCCGGGCCTGCCCCTGCGCCGCCAGCCGCGAGACGTAGCCGATGTCCACGTCGAGGGCGGCTCCGAGGAGGCGCAGGCGCAGGGCGCAGTGGTGGCGGCCGAGGTAGGCCAGCAGCACCCGCTCGGGGCCGGCGCGACGCCGGCAGAAGGCCTGCGGCGGCTGGCCGGACACCTGGGCCACGGCGGCCAGCAACTGCTCGAGCGTGGGGCGCGGCCCGTCGCGCTGCACCTTCGGGACCTCGCGATCGGCCGCGACGTCGCCCAAGGTGGCGCGCACGAACGTCTCGCTGCCCAGGAAGACCTGCTGCACCAGGCCCTGCCAGGGAGAGGCCCGCTCCGCGCCGTCGGCCACGAACTCGACGTAGCGCCGGCGGGCGGCCTCGGGGCCCACGCCGAAGAGGTCGAGCACCAGGTCGGTCCGTAGCCAGGGCGGCGCGGGCCGGAGCCCGGCGGTGGCGCAGAAGCTGCTCCACCGATACCCGGCGGGGGCGGCTGTCACGCCGGCCCGCACCGGGTTCAGGACCACGTAGCGCGAGACCTCCAGCAGATGGGCCTCCCGCTCGATCCGGATGCCGCCGAAGCGGCCCTGGAAGACGTGGCCGACCCGGTCGTGGCGCCGGTTGAACCATTGGCCATAGCGGCCGTTGAGCTGGCGCATGCCGATGGAGAGGTTCGGCTCTGGCGTCTCCAGCAGCAGGTGGTAGTGGTTGTCGAGCAGGACGTAGGCGAAGAGCCGCCAGCCGGTGTCGCCGATGGCCTCGGCCAGGATGCCGAGGAACCGCTCGCGGTCCCGGTCGTCGCGCACGATGGCGCGGCGCTCGTTGCCGCGGCTGGTGACGTGCCAGAGGGCGCCAGCGGACTCGAGTCGAAGGGGGCGTGCCATGGTCGGATGCTAGGCCCCGGCTCGGCCAGATCAGGTCCGGGCGGCGTGCGCGAGCGCCGAAAGTCAAAAGTCTAGACCTGACCCCGTCCTGGGATAGCATGCCGGCGGGATGGGGCGGCGGCGCAAGGGGAAGCGGCTGGATCCGGAGGCGGTGGCGCGGGGGCTCGCGCCGGTCGGGGTGGGCGAGCTGATGCGCCTGATCCACGAGGTGAACCCGACCGGGCGGGAGGTCGGGGCGGAGGAGGCGGCGCGGCGCTACCGGACCAAGGCGCGGCTGCAGAGCCGGCTGCTCCTGGAGTTCGGCGAGCAGATCGTGGTCCGGGCGGACGACCCGGAGGCGTCGGTGGTCAGCCTGTCGCACCGGTCGGGAACCTTCGACGCGTGCCACGCGGTGGTGGCCGAGCTGGACGACGAGGCACGGTCGTGGGTGAGGCGCCGGTTGGACGAGGCCACGGAGGCGGAGGCGGCCAGCGCGCCGCCGCGGCCTTTCGCGGCCCAGCCGGCCGGGACTCCCGGCCCCTCCGAAGCCGCCGGTCCGGCCGAGCTGCGGGAGCAGGCGCGGGCCGCCGTCGCCGAGTACGACTACGAAGCCGCCCGCCTGCTGCTGCTGAAGGCCCTCGACCTGGAACCGGGGGGCCTGGAGACGGCACGCGCGCTCCTCGATCTGCTGGTCGACCAGCTCGGCGCGGACCAGGACGCGCTGGAGCTGGAGTCACGGCTCAGGCCGCCGGCGTCGGACGACGCGGAGGTGCGGGTGCGGCTCGCTCTGGCCGCGGCGCGGCTCGCCCAGACCGACCGAGCCCAGCACCTGCTGCGAGGTGTGCGCGGCCCGCGCGCGGCGGAGGCGCAAGCCGCCCTGGCGCAGGCCGCGATCCAGGCCGGCGACGACGCGGCGGCCGGCCGCTGGATCGACGAGCTGCGGGTGAGCGCGCCCGACACGCCGGAGCTGCTGAGGCTGGGCGAGGCGCGGGAGGAGCTGCGCGCCCAGCAGCGGGCGCCACTGGAGGCGGCGATGGAGGAGGCGTGGCGCGGCGGCCGCGCGGAGGAGGCCGAGCGTCGTGCCCACGAGATCCTGGCCCGCTGGCCCGAGAGCCGCGCCGCCGCGCACCTCGTCCACGAGATCAGCAGCCGCCAGCGTCTCGAGGAACAGGTGCAGCGGCTGCAGGCGGCCGCGGAGGCGCTGACGCAAGGCGACCCGACCGAGGCGCGCGGCCTCTACCGCGAGGCGGAGGCGATCGGCGGACGCGACCCGGCGCTGTGGGCGCGGATCGAGCAGGCGCTCTCGGAGGCGCAGGCTCGAGCCGACCGGGATCGTCTGGTCCGGCTGCAACGGGAACTGGCCGGCGATTCGCGGCGCGCGTCCCTGCTCGAGTACCTGTCGCTGCCGGACGAGCAGCGTGCGGCGCTGCGCGCGCGGTCGGGCGCGGCAGCGCTCTCGTGGCTGGAGGAGGGTGGCGCCGCCGGGACCGGGACCGGGGCCCGCGCCCGCAGCGCCGTCGACGGGGTCCTGGCGCTGGAGACCGCCCAGGCACTGCTCGCGGAGGGCCGCTCCGAGGAGGTCGCCGCGCTTCTCGCCGCCCACGAGAAGGGCCTCCGGGGGGTCCGTGAGGCGCAGGCGTTGCTGGACCGCGCCGGCGAGCAATCGGCGGCACGGCAGCGCGCCGAAGCGGAGGCAATGGTCGGGGCGGCGGCGGCGGCGATCGAGCGGGGCGACGTCGAGGAAGGGGAGCGGTTGCTGTCGGCCTGCGACGCCAGGCGTCTCTCCGAAGAGGCCCAGCGGCGCGCCCGCGAGCTGTCGGAACGGGCCGCCCGCGCCGCCGAAACCCGGTTGCTGGCGCTGCGTCTTCAGGAGGCGCGCCGCAGCGACGACCTGCTACTGGCCCGGGACCTGGCGGGCGAGCTGGCGGAGCGCGGCGCGGGCGACGAACGGACGCGGTGGCTCGAGGAGCAGGACCGTCTGCGGGACGCGGTCCGACGCAAGTGGCAGGTCCGGGTCCTGACCGGCGAGTCTCCCGGGAGGCTCCCCCCCGGGGCGTTGTCGCTGCCTCGCTGGGAAGAAGCGGCGGTCTGGCTGACGGCAGACGGCGGACGCATCGCGGTGTGCAGCATCATCGACGGCTGGATCTTCGTCCAGGTTCTCGAGGTTGCGTCGGGTTGTCTGCTCGGCGGCGCCAGGCTGAAGGCGCAGGCCCCGTTCGGCGAGGGATCGAGCCACCTGGTCCATGGCGATTGCCTCTTCGTCTTCGGACCGGCCGGCCGGCTGCTCTCCGTGTCGACGTCCAACTGGGAGGTCCTGGGTGACCGGTCCCTGGGCGAATTGGTGCCATCCGACCTGACGATCGAACAGATCCACGCCTTGCCCGACGCCGATCGGGCCTGGGTGATCACGGAACAGTCCGACGGCGAGCTGGGTCCCACGCTGGTCGTCGACCTCTCGGCAGAGCGCACGTCGCGGACGCTGCCTCCCACCCTGGGTCGCTTCATCCCGATCTGGGGGAGTGAGAAGACCCGTGTGGTCGGGGCGCGAGACGACCGCTCGGGCGGCGCCCTCTACGCTGCCACCGGGACTGCCCGTCACGAGATCGCGTTCCCGGGGCGACTCCATCAGGTTGCTTCTCACCCGGAGGGCGGCGGCCTTCTGGCGCTGGTCGCCAGCGCGTCGGAGCGGGATGAGGACGAGGAAGACCTGCTCGGTGCCGTCGAGCTAAAGGACCGTGGCCCGGTCGGCAAGCCCCTCATCCTGTGGGACGCCGTGCCGTTGTTCGCGCAGGCGCTGGCGACCGCCCTCGACGCTCGCCTGGCCTTCGCGCTCCTCAGCAGCGACGGCGAAGGACGCACGCTGGTGGCCCTCGAGCGAGCTCCGGCTGGGCTCCGCACGGTGTATCGGACTCCGGTGCCGCGGGGGACGGTCCTGGCGCACGACGGCGGGTCCCGGCGGGTGGTCCTCGTCTCGCTCGGGACGGAGGGGCTCGAGCTTCACCCCCTGGGACGCGAGCGGCCGCGGGTCGGGCTCGGCGTGCCCGTCGACCTTCGCCACGAGCTGCCGCCCACTGAGGGATGGCTCACCTGCGGACGGTCGGAAGCGGCGTCGCGGGCGAGGCTGGTGGCAGCGCTGCGGGGGCGGCTCCTGACACGCCAGGGCAAGCCGGCCAGCGAGGAGCCGGCCGAAGACGACGGCTGGTACGGACCCGACCTGTTGACGGAGCTGCACGCGGTGCGGGCCGATCTCGAGCCGGGCGGCCACAGCCCGGAGGAGCTGAGACGGCTGCTGCAGGGGGTGGTCGAGGAGCACGCGGACGAACCGGCGTTCGAGCTGAGCCGGGTGGAGCTGCTGACTGCGCTCGCGGACTGGGAGGGCGTTCGCCGGCTGGTCGAGGGGCTGGACCTGTGCCGCTTCGCAGAAGGGGCGTGCCAGCACCTGCTCCATCTGCTGGGGCTCGCACGGCTCTGGCTCGGGGACGCGGACAAGGCCCGCGCCGCCTTCGAGGAGACCCAGAAGCTGGACGGCTCCTGTAACGTCGAGGGGTTGTGCCAGCTCCTGGCGCCGTTGCCCTCGCCGCTCGACCCGGAGCACTGGGCGGAGGACCAGCCCCTGGTGCGCCGGCTCAGGGCCTGCGTAACGGCGGCGGATGCCGCGATCGTGGGTGGCGATCTCGAGGCGGCGATCGAGATCCTGGAGCGGCCTCTCGTCTGGTCGGCACAGGAAGTCCAGTCGCTGGCCCGCCTCGCCGAGGCCCAGCTCCGCCTCGCCGACGATCGGGCCTGGTTCGACACGTCGCTGGCCGCCGCCGCCTTCCGGCATGCCCACGCCAGGGACCCGCTGTATCGCCGCGAGCTCCCGTTCCCGGGTGCCACCTGGGACAGGTCCCGCCTGGACGACCTCGCCCGTCGCTGCCTCGAGTACCTCGAGGCGCCTCAGGACGCCTGAGCGCCGCCCTGCCGCCGAATAGTCAAAAGTCTAGACCTGACCCCCCATGGTAGAGTCCCCCCCGGCACTGGAGGAGATCATCATGAACACGAGACGAATCGGCTTCCTACTGTCCTTGAGCCTCACCGTCGGCGGCCTGGCTGTCGCCCAGGACACGGCGCCCGACGCGTGGCTGGTCACCTCGTCGGTGGGCGAGAAGGTGTGGCGCATCGACGACCACGGCTCCGACAACATGTACCTGGTGGCCGGCACCGAGAAGGCGATGCTGATCGACACCGGCTTCGGTCGGGCCGACATCATGAAGGTGGTGCGCACGCTGACGCCGTTGCCGGTGGTGGTGGTGAACACCCACGGCCACCCCGACCACGTCGGCGGCAACCCGCAGTTCGCCGAGGTCCACGCCCATCCCGCCGACTTCGAGCAGATCCGCTTCTTCAGCAGCCAGGAGCAGCGGGCCAACATGGGCGCGGGGGCGCAAGTCCCCGAGGACCAGCGCTGGGAGCCGTCCCCGGACCAGAAGCCGACCACGCTGATCCCGGTGGAGGACGGCCAGGTCTTCGACCTGGGCGGCCGCCAGCTCCAGGTGGTGGCGGTGCCGGGGCACACGCCGGGCGGGATCTGCCTGCTGGACAAGGACGCCCGGCTGCTGATCTCGGGGGACAACAACAACACCCAGGAGTGGATGTTCCTCGACCAGAGCACGACCATGGCGACCTACCTGAAGACGCTCGAGGCGCTGGCCGCCCGCCAGGACTTCGACACCCTGCTCCCCGGCCACGGCCCCGCGTTGGACAAGGGCTTCATCGACGAGCAGATCGCCTGCGCCAAGAGCATCCTGGACGGGAGCTGCCCGGGCGAGCCGTTCAAGACCTTCGCCGGCGAAGGCCGCATGTGCCAGCACCAGCGCGCCGCCATCGTCTTCAACCCCGACCGGCTGCGGTAGGGAAGGGGGTCAGGTCTAGACTTTTGACTTT
>CAZNNH010000042.1:0-11070 GCA_964574335.1 uncultured Acidobacteriota bacterium | reverse complement strand
TAGGGAAGGGGGTCAGGTCTAGACTTTTGACTTTGGTGGCTCGCCTGGGTCAGGCTTCCCTGCGCGGGGGCCGGCCGAGCCGCCCGCCGGGGTCGCCGATCGGCACCACAGGAGGACGGCATGGGTGAGGGCAAGCGGGCGGGCTCGGGCCGGGACGATCAGGGACGCGACGCCGCCAAGGCGCAAGCCAAGGCCGCCAAGAGCGGGGCCAAGGAGGCGAAGCGGGCAGCCAAGGCCGCTGCGGACGAGAAGGCCAAGCGCAAGGCCGACGCCCGAGCCGCCCGAAAGGTAACCAAGGAGCGGGTGGCCGCCGCAGACAAGGCGGAGAAGCGGGCCCGCAAGCTGGGCAAGGCCGCCGAGGCCGCGGGCCGCAAGGCTGCCGACGCCAACCGGCGGGCCGTGGAGGCGCGGGCCGAGGCCGATCGGCAGCGGGCGGTGGCCAACGAGGCCATGGCCGCGGCAGTGGCCCGAAAGGCCGCGATCCTCACCGACGCCGAGAAGCAGGCCAAGGCCGCCAAGAAGCAAGCCAAGGCCGAGAAGAAGCAGCGCAAGGCCGAGAAGGCCGCTCGAAAGGCAGGCTCGAGCTCCGGGTCCTGAGGCGTACTGGATGCCACGCACCCCGGGGTAGGTTCCGCTGCGGCCGGGCGGCTACCCCCGAAAACCCGTATTGTGTCCCCGGTTTTCCGGGGGTTCAGTGGAGGGTTTCGCCGTCGAAGATGGGCAGGCCCATCGCCTCCTGGACCGCCTCGACGATGTCCTCGTCGTCGGAGGTGGCGAGGTCGGCGAGCACCTCGCCGGCCTCGGCGGGCCGTAGCGCGGCCACCGCCTCGATGGCCGCCAGCAGCAGCTCCTTGTCGGTCTGCTCGGAGCCGATGAGCGCCTCGATGTGCGGCCACGCCTTCTGGAGCTCGAAGGCCGCCGCCGCCAGCACCGCCTGGATCTCGGTCCCCACGTCCTCGCTCTCCAGCGCCTCCAGGATGCGGTCGTCGAACCCGGGGAAGGCCCGCATGCAGAAGACGGCGGTGCGCCGCCACTCGGTGTCGCCGCTGTCGTAGGCGCGGCGGACGGCCTCTCGGTGCCACTCCTGCGGGGCGCGCACCGACGCCTCCAGCGTGTGACGCCGGACCTCCTTGGGGACCTCGGCGTCCTCGTGGAGGCGCTGCAGCGTCTCCTGGATCCGCCGGAACGTCTCCTCGCCGATCACCAGGTCGTCGGGGTCATCGAAGCCGTCGATGTCCGCGGCCTCGAGCGCCGGCCCCAGGGAGATCGCCGCCTGGCAGCGCAGGTCCACGTTCTCGTCAGCCGCCTCGGTCACGGCGAGCAGGGCCTCGGCCAGCTCGTCGTCGATCACCGCCATGTCACCGGCCAGCTCGGCGGCGACCAGCCGGTCCCCGTGCAGGGCCTTCCGGTCCCGAACCGCCGTCAGCAGCGTCTCATGAGCGCTCTCCGGCCACTCCCACGGCGGAACGTCGACCATCTCTCGCAGCTTCATGGAGAACCCGGGGACACAATACTGGTTTTTGGTTCCCACACACAACCCCGTTACTGGGCCGGGCACGAGGCTCACCTGTCGGGCCACGCTTCCTCCCGCTCCCAGCCCGCAAGCCCCTCTCCCAGACCGCGCTGCCGCCGGCGTACGCCTTCCGGTAGGTCTGTGACGCTCGCGTGACGGCGGTCACGGCGCCGTCCTGGCGCATCGGCCAGCCATCGTCTACGATACCGGCCTTCGCCACGCCGGCAGCGACCGGCCACTTCGGGAGGCCCACGTCATGCGCACCTCTGCTCCTGCCCTCGTCGCTGCCGTCCTCGCCGCGCTCCCGTTCCTCACCGCGAGCGCGCCGGCCGAGGCCCAGACCCTCGGCACCGCGTCTGTGACGTTCACCCAGCCCAACGGCCACCTGTACCGGGCCGACGCCGATCAGCGCTGGCCGATCGAGGACGTGACCCTGGCCCTCGATGCCCTGGCCCCCGGCTTCTCCGACCAGTGGCTGAACACCTCGCCCGACGGCGCCTTCCTGCTGCTCAGCAGCGACCGCTTCGACCCCCGCTGCGCCGGCTGGGAGTGCCTGGCGCGCGTGGCCGCCGACCTCTCGTCCGGCGGCGCGCTGCTGGTGGACGGCGAGCCGGTGCACGCCGGCAGCTTCAGCGCCATCGCCTCGGGCGGCCAGCTCGTCGTCTACGTGGACGGCTTCGACCTGTGGGCCATCCGCGAGACCGACGCCGGCTGGAGCCCGCCGCTGCTGCTCACCGGCGGATCGCCCTACGAGTACAACGGCCAGCCGGCCCTCTCGCCCGATGGGGCCAGTGTGGTCTTCGACTGCGGGCCGGTCCCCTACGGCCAGGCGGGCACCGCGCTGTGCGAGGTCGGCACCGACGGCGAGGGCCTACGTCTGGTGGTATCGCTGTCCCAGGTGCCGGGAGCGACCGCCCTGCACCACGCCGACTACGCCCCCGACGGCAGCATCGTCTTCGAGGCCGACGCCGGCGGCGAGCAGATCTGGCGGCTCAGCCCCGGCGCCACCGACGCTCAGCTCGTGGCCACCGGCTTCAACAACGACAACTCGCCGTGCGTGCTCCCCGACGGTCGCATCGCCTCGCTGTGGCTGGAGCGGCCGGGCAGCAGCGGTCAGCACGAGCTGAAGCTGCTCTCGGCCGACGCCACCACCTACGCCATGCTGCTCCTGGACCAGGACATCGCCGACATCGGCATCGGCTGCGGCGGCGTGCTCGAAAACCCGGGGACACAATACTAGTTTTCGCGCCTACCCCGGGGACACAATACAGGTTCGTGGGCGCCCGCCAGCGCTCAGTGGGCAAGAGGTCTGACCACAAGTCAAAAGTCTAGACCTGACCCCCAAGAGGAGGTGCGCATGCTCCGGCTCGTCACCGGCGTCGTGGTGCTGGCCCTGGCCTCCGGCGCGAGCGCCGAGACCCGCAAGGGCTTCTACCGTTTCCCCGACCTCCACGGCGAGGTGGTGGTGTTCGCGGCGGAGGGCGACCTCTGGCGCGTGCCCGTGGCGGGAGGGGCCGCGCAGCGGCTGACCACTCACCCCGGTGAGGAGCGCTACCCGGTGCTGTCGCCCGACGGCCAGACGCTGGCCTTCACGGCCCAGTACGAGGGCCCGCTCGAGGTGTACACCATGCCGTCGACGGGCGGCCTCCCGGTGCGCCAGACCTGGGAGCCCGAGAGCTCGATCGCCCGCGCCTGGACGCCCGCCGGCGAGGTCGTCTACGCCACCTCCCACTACTCCACGCTGCCCAACGTCCAGCTCGTCGCCCTCGACCTCGGCTCGGGGGCCTATCGGCGCCTGGCCCTCGACCAGGCCGACGAGGCCGCCTTCGACGAGACCGGTCGCACCCTCTTCTTCGTCCGCCCGACCTTCCACCACAACGTGACCAAGCGCTACACCGGCGGCACCGCCCGCCGCATCTGGCGCTACACCCAAGGCGAGGCGGAGGCGGCCTGCCTGACGCCCGACTACGCCGGCGAGAGCCACTCGCCGATGTGGTGGAAGGGCCGCGTCTACTTCGTGACCGACCGCGACGGCACCATGAACCTCTGGTCGATGACCGAGGACGGTCAGGACCTCCGCCAGCACACCCACCACCGCGGCTTCGACGTCCTGAACCCGGCCCTGGACGCGGGCCGCATCGTCTACCAGCTCGGCGCCGATCTCCACCTGCTGGACCTCGCCTCGGGCGACGACCGGGTCCTCGACATCACGCTTTTCTCCGACTTCGACCAGCTCCGCGAGAAGTGGGTCAGCGAGCCGATGACGTACCTGACCTCGGCCCACATCCACCCGGAGGGCCAGGCGGCGGTGCTCACCGCCCGCGGCCGGGTCTTCGTCGTCCCCCGCAAGCAGGGGCGGCTGGCCCGGGCCTCGCGGGTCGAGGGCGTGCGCTACCGGGACGCCGTCTTCCTCCCCGACGGCAAGCGCCTGCTGGCCCTGTCCGACGCCTCCGGCGAGCTCGAGTTCGCGGCGCTGCCCGCCGACGGGGTGGGGGATCCCGAGGCCCTGACCGCGGACGGCACCGTGCTGCGCTTCCAGGGCTTCCCGTCGCCGACCGGCGGCCACGTCGCCTACACGGACCAGAACCAGGACCTGTGGCTGCTCGACCTGGCCACCAAGAAGCAGCGTTTGGTCTCCACCAACCGCGACGGGGTGGGGGACATCGCCTGGTCGCCCGACGGCCGCTTCCTGGCCTTCGTGCAGGCGGCCACCAACACCTTCCTGCAGATCCACCTCCACGACGTGGAGAAGGCCGAGACCCTCGCCCTCACCACCGACCGCACCAACAGCACAAGCCCCGCCTTCGGCCCCGGCGGCGAGTGGCTCTACTTCCTCTCCGACCGCGACCTTCGCTCGGTGGTGCCCGGCCCCTGGGGGCCGCGCCAGCCCGAGCCCTACTTCGACCGCCCGCAGCGGATCTACGAGGTGGCCCTGAAGAAGGGGCAACGCTCCCGCTTCCAGCCGCAGGACGAGCTGGCGCCCGAGCCCGACAAGGACAAGGACAAGGACAAAGACGAGAAGGACGCCCAAGACGAGAAGAAGGGTAGGAACGGCAAGGGCGGCAAGGACCGCGACGAGGCGGCGCCGCCGAAGGTCGAGATCGACCGCGACGGTCTCCAGGCCCGCATCCGGCAACTGCCGATCGACGCCGGCAACTACTCGGCGCTGAGCGTTTCCAAGGACGCGCTGTTCGTGCTCTCCGAGGACGGCGGCCGGGAGTCGAAGACGCACCTGCTGGCGATCCCGATCAAGGCCGACGATCCCGAGCCCACCCGCCTGGTCGAGGACGTCCGCGGCTACGAGCTGGCCGCCAAGGGGGAGACCCTCCTGGTGCGCCAGGGGGACGCCCTCTACATCCTCGATGCCTCCACCGACTCGCCGGACGACCTGGACGAGGCGAAGCTCGACCTCTCGGGCTGGCGGTTCACCCTCGACCCCCGCGAGGACTGGCGCCAGATCTTCATCGACGCCTGGAGGATGGAGCGCGACTACTTCTACGACCCGGGGATGAACGGCGTGGACTGGAACGCCATGCGCGACAAGTACCTGTCCCTGGTCGATCGGGTCACCACCCGCGACGAGCTGAGCGACCTGATCGGCCGGGTGGTGGGGGAGCTGTCGGCCCTTCACACCAGCGTGCGCGGCGGCGACCGGCGCCAGGGACCGGAGGAGATCCAGCTCGCCAGCCTGGGCGCGCGCACCCGCCGCGACGCCGAGGCCGGCGGCTACGTGGTCGACCGCGTCTACACCGCCGACCCCGACTACCCGAGCGAGCGGGCCCCGCTGGCGGCGCCGGAGGTCCAGGTCGTTGCCGGCGACGTCATCGAGGCCGTCAACGGCGCCCCGACCCTCGAAGCGCCCAGCCTCGGCGCCCTGCTGCGCGACCAGCAGGGCCGGCAGGTCCGGCTCCGGGTCCGCTCCGGCAAGACTGCCCGCGACGTGATCGTGGTGCCCACCGGCGACGAGCGCTCGCTGCGCTACGCCGACTGGGAGTACTCACGCCGCCTCGAGGTGGAGCGGCTCGCCGAGGGGCGCATCGGCTACGTGCACCTGCAGGCCATGAGCGGCGGCGACCTGACCGACTGGTACCGCCAGTTCTACCCGGTGTTCGACCGCGCCGGCCTGATCGTCGACGTCCGCCACAACCAGGGCGGCAACATCGACAGCCTGGTGCTGGAGAAGCTGATGCGCCGCGCCTGGTTCTACTGGAAGGGGCGGGTCGGTCGCCCGACCTGGAACTTGCAGTACGCGTTCCGTGGCCACATGGTGGTGCTGGTGGACGAAGGGACGGCCTCGGACGGCGAGGCCTTCGCCGAGGGCTTCCGCACGCTGGGGCTCGGGCCCGTGATCGGCACCCGCACCTGGGGCGGCGAGATCTGGCTGGACGCCTCGAACCGGCTCAGCGACGGCGGGATCGCCCGCGCCCCGATGTACGGCGTCTACGCGCCGGGGACGGGCTGGCTGATCGAGCAGCACGGCGTCGATCCCGACGTGGTGGTGGACAACCCACCCGCGGCCACGTTCGCGGGCCAGGACGCCCAGCTCGAGGCCGCCGTCCAACACCTGCTGGCCGAGATCGCCCAGGACCCGCGCGACGTCCCCGCCCCGCCCCCGTACCCCGACCGCTCGGGGGACACAATACCGATTCTTACAAAGCCGCAGCGATAGGGACCGGGGACACAATACGGATTTTCACAAACGCGCGGCGATACAATGCAGGCCGTCGTATGCGTGTGGTCTGACCACAAGTCAAAAGTCTAGACCTGACCCCAAGAGGTAACGATGCCCGCTCTCTTCTGCTGCTTGCTGACCGTGATGCTTGCCGGGGCGGAGACGCTGCCGCCGGTCCCGGCTCCTGCCGTGGAGCCGGCTGCGTCCCCGGCGCTGCAGCCCTTCGACCTGGCCGACGTGCGGCTCGGCGAGGGCCCCTTCCGCGACGCCATGCTCCGCGACCTGGCCTACCTGCTGCGGCTGGACCCGGATCGGCTGCTCCACACCTTCCGGCTGAACGTCGGCCTCCCCACAGACGCCGTCGCCTACGGCGGCTGGGAGGGCCCCGACGTCGAGCTACGGGGCCACACACTGGGCCACTACCTGAGCGCCTGTGCGCTGATGTACCGCAGCACCGGTGAGCCGGAGCTGAAGCGCCGCATCGACTACATCGTCGCCGAGCTGGCCCGCTGCCAGGCCGCCTCGCCAAAGGCCGGCTTCCACGAAGGCTACCTCTCCGCCTACCCGGAGTCGTTCATCGACCGGGTCGAGGCCGGGAAGCCGGTCTGGGCCCCCTGGTACACGCTGCACAAGATCCTGGCCGGCCTGCTCGACGCCCACCGCCTGGCCGGCAACGCCCAAGCCCTCGACGTCCTCACCCAGATAGCGGCCTGGATCCAGCTCCGCGTCGACCATCTGAGCCACGAGCAGATGCAGGCCTCGTTGCAGACCGAGTTCGGCGGGATGAACGACGTGCTGGCCCGCCTCTACGCGGTCACCGGGAACCCCGACCACCTGCGCCTTTTCCGCGCCTTCGACCACGAGGCGGTCTTCGATCCGCTGGCCCGCGGCGAGGACGCCCTGGACGGCCTGCACGCCAACACCCAGGTCCCCAAGGCGATCGGCGCCGCCCGCGAGTACGAGCTGACCGGCGAGGCCCGCTACCACGACATCGCGAGCTTCTTCTGGGACCGGGTGGCCCTGCACCGGTCCTACGTGATCGGCGGCCACAGCGACCGCGAGCTCTTCTTCCCGACGACCGACTTCGCCAAACACGTGAGCCCCGAGACCACCGAGACCTGCAACACCTACAACATGCTCAAGCTGACCCGGGCCCTGTTCGCGGAGCGGCCCGACGCCCGGCTGATGGACTTCTACGAGCGCGGCCTCTACAACCACATCCTGGCCTCGCAGGACCCGGCCCGCGGTCTGTTCGTCTACCTGATGTCGCTCGAGCCGGGGCAGTACAAGACCTACTCGACGCCCGAGAGCTCGTTCTGGTGCTGCGTGGGCACCGGGATGGAGAACCACGCCAAGTACGGCGACACCATCTTCATGCACGACGACCGTGCACTGTGGGTGAACCTGTTCGTCCCCGCCACGGTGAGCTGGCGCGAGCGCGGCGTGGAGGTGCGGCAGGAGACGGGCTTTCCGGAGGCGAGCACCACCCGCCTGGTGTTCGGCTGCCGCGAGCCGGTGGAGCTGACCCTGCGGATCCGCCATCCCGGCTGGGCCCAGGGGCCGCTGGCGGTCACCGTCGACGGCGAGCCGGTGGAGGTGGAGAGCACCCCCGGCAGCTACGCCGAGCTGACCCGCACCTTCCGCGACGGCGACACCGTGGAGGTGGCGCTGCCGATGGCCCTGCACGTCGAGACGTTGCCCGACACCCCCGACGTGGTGGCCGTCCTCTACGGCCCGATCGTGCTGGCCGGCGAGCTGGGCCAGGAGGACATGAAGAGCCCCTACCAGCGCGACCAGCTCGACCAGGCGCGCTTCCCGCACCCGGAGGCGCCGGCCTTCGTCACCGGCGCTGCGGACACCTCCTGGCTCTCGCAGATCGAGCGGGTGTCGAGCGAGGAGCTGCTGTTCCGCACCCGCGGCCTGGCGCGCCCGCACGACGTGGCGCTGATGCCCTTCCACCAGCTCCACCACGAGCGACAGGCCATCTACTGGCGGGTGATGACGAAGGCCGCCTGGGACGAGCGGACAGCCGCGGCGGAGGCGGTGTTGGCCGAGCTGAAGGCGGCCGAAGCCGCCGCCGTCGATCATGTGAGGCCGGGCGACCTGGTCTCCGAGGGAGCCCACGGCTTCGCTGGCGAGAAGACCCAGTCCGGCGCCCTCTCCGGCCGGGGCTGGCGGATCGCCCAGTACGGCGGCTTCTTCAGCTATCAGCTCAGCACCGGCGGCCAGGACGCCCTCGAGCTGGTCGTGGCCTACGGCAGCCGCGACGTCGCCCGCCGCTTCGAGGTCCAGGTCGACGGCGTCAAGATCGCCGCCCCCGACCCCGACGGCACCGCCCCCGGCCAGCTCTTCCTCGAGCGCTACCCACTGCCCAAGGACCTGCTCCAAGGCAAGCCCACCGTCTCCGTCCGCTTCAAGTCCCAGGACGGCTGGAACACCGCCACCGCCAACGTCTTCGCCTGTGTCCTTCGGGGGTCAGGTCTAGACTTTTGACTTTCGTCCCGCGGGGGCAACCTGGAGCCGGCCCGTCTGCACAGAAACCCGTATTGTGTCCCCGGGTTTCCGTATCCCTTCGGCCGAGCGTCCCCGAGCGACAGGCCGCCGATGGTGTCGGTCAGGGGCAGGGCCGCGAAGGGCAGGTCATGGTCGGCCCCTTCCTCGGGCCCTCGGCTTGGGGGTGGTCTTGGCGGAGGTGGCAGGCCGCGTTCCGGCCCGGCGCTTCGTCGCCGGCCGCTTCGTCGTCCCCTGGCTCGCCGCCGGCCGCTTCGTCACGCCCCGGCTCGCCGCCTGAGTCGTGGCCCCGCGCTTCGAGGCCGCCCGCTTCTTCGGCGCCGGCTTCGGCCTCGGCGCCTTCGCCGGCGCAGTCTCGATCTCGACGCCGAACACCGCGGAGAGGTCCTCGTCGGCGAGCGGCCGCCCGCGCCGAGCGGACCCCGGCCGGACTGGCTGCGCCACCGCCGCCTCGATCATCTCGCCCGGGTCGACGCCGCGCAGCGTGAACAGGAGCTCGGGCGCCTGGTCGAGCCGGGCGCCCACGGCGTACAGCGTGGCGGCCACGTGCTTGCACATGGTGGCCCAGTCGGGGCACGTGCAGCGCAGCGAGATCTCCTTCGGGGAGGGGAAGAGCCCCTCGCCCTTGCGGCTCACGATCTCCATCACGCCCTTCGAGAGCGAGCCCTTCAGGAGCTCGACCAGCGAGCCGATCTGCCCCGCGCACTCCTGCTTGATCGCGTTCCAGCGGGGGCGGGGCAACGGCTGGATCTCGACCTCCACCGTGTAGAGGTCGCTGCCGCTGACCAGGGCGGTCACCCGCTTGGGCGCGATCTGCAGGTCGAGCACGGCCCCGGCCCGCAGGTAGGTCCGGCCACGCGGCAAGCGGTTGGCGAAATCGCTGTACGCCTCGAGGTTGTGGCACCAGGCCTGGCCCCAGAAGGTGGAGGCGATCGTCCGGCCGGCCACCCGGATTGGCGAGCACTCGCGCCCCCGCTCCTCCAGGACGGCGACCCTGGCGGCGGCTTGAGCGCGACGCTCGTCCACCGAGACGTACTCGGGCCAGAAGCGGTGCCGGCGCCCGCGCCGTCGCCAATACCCAGCCATCCCTCGACCTCCCCTGACTATCCCTCCACGGCGCGGCTCAGGTCGAGCGACACCATCGAGATCAGCTCCTCGTTGCTCAGCTCGGTCAACGCGGCCTCGGCCCCACCCAGGAGCACCTCGTCGGCGAGCTGCCGCTTGCCCGCGATCAGCGCGTCGATCCGCTCCTCGACGGTGCCTCGGCAGACGAACTTGTGGACCAGCACCCCCTTCGTCTGCCCGATGCGAAAGGCCCGATCGGTGGCCTGGTTCTCGACCGCCGGGTTCCACCAGCGGTCGAAGTGGACCACGTGCGAGGCCGCGGTCAGGTTGAGGCCGGTGCCCCCCGCCTTGAGCGAGAGCGCCATGAACGGCACCCGGTCGTCCTGCTGGAAGCGGTCGACCAACTCCTGCCGCTTCTTGACCGGTGTGCCCCCGTGCAGCACCAACCCCTCACGTCCGAACACCTGGCTCAGGAAGGCGACCAGCGGCGCGGTCATCTCGCGGAACTGGGTGAACACCAGGACCTTGTCCTGCCGGGTCGCCACCTCCTCGCACAGCTCGCGCAGGCGCATCAGCTTGCCACTGTCGGCGGGATCGTAGCCCCCGTCCCCGAGCCACTGCGAGGGGTGGTTGCAGATCTGCTTGAAGCGGAGCAGGAAGGCCAGCACCACGCCACGCCGCTCGATCCCCGTAAGCCGCTCCAAGGCTTGCCGCAGCTCCGCCACCGACTGCTGGTACAGGGCCGCCTGGCGCTTGGTCAGCAGACAGTAGGCGTTGATCTCGGTCTTGTCGGGCAGGTCGGCGATCACGCTCTTGTCGGTCTTGAGCCGGCGCAGGATGTACGGCTGCACCAGCCGCCGCAGTGGCGCGTAGCCCGAGCCACCCTCCGACGCCATCGCCTTGCACAGGCCCGAGAAGGCCCGCGCCGACCCCAACAGCCCCGGGTTCAGGAAGTCGAAGATCGACCACAGGTCGCCCAGGCGGTTCTCCACCGGCGTGCCGGTCAGCGCCAGCCGCCACCGCGACCGCAGCCCCTTGACCGCCCGCGTCTGCTGGGCGGTCGGGTTCTTGATCGCCTGCGCCTCGTCGAGCACCACCGACCGCCACGGGTACGAGCGCATCCACTCGGTCCGCGCCACCGTGCCGTAGGTGGTGATCACCGCGTCGTGGGCCTCGACCCGCGCCCCGTCGAGCTTCTTGAGCTCGGCCGAGGGGAGCCGCGACGGGTGCGCCACCAGCACCCGGAGCTGCGGCGCGAAGCGCTCGATCTCGAGGCGCCAGTTGTCCACCAGCGAGGCCGGCACCACCA
>CAZNNH010000041.1:0-40514 GCA_964574335.1 uncultured Acidobacteriota bacterium | reverse complement strand
GGGCGCAGTCCACAGCGGCGCGGGGTTAGGCGCCTATGTCAGGAGGTCTGGATTCGGGCTGAAACCGGGCGAGGTCGAGGCGGGCCGCGACGTAGACGAGCACCCGTGGCCGCAGCTCGAGGGCATCCGCCGCCACCATCGCGGTGCCGACGGCCGAGGCGCCGCGGACCGCCAGGTTGAGCACCCGGCCGGGAGCGAGACCGAGTCGCTGCTCGAGCTGGGTCTCGTCCACGGAGTTGAAGGCGACGCTGTCGCCGACGACCACCACGTCCACCTCGCCCGGGTGGTGGAGGCGCAGCAGGGCCTCGGCGCGTGGCACGTCCGGGACGCCGGAGTCGGCCAGCTCCCGCCAGAAGCGCCGGTCGTGGCGCACCACGAGCTCCGGCAGGACCAGGCCCAGCAGCGGGCCGAGCAGCAGCGCCAGGAGCGTCCGGCGTGCCGCCCTGGTCGGGTGGGGCGGCCGCATGGCGCATTGTAGGCTTGGGGCGGCGAGCGGGTGACCGGCGGCCCGGCGAGGCGTCGCCGCCTGTCGCCCGCGCCGCCGGCTCTGCTAGACTTCGAAGGCGGCCATGCCCCAATCAGAAGACGAGCCCCTGCTCGACGCCTTGGTGAGGGACTTCGGGGCCAACTACGCCTTCGCCCTGGACCTGCTGCAGGAGTTCCGGCGCGACCGGCAGGCGGTCGACGCGAGCTGGCGCTTTTACTTCGACGTCCTGACCGGCGTCGCGGCGCCGTCCACGGCGGCGGCGCCCGCCCCCTCGGAGAAGACGCGACCCGCGCCCAGCGCCGAAAGCGCGGCGCCGGTGGACGTGACGCCCACCACCATCGTGGCGCCGGGCACGTCGGCGCTGCCGGTGAGGGCCCGACCGCTGGCGATCACACCGATCCTGCCCGGCGACATCGCCCAGCCCATCCGGGGCGGAGCGCTCCGGATCGTGGAGAACATGGAGGCCTCGCTCCTGGTTCCCACGGCCACCTCGTCGCGGACCATCCCGGTCCGCGCCCTCGACGAGAACCGGGCCCTGCTGAACCGGCACCGGAGCGGCACCGGCAAGGGCAAGCTCAGCTACACCCACCTGGTGGCGTGGGCGCTGCTGCGGGCCCTCGGGACCTTCCCCCGGCTCAACGACGCTTACGCGGAGCTGGAGGGCGGCTCCCATCGCGTGCAACGCGACAGCGTGCGGCTGGGCATCGCCGTCGACACCCAGAAGAAGGACGGCAGCAGGACGCTTCTGGTTCCGAACATCAAGGACGCCCAACGACTGGATTTCCCGGCCTTCGTGGAGGCGTACGAGGACCTGGTGGGGCGGGCGCGTCGCGCCAGCGTCTCGCCGGCGGACTTCATGGGGACGACGGTGTCGCTGACCAACCCCGGCATGCTGGGGACCACGTCGTCGACGCCGCGCCTGCTCCCGGGCCAGGGCCTGATTCTGGCCCTGGGCGCCCTCGACTACCCGTCCGAGTACCGGTCGATGACCCCCCGCACCCTGTCGCTGCTCGGGATCAGCAAGGTGATCACGGTGAGCGCGACCTACGACCACCGGATCATCCAGGGGGCGGAGTCGGGGCTGTTCCTGCAGAGGATCGAGGAGCTGCTCAAGGGCGACGACGGCTTCTACCAGCGGATCTTCGACGAGCTC
Source organism: uncultured Acidobacteriota bacterium (assembly GCA_964574335.1). Taxonomy (GTDB): domain Bacteria; phylum Acidobacteriota; class Vicinamibacteria; order Fen-336; family Fen-336; genus CAZNNH01. The sequence goes on along the minus strand of CAZNNH010000041.1, from coordinate 38,874 downwards.
GGGGTGCCCCACCGCCCGGTGCGCTGGGAGGTCGACCGGGCGCCGGCCCTGCTGGGCGCGGCGGGCAGCGACGAGCTGGTCGAGAAGCAGGCCAGGGTCCTGCAGCTCATCAACGCCTTCCGTGTCCGCGGCCACCTGGTCGCCGACCTCGACCCGCTCGACTGGCGCCGCGAGCCGCACCGCGACCTGGATCCCGCGACCTACGGCCTGACCTTGTGGGACCTCGACCGCGAGTTCTTCACCAGCGGCCTCTCCGGAAACGACCGCGCCACCCTCCGCGAGACGCTCGAGGTCCTGCGCGACACCTACTGCGGAAAGGTCGGCGTCGAGTACATGTTCATCGCCGACCCGGAGCGGAAGGAGTGGCTGCGGCGAAGGATGGAGGGGAGCCGCAACCGCACCGGGTTCGACAAGCCAAAGAGGCGCCGTCTGCTGGCCAAGCTGGTGGCGGCCGAGACCTTCGAGCGCTTCCTGCACGGTCGCTACATCGGTCACAAGCGCTTCTCGATCGAAGGGTGCGAGGCGCTGATCCCGCTGCTCGACTCGCTGCTCTCTGACGCGGCGCGGGTGGGAATGCGGGAGGCGGTGATCGGCATGTCGCACCGCGGTCGCCTCAACGTCCTCGCCAACACCGTGGGCAAGCCGCTGTCGCGGATCTTCTCGGAGTTCGAGGGGCACCTCGACCCGGACTCGGTCCTGGGCTCGGGTGACGTCAAGTACCACCTGGGGGCGGCGGGCACCCACCGGGCCGACACCGGCGAGACGCTTCTGGTGAGCGTGGCCCCCAACCCGAGCCACCTGGAGTTCGTCGACCCGGTGGTGGAAGGGATGGCCCGCGCCAAGCAGGACGCCCAGCAGGACCACGAGCGCTCGCGGGTGCTGCCGATCCTGATCCACGGCGACGCCGCCTTCGCCGGCCAGGGGGTGGTGGCCGAGACCCTCAACCTGTCGGGGCTCGCGGGCTATCGGACCGGCGGCACCATCCACGTGGTAGTCAACAACCAGATCGGCTTCACCACCCTCCCGGCAGAGGCGCGCTCCTCGACCTACTGCACGGACGTGGCCAAGATGGTCCAGGCACCGGTGTTCCACGTCAACGCCGACGACGCCGAGGCGGTGGTGCACGTCAGCGGGGTGGCGCTCGAGTACCGGCAGCGTTTCAAGCGCGACGTGGTGATCGATCTGGTGGGCTACCGACGCTGGGGCCACAGCGAGGGGGACGAGCCCAGCTACACCCAGCCGCTGCTCTACGCGAAGATCAAGAGCCATCCTTCGGTGGCCCACCTCTACGGCGAGCAGCTGGCTCGAGCCGGCACCCTGACCGGCGAGGAGGTCGAGGCGGTCTGGGCCGAGGCCAAGGCCCGCCTGCAGAAGGAGGAGGCAGGCGACGGCTTCGCCGAGCTGGGCCGGCGCTCGGCAACGCCGCGCCCCGAGGTCGGCGCTGAGGCGATGTGGGGACGGCTCAAGGCGACCCTGCGCGCCCTCTGTGCGGTCCCCGACGGCTTCGCGCTACACCCCAAGCTCGAGCCCCTGCTCGAGTCGCGGCGGCAGCTCCTGGAAGGCCGCGGAGCGGTCAACTGGGCCACCGCCGAGGCGCTGGCCTTCGGCACCCTTCTGCTCGAGGGGATCCCGGTGCGGCTGTCGGGCCAGGACTCGCGCCGCGGCACGTTCAGCCAGCGCCACGCCGTCCTCTACGACGCCAAAACCGGGCGCGAGCACGTCCCGCTTGGCGAGCTGGCCCAGGGCGGCGCCCGCTTCGAGGTGCACGACAGCCTGCTCTCCGAATCCGCCGTGCTCGGCTTCGAGTACGGCTACACGGTGGCCGAGCACGAGGCGCTGGTGATGTGGGAGGCGCAGTTCGGCGACTTCGCCAACGCGGCGCAGGTGGTCGTCGACCAGTTCCTCTCGGGCTCCGAGCAGAAGTGGGGGCAGCCCACCGACCTGGTGCTGCTGCTGCCCCACGGGTACGAGGGGCAGGGCCCGGAGCACAGCAGCGCACGGCTGGAGCGCTTCTTGATCCTCTGTGCCGAGGAGAACCTGCGCATCTGCCAGCCCACCACGCCCGCCCAGTACTTCCACCTGCTGAGGCGCCAGGCCCGTGACGCCGTGGAGAAGCCGCTGGTGCTCTTGACCCCGAAGCGCCTGCTGAGGCATCCAGCCTGCTCTTCGGCGCTGCCCGAGCTGGCCGAAGGTGACTTCCTGGCGGTGCTCGACGACCACGCCGCCGACCCCGCGCGAGTGCGCCGGGTGGTGCTGACCAGCGGACGCCTCTACTTCGACCTGCTCCAGAGCCGGATCGACCGCCGCGCCGACCACCTGGCGCTTCTGCGGCTGGAGCAGCTCTACCCCTTCCCCAGCCTGGAGCTTCTCTCGATCCTGGAGCGGTACTCGCGGGATGCCGAGCTGGTGTGGGCCCAGGACGAGCCCCGCAACATGGGCGCTTGGCGCTACGTGCGGGAGCGCTTCCTGGACGGGGAGGTTCGGGGCGCCCTGCCCCCCTCCTACGTGGGGCGACCCGAGAGCGCCAGCCCCGCTGCCGGCTCCCACACCGTCCACTCGCTCGAGCAGCAGGGGGTGCTGAGGCAGGTCTTCGGGGACTGAGGGCGGCCCCCGGGCGGCCGGCTTTGACACATTGGCGCAACCTCGGCGCAACCTTTGACGCGCTCGGCGCGTCCTATAGGGCAAGACAGCGACAGCGTCATGTATCGCCTCCCCCGAACCCGCGTGGTTGCTCGTCCGGCCGGCAAGCCATCCAGCCGAGGGAGGATCGCCCCGGCGTCCAGAGAACCGGGGAGCCGGTGTCTCGAGGTGGTCCGCGAAGGCAAAGACGGCTTCGTTCTGCGCCTGCTACACGACCCGCCCTGTTACCCTCGGCTCGGCAACGCGTTGCGCGAGGCACGCCTGCTGGTCGCCAACGGAGCGCGCCGCCTGGTCATCGACCTCTCGCCAGTCCGGGAGATCGACGCCGCCTCGGTCGGCGACCTGATCCGGACTCAGCAGACCATCCAGCGGGCGGGCGGCTCGCTCCGGCTCACCGGGATCCATCCCTGGCTGCACCGTATGCTCGCGGTCTCGGGTGTGCTTCGCCTCGTTGCGATCGACTTGGACTCCGTCCCGCCGATCGGGTGTTTGGCCACGGCTGGCTGACGCCCCGGAGGCGCCGGGCAGGCGCCGCTCTACCGCGGCGCCCGAGGGGCGAAGTAGTAGTTCATCTTGTCGTAGTCGACGTACCTCTCGAGGCGATCGTAGCCATGGGCCCCGAAGTAGCGCCGGATGTCGGCGCGATTCGCGGGCTTGGCCTCGACGCAAGCCAGCTCCGGCTTGAAGGAATCGATGTCGAAGCCTGCCAGCGCGAGCGGCTCGGCACCCTCGATGTCCATAGACAGGAAATCGACCTTGGCGATGCCGTTCTTCAGGAGCAGGGTCGTCAGTGTGGTGGTGGGAACCTGCAGCGCATCGAACTCCAGTGGCTCGCCGTCCTTCCTGGTGCGCAGCTCGAGGGCCCGTTTCTGATACGACGACACGTCGGGCAGCTCCGACCGATAGAAGGTCTGGACCTCCCCCTCGTGGTCCGTCACGAACAAGGCGAAGAACTTGCTCCGGGGCCGGTCTCGCTGCCAGGCGGCCCCATACTCCCGGAGGGCGTCAACCGCGATGCCCGACCATCCCAGGTGCAGCTCGAGATAGGCCGTATTGCTCTTCCGGACCGGCCAGGCACAGCCCACGTCGACGAAGACGCCATTGCGGCGGTCCCGGAAGAAGTCCCGGATGATCAGCTCCTCGTTGCCGCTCGAGTAGAGCTTCTTCTCAGACAGCCAGCTCTCGGCCGGAGGGGCCGCCAAAGGCGGCGCAGGATCGGCCGCTCGCCCGCAACCCCAGGCCAGTGCTAGACAAAGGCCCGCGGCCATTGCGAAGCGGGCTTCACCCAGCCTGCGTGGTAGAGCCGCCCGTTGAGGCGCCCGCCCAGGCGGGACATCCAAGACCGCCATTGTTCCTCCAGTAACGAAGCCCGAGCGCTATCGTCTAGTGGCGGAAGTGCCAGGGGAAATTGTGTCACCTCGACGCGCGGAAAGCGAGGGCCTCGACAGCCGCAGCCCCCCGCAACCCCGGTGATATACTCAAATCTCTGCCGAACGCCAACGCTAACAGGCGCATTCTGGAGGAGGTTTCGTCTCGTCATGGCCACGACCAGTGCCCCCGCGCGCAAGCGTGAAGTCGTCGAAGGGGCCGTGATCCGCTTCGCCGGCGACTCCGGCGATGGCATGCAGGTCACGGGCACCCAGTTCACCAACACGACCGCCCTTTACGGGAACGATCTGGCCACGTTCCCCGACTACCCGGCCGAGATCCGGGCCCCGGCCGGCACACTCCCCGGTGTCAGCGGGTTCCAAGTCCACTTCGGCTCCCTCGACGTGCTGACCCCGGGGGACCAGGTGGACGCGCTGGTGGCGATGAACCCGGCGGCCTTGAAGGTCAACCTGCAGGACCTGCGGCCGAACGGGATCCTGATCGTCAACGCCGGCAGCTTCGAGGCCACCGACCTCAGGAAGGCGGGGCTCCAGAAGAACCCCCTCGAGGACCACTCGCTGGACGCCTACCGGTTGTTCGCGGCGGACCTCATCAAGCTGACTCGGGCGGCGCTCGAGGACCTGGGCCTCGACGCCAAGACCATGGACCGGTGCAAGAACTTCTTCGCGCTGGGCATGTGCTACTGGCTCTACCACCGCCCGATGGACGCCACCTGCCGCTGGCTGGACCAGAAGTTCCACGCCAAGCCGATCCTGGCCGAGGCCAACAAGCGCGCCCTCAAAGCCGGCTTCGCCTACTGCGAGGCCACCCAGGCGTTCCAGGTCAGCTACGAGATCCCGCCGGCCAAGCTGGCGCCGGGCCGCTACCGGAACCTGAGCGGCAACACGGCGCTGGCCCTCGGCTTCGTGGCCGCAGCGGAGCGCGCCGGCCTGCCGCTCTTCCTGGGCTCGTACCCGATCACGCCCGCCTCCGACATCCTGCACGAGCTGTCCGCGCTCAAGACCTTTGGCGTGATGACCTTCCAGGCTGAGGACGAGATCGCGGCCGTCACCTCTGCGATCGGGGCGGCCTTCTCCGGCGCGCTGGCCCTGACCACTACCTCCGGTCCTGGCATGGCGCTCAAGGGCGAGGCGATCGGGCTGGCGGTGATGGTGGAGCTGCCGCTGGTCATCTGCAACGTTCAGCGGGGCGGCCCCTCCACCGGGCTGCCCACCAAGACCGAGCAGGCCGACCTGCTGCAGGCGCTCTACGGCCGCAACTCCGAGGCGCCTCTCCCGGTGCTGGCCCCGGCTACCTCGAGCGACTGCTTCTGGATTGCCTTCGAGGCCAGCCGGATCGCCCTCAAGTACATGGTCCCGGTGATCGTGCTCTCCGACGGCTACCTGGCCAACGGGGCCGAGCCGTGGCGGATCCCGACCGTGGACGAGCTGCCCAGGATCGACGTGCGCCTTCACACCGAGCCCGAGGGTTTCGCCCCCTACGCGCGGGACCCCGAGACGCTGGCCCGGCCCTGGGCGCTGCCGGGCACGCCGGGTCTCGAGCACCGCATCGGCGGCCTCGAGAAGCTGGACGGCGCCGGGACCGTTTCCTACGACCCGCAGAACCACGAGCGCATGGTGCGGCTGCGGGCGGCCAAGGTGGAGGCGGTGGGACGCGACGTGCCGGAGGCCCAGCCTTTCGGTGACCCCGACGGCGAGCTGCTGGTGGTGGGGTGGGGCTCCACCTACGGGGCCATCACCGTCGCGGTGAAGGCCCAACGGGCCAAGGGGCGGCGGATCGGCTACGTCCATCTCCGGCACCTGAACCCGTTGCCGCGGAACCTGGGTGAGGTGCTGGGCCGCTACCGGCGCGTCCTGGTCCCCGAGATGAACATGGGCCAGCTTCAGCAGGTGCTGCGGGCCAAGTACCTGCTGGACGTCCAGGGTCTGCACAAGGTCCAGGGCAAGCCCTTCAGGCAGTCCGAGCTGGAAGCCAAGATCGAGGAGGTGCTGGGATGACCGCGGCCCCCGTCTACACCAAGAAGGACTTCCAGAGCGACCAGGAGGTCCGCTGGTGCCCGGGCTGCGGAGACTACGCCATCCTCTCCGCGGTCCAGTCGGTGTTCCCCGAGCTCGGCATCCCAAAGGAGCAGTTCGTGGTCGTCTCCGGGATCGGCTGCTCGAGCCGGTTCCCGTACTACATGAACACCTACGGCTTCCACTCGATCCACGGCCGCGCCCCCGCCGTGGCCACCGGGATCAAGATCGCCCGTCCCGACCTCGAGGTCTGGGTGGTCACCGGGGACGGGGACAGCCTCTCGATCGGCGGCAACCACACCATCCACATGCTGCGACGGAACGTCGGGATCAAGGTGCTGCTGTTCAACAACCGCATCTACGGCCTGACCAAGGGGCAGTACTCGCCCACCTCGGAGCTCGGCAAGCGGACCAAGTCGACGCCCCTGGGCTCGGTGGACCGTCCGTTCCACCCCCTCTCGCTGGCGCTCGGGGCCGAGGCCACCTTCGTGGCCCGCTCGGTGGACATCTTTCAGCCCCACCTCAAGGCCACCCTCAAGCGCGCCGCCGCCCACCAGGGGGCGGCCTTCGTCGAGGTGCTGCAGAACTGCAACATCTTCAACGACGGCGCGTGGCGCTTCCTGACCGAGAGGGACGCGCGCTCCGACAGCACGATCAGCATCGAGCACGGCCAGCCGCTCCTGTTCGGGAAGGACCAGGATCGGGGGATCCGCCTGCGCGGGCTGGACCTCGAGGTGGTCCGTCTCGGCGACGGGATCACGGAGAAGGACCTCCTGGTCCACGACGCGAAGAACCCCGACCCCACCTACGCCTTCCTGATCTCCCGGATGGAGACGCGGCCCGGATTCCCCACCCCGATCGGGGTGCTGCGCGACGTCGAGGCGCCGCGCTACGAGGACAGCGTCCACCAGGCCATCCGCCAGGCCGTGGAGCAGAAGGGGAAGGGCGACCTTCTCGCCCTGCTGCAGACCGGCGACACCTGGGAGGTGCGCTGAGCTCCGTCGTCCATCGACGCCCGGCCCATGACCATCGAGGCACGCCGCTTCCCCGAGGCCGACGACGAGGGGTTCGTGTCTCTCGCCGTGCTGCGCAAGCGGGCCGGGCGGCTCTCTCTCGACGAGTTCGTGGCTGCCTATCCGTGCCCCGCCCTGCTGGTGGTCAAGATCGAGGTCGGCACCGAGAAGGGGGACCCGAAGGCCACCATCTCCGCCGGCCCCGAGCTGGTCACCCAGCTACGTAGCGGTCGCAGCGCCTTCCGCTACGTGGACGAGGTGGCTTTCCTGGTCAGGCGACCGGCCGGGTCCACCCCGGGGCAGGTGACGGTGGGACGCGGCAGTGGCAACGATGTGGTGATCGGTGTCGACACCATCTCCAAGCTGCATGGCTTCTTCACCGCCCGAGAGGGGCGCTGGTGCCTGACCGACGCCGCGTCCACCAACGGGATCCTCGTCAACGACCAGCGGCTCGAGCCGGAGCGGGCGAGCCCGCTCCGAAGCGGCGACCGCATCCTCTGGGGGACCCAGATCAACACCCTTTTCCTGGCCCCCGATGCCCTCTACGCCTGCGCCCGCGGGTGAGCGGTTCGATCAAGCGAAGACGACGGTCTTGTTCTCGTGGACCAGGATGCGGTCCTCGAGGTGCCAGCGCACCGCGCGGGCCAGCACCTGTCGCTCCAGGTCGCGGCCCAGCTCGCGCAGGTCGGCGGGGGCGTGACGGTGGGAGACGCGGGCCACGTCCTGCTCGATGATCGGGCCGGCGTCGAGCTCGGAGGTCACGTAGTGGGCGGTGGCGCCGATCAGCTTCACCCCCCGCTGGTGGGCCTGCCGGTAGGGGTCGGCGCCCGCGAAGGCGGGGAGGAACGAGTGGTGGATGTTGATGAGGGCGTTCTCGAAGCGGGCGGTGAACTCGGGCGAGAGGATCTGCATATAGCGGGCCAGCACCACCAGCTCGGCGTTGCCCTCCAGCAGCTCGAGCATGCGGAGCTCGGCCTCGGGCTTGGCGTCGGGGCGTACCGGCACGTGGTGGAACGGGACCCCGAAGGGCTCCACCGCGCCACGCAGGTCCGGATGGTTGCTGATCACCATCGTGATGGCGGTCTCCAGCTCGCCGCGGCTGAAGCGCCACAGCAGCTCCAGCAGGGCGTGGTCGTACTTGGAGACCAGGATGGCGGTGCGCTTGCGGCGGGAGGCGTAGCGGATCCGCCAGTCCATCCCGAAGCGCGCCGCCACCTCGCCGGCGAAGCTCCGCTCGAAGCTGGCGGTGGGCTCCTCGAGGTGACCGGTCTGGAACTCGAGCCGCATGAAGAATCGGCCCCCCTCGGGGTCGGTGGAGTGCTGGTCGAGGTCGGTGATGTTGAGGTGGTGGGCCGCCAGGAAGCCGCTCACGGCGGCCACGATCCCGGGGCCGTCCGAGCAGGTGATCAGCAGCCGGGCCACCGTCCCGGCGCCGTCGTGGTGGGGAGCTCTCGAGCTGGCCATGGCGGCCCAGACGATAACACGGCGCACCCGCTCCTCTGCTAACCTTCATGGATACCGAGCGAGCTGGAGGGTCGATGGCGGCACTTCTGGGACGCAACCTGATCACCACCGAGGACTGGTCGCTGCCGGAGCTGCTGACCCTCGCGGGGCTGGCCGAGCGCCTCGAGACGCTGGACCGGGCCGGCCGCTCGCTGGCGTTTCTCCCCGGCCAGCTCGCCTACGCCCTCTTCTTCGACAACTCGACCCGAACCAAGTCGGCCTGGGCCGGGGCGGCCGCCCGGCTGGCGATGGCGCCGGTGATCGTCGACGGCTCCTCGACCCAGGTGGCCCACGGCGAGACCGCCGCCGAGACCGGCGCCATGCTGGGGATGAACGCCCACGCGCTCGGCATCCGGCACGACCTGATCCTGGGCGAGGGGACCGGCTTCATGCGCGAGGTGGAGCGCGGCATCGACGAGTACCTGGAGGCGACCGGCGCCGAGCGGACGGTGCCGGTGATCAACCTGCAGTGCGACCTCGATCATCCCACCCAGACCCTGGCCGATCTCCTGTACCTGCGGGAGCGGCTCGAGGGTGGGCTGGCCGGCCGCAGGATCGCGGTCTCCTGGGCCTACTCGCCGAGCTACGCCAAGCCGCTTTCGGTCCCGCAGGGGCTGATCACGTTGCTCTGCCGGATGGGGGCCCACGTGCGGCTGGCCCACCCGGAGGGATACGCCCTGCTCGACGAGCCGATGGCCGCCGCCGCTCGGAACGCCGCCGCCAGCGGTGGCTCCTTCGCGCTCGTCGACTCCATGGACGAGGCGTTTCGGGAGGCCGACGTGGTCTACCCGAAGTCCTGGGGGCCGCTGTCGCTGATGCGGGAACGCCTCGCTGCCAACCGCGCCTCGGACCGGGCCGCGTTTCTCGACATCGAGGCGCGCGCCCTGGCCCAGAACGCCCGCCACCGCGACTGGATCTGCGACGAGAGGCGTATGGGTCTGACCGCGGACGCCCTCTACATGCACTGCCTGCCTGCCGACATCGGGGCCGAGGTCACCCCGGGGGTGATGGAGGCCTTCCGCACCTCGCTGGCGCGGCAGGCCAACAAGAAGGTCTACGTGATCGCGGCGCTGCTGGCGGCGGCCAAGGTCCCCGACCTCGAGGCGCGGCTTTGTCGCCTCGCCGAGGTGAGCGGGCTTCGGGAGAGTCCATGAGCACCTTCGACGAACGGGTGGCCGAGCGAGCCGCCCACCACCTACCCCTTGCCACCCGGCTGCTGAGGGAGGCGGTGCGGATCCCCGCCGACCACGTGGACCGCTCGCCCGAGGAGGGTGGCGACCCGCGCTGCGGCCAGAGCAACCACGAGGGGCCGCGCCTCGAGTACCTGCGGCAGGCGGTGATCGAGGTGGGGGCGGTGCGCCGGCCCGAGGACGTCGATTTCGACGACTACGGAAACCTGGTCTGGCAGGTCGAGGATCCGGGCGACGGTGTACCGGCCCAGCACAAGCGCGTGATCTACCTGGACGGCCACGCCGACACCGTGGCCGCCCTGCGGTCGCAGTGGCCGGAGCGGCTCGGCGACGGGATCGACGCCTTCCGGGGTGTGGCCGACATGAGCCGCATCGACCGGACGGCGCTACACGAGCGCCTCGGGTACCTGCCCCCGGACGACCAGTGGCCGCACCTGCTGTTCGGGCGCGGCTCGGCGGACCAGCTCGGCGGCGTGGTGGCCCAGGTGGTGGCCTGCAAGATCCTGCTCGAGCTGGAGGGCCAGGGAGCGCTCCGCGGCGCCATCGTCCGCGCCTTTGCCACCGCCAGCGAAGAGGACAACGAAGGCGCCGGCCCCGCTCACGTCATGGCCCGGGCCCTGGCCAGCGGGAGACCGGAGGAGATCCCCGACGTGGTGGTGCTCACCGAAGGGACCGGGGACGCCCGGCAGGGCGCGCTTGGGATCTACCGCGGCCAGCGGGGCCGGATGCAGATCGAGGTGGCGATCACCGGGCGCTCCTGTCACGGCTCCATGCCCTGGGAGGGACTCAATCCCCTGGAGCACGGGGGCGCCATCCTGGCCGAGGCGGCGCGACGTTACGACAGCCGGGAGGGGTTCCTGGACCACCCATTTCTCGGCCACGGGACCCGCACCGCCTCGCTGGCCCGGGTGGAGACCCCCAGCGACTGCGCCGTGCCCGAACGCTTCGTCTTCCGGCTCGATCGGCGGCTCACCGTGGGCGAGACGCCGGAGCGCGCCCTGGCGGACGTCCTGTCGCTGGAGACGGTCCGGATGGCGCGGTCGGCGGGGCTGCGGGTCGAGGTGACGGTGCCGCCCTATCGGGAGTCGACCTGGCGGGGCTTCGCCGTCGACAACCCCCAGATCTACCCGAGCTGGCTCACGCCGGAGGACCATCCCGCGGTGGACGCCATGGTGCGGGCCTATCGTGGCGTCGTCGCGCCGCAGGTGGAGGAGCCCCCGGGCGGGGCTCAGGGCGGGGCCCTGCGCCGGGAGCCTCGGGTCGGCCGATGGATCTTCTCGACCGACGGTGTGGGCTTCCCGATGCCGGTCGCGCGCGCGGCCGGCGTGCCGGAGCGGAAGAGGTGGGTGGCCTCGGGCCCGACCCGCCACCCGGCCATGATCGGGATCGGGCCCGGGATCGAGCAGAACACCCACAAGATCGGCGAGTGCGTCGACCTGCGCGAGCTACGGCACACGATCGCGCTGCTCGCGCGCTTCCCGAGCCAGTACGTGGCCGGAGCGGGTCGCTGATCGACCGCTGACCGGTTCGGATCGACGTCAACGTCGCGCGAGGCGCGGCCAAATGAGAGGGAGGGAGTTGATGATGAGATCGAGGAGGACGGGCCGGGTCGTCGCTGTCGTCGCTTGCTGTGTCGCTGCCTTCAGCCTGGAGGCGCAGGTGCGCCGGAGCCAGGCGCCCCAGCCCCAGGCCACCCCCGCACCGCAGGTGGACCTGAAGGCCGCCGTCAGCTACACCACGCCGCGCCCGGACGGCACCCGGTCCTGCACCTGCAACGAGCTGGAGCGCCGGCTGCACGGCCTGCGCACGCTGCTGAAGCTCGGCGGCCTCGAGGCGTTCACCCGGGGCTTCCCGGGCGAGAGCCAGCAGCTCAGCCAGGCTCGCGCCACCGTCCAGTCGCAGCTCGATACCGGAAGCACGGTGCTCGACGGGGCCTCGGGCCGGTCCTACGCCGACCAGGAGCGTCTGTGCGGCGAGGGCCTGGCCAAGGTGGAAAGCACCTGGTCCCGCTGGCAGCCGTTCCTGGGCCAGAACCAGCTCGACAGCGACTACTACCGGGGCGTGAAGGCCAGCAACCCCGGCGTGCCCGACGACGGCGACCTCACCGCCAACGCCAGCGGCAGGGTCTGCACCAAGGGCGCGTGGTGGGAGGAAGACCGCGCGCTGTGGGCGATCAACGGCCGGGAGGGGATCTGCAAGCAGGAGAGCTATCGCGTCAAGGAGATCCTCCGCGGCCAGAAGGGCGACCCGGGCCACCGCTGCTTCGAATACCAGCTCAAGTAGCCGGTCGCCGGAACCGCGGGGTCCGGCCGGGTTTCAGTCCGGCTCGGCCAGACCCCGCGCCTTCTTCCGAAGCGCCACGATCGCCTCGAACGGCCCCTGTACGATCAGGCGATCGCCGGCGGCGAGCCGGATGTCGGGGGGCGGGAACAGGTGCCGCGGTCCCTCCTTGGGCTGGTGGTCGACCACGCCGAAGTGGAGTTGCTCGAGGATGCTGCCCACCGTCTTGCCGTCGAGCTGCCCCCCCGGCTGGACCATCCAGCGTTGGGCCACCACCAGTCGGTCTTCCACCATGTAGCTATTGACGATCGAGGCGTCGAGGGCGGCGGTGGCGAAGGCCGGGGCGGAGATCGCCGACTGCGACATCGCCAGGTGGATGTTGAAGCCGTCGCGGATCTTGTCGGCCATGTTCTGGTCGAACATCCGCAGCACCACCCGGATCCCGGGCGCGATCCGGCGTGCATCCAGGACGGTCTCGAGGTTGGCCAGGTCGTCGTCGGTGGCCGCCACCACGCTCTTGGCCCGAGCCACGTTGGCGTCGACCAGGAGGGCACGCCGGCGGGCGTCGCCGATGAAGAGCGGCGTGCCGTCGCGCCTGACCGTCTCGAGGAACTGGTTCTCGGCCGAACGCTCGATCACCACCAGCGTCTCGCCCAGCTCGCGCAGCAGGCTGTAGGTCCGGAAGCCGAGCTTGCCCAGCCCCACCAGCACGATGTGGTCCGAGAAGGAGTCCGCCATCATCTTGCACCAGCCTCGCTCCGAGCGCCGCCGGTCGCGGAGCACGAAGCCGAAGTCGACGATCGCCTCGATGATCACCACCAGACCCATAACCGGCAGCACGAAGAACGCCGCCTGCAGGGCCCCGGACCGGGGGAACTCCTCGGGCGGCTCGCCGAACACCAGGCTCCAGGAGAAGTACAGGGCCTCCGAGAAGGAGTGGCCCTTCTCGGGTTCGAAGACCAGGAACAGCAGGGCGCCGGAGAGCAGGATCAGCGCCATCAGCAGGAAGCGGGCCCGGAAGTGGCGCAGCACCACCCGGGCGAAGCACCACTCGGCCCACAGACGCGCCAAGAGGCCGCGCCGTCGGCGGTGCAACCGACCCGGTTGGTGGAGCGTCTCGCGCACGCGGTGTCCCCCTGACCCACCGAAGCATAAGCCATGAGACTGCCGCTACAATGCCCCCACGATGGAAACCGTCCGCGACCCCGAGCAGCGCCTCCTGGACGTTCCGGCCGGGGAAGCCTCGGGCCGGTTCCACGCGGTGTACGAGATCGGGCGGAGCCTGCTCGAGCAGACGGCCCCGGGCCGGGTCATCGAGACCATCCAGCAGTCGCTGAAAGGCCCTGGAAGTGGCCCGGGCAACAAGCGCCGCGCCATCGAGCTGCTGCAGATCTCGTCGGAGACCTTCTATCGCCGTCTCCGCGACCTGGGGCTGAAGGAGTAGCCCCGACCCGCCGGCAGCCCCGCCGGCGAGGTGAGCCACTGGCGCAATGGGGAGCGGCTGTTTACGAGCGCCGAGCTACCCCCGGGGTCCCCTGTTCGTGGACACCTCGTTCTACACCCCGACCGCCACCCTAGAGGAGGTGGCGGCGACGCGGCGCTAGCAGGCGCACCATCGTGGACGAAGGGTTGACAGCCCGGTGGTGCCGGCCGATATTGTGTAGTGAGTCGGGCCCACGGCACTTGGGACCGATTCAAGAGGCGTTCGTCAGGCGTAGCGCGCGCTGACGCGGGCCGGCCGTGAGACTCGAGGAGGTGCCGATGGAGGTTCCGCCGGTCGACTAGGGGCCTTTGGCCCCTGATCGCTGAGAGTCAAATCCACGAGAAGCGCGCCGTGATGGTGCGCTGGGCTTGAGTGCCCGCAAGAAAGAGAGGGATGGCCCGGGGCGAGCCCCCGGGCCTCTCCTTTTTGTGGGAGAGCGGCAGGTCACGACGCTACGGCGGGGGTATTGCCAGTCGTACGTCGCCGTCGCCAGTATCCACGACGACGTCCGTGGAGTAGACGCCCTTGACCACCGCATCGTCCAACCGCGCGCCGGTCGCGTACGAGTGCAGGACGCCGCGTGGCGAATAGGCGAGGGCAAGCCAGCTCGAGCCGCTCGAGACCAGGCCGGTCAGCTCGAACTCGGCCAGCGACATCTCCTCGGGGCCGACCACCAGTCGACGTTGCGTTTCGGTGCCCGCCACCGGGACGACGTTCTCGCCGGAGCCTGGCGTCCGCTCCAGGATCCGCTGACCCTCCTCGAGGCGCTCGCTGAGGCCCGCAGCCTGCAGGATCGCCGTTCGCACGTCCTGAAGCGACACGTCCGCCGCCCAGACGCTGAGCTGGCCCAGGAAGCCCTCGGGTCCCAAGGCCGCCAGGCTCGGGTCGGCGTCCGTCATCACGGCCAGGATCTCCCGCACCGTGGCGCGTTTGAGGGCGAAGCTGGCCAGCGGGGGCTCCCCGGAGGGGGCTGGCATCGGGGGGGCTGGTGAGGCGTTGGCCAGGGCGACGCGCCGGACGCAGCCCAAGGACTCGATCCGGAGGTCGAGCTGCTGCTGGAGCGCGGCCAGCGCCTCCTGGAGGGTGACGCGGCTGAGCTCGGCGCTGACACGGCCGCGGACGTTGCCGTCGACGATGAAGCCCTGGCCGGTGAGGAGCTGCAGCACGCGGAAGACGTCGGCGGCGTCGACCTGGCGCAGCCGCAGGGTCAGCGGGCCCCCTTCGGTGGGCTTGCGCGACGGTCCCTTGACCATCCTCGCGCGTCCCGAGTCTCGATCGACCACACACGGAGCGGTGTCCTGGTGGAATGGGTCCTCCACCGGGATCGGCAGGTCAGCTTGGACGCCGACCACCGGGCTCTGCCCGAGCACCTCGAAGCGGCGGCAGGCCCCGTCGCGAGCCAGCAGGAACTCCGAGACCCGGAAGAAGCCCTGCTCGAAGCGCTTCTCGAGGGCGCGAGCCGGCCCCTCGCCGACCGTCAGCCCGCGGATCAGGAAGCTCTCCCCGAGGCTGGCGAAGGCGAGCGAGACCGGTCGCTCGCGGACTACCGCCGCGGTCTCGGAGAGGAACAGCCTCGGGTTCCGCTGGGCCCGGCGCAAGCTGGCGATCCGGCTGGACTTGGCCAGCGCCAGGGCCTGGTCGCGGAGGAACGCCTCGGCGGTGTGGCGCGGCAGGCCCGCCACCAGCCTGCGAACGCCCTCGGGAGGTGCCGGCAGCGGGGCGCCGCGCGGCCAGTGGGGGATCCGCAGCACCGCCTTGAGCTGGACGCTGTCGTGGAGAGTCGCCGCCAGCTCCAGGCTCTCGACGTCCACCAGGCGGTGCGAAAGGGCGATCTGCCGGAAGAAACGGTCGATCTCCAGGTACTGCGCCAAGGCGGACAGGTCGATGACCTGGGTTCCCGGCTCCTCGTCGATCGGTCGCGCCGTCACCGAGAGCTGATCGAAGCCGGCCTCCTTCGCGAGCTGGCGGACCAAGGCCACATCGGCGGCCGGGTTCGGGGCATCGGGGAGGATCCGGCGGAGGGTCTCGAGTCGCCGGTCGAGGAGCAAACGCTCCTCAGAGAACGTGCGCTCGACCGCTCCCGCCGGTGCGGCCAGCAGGCAGAGGATGAGGGTGACGGCCACCACAGGGGCCACTGCGACCGTCGGTACGCGACTACCGGGCGGGCGGTCTACCCGAGGCGAGCCGAACCGGCTGGTGGCGTGAGGTCTCGTCTGCTTCTCAGGCGAAACCACGCTTGCGACGTCGGATGTTGCGCCGGCTGCCTTTGGCCTTGAACACTCGGCCGCCGGAGTCGAACTCATCCGGAGGCATGTCCCGTGGTGGAGGCGGGCCAGTCCACGGACGCCGTAGCCCGGGTCCGGGCCCAGTCCCGGCGGGGCGGCGGGGCCGGTCGTCGGCTTCGTTGACGCGCACCGCGCGACCCTTGATCTCCCGTCCATCCAACTGCTGGATGGATTTCTGGACCGAGGCCTCGTCCCGGAACTCGACGAAGGCGAAGCCCCGGGGCCGGCCGGTCTCCCGGTCGGTGGGGAGCTTCGCATCGACCACGGGACCGACGGCGCTGAACGCCTCGATGAGCTCGTCGCGCGTGACGTCGAAGCTCAGGTTGCCTACGAACACCTTGGTGGAAATGGCCGACCCTCCTTGCTCGTGGACTCCGCCCCGCACCCGCGGGGACGAAAGGTCCATCGGACTGTAGCAGAGTCTTTCCCGTTTCCCAAGTGGATTCGGGGGCGCACCGGCCTGTGGACCGGAGCCGCGCTGCGGAGGCGATGCGGGCCGAAGGGGAGCCGCCCGATCATCCCGGGCGAGGCCGGCCAGGCCGGCAATCCAACACGGCAGCTCCCATGAATCGGCCGTGGCGGAGGTCCTCCAGCGCCCGTTGGGCCCGCTCCAGCGGATAGAGCGTGGTCTCGGTGCGGATCGGGATCTGGGGGGCGAGGGCCAGGAGCTCCTCGCCGTCACGGCGGGTCAAGTTGGCCACCGAGCGGACCGTCCGCTCCCCCCACAGGATCCGATAGGGAAACGACGGGATGTCGCTCATGTGGATGCCGCCACACACCACCACGCCGCCCGGGGCCACCGCACGGAGTGCTGCCGGCACCAGCTCCCCTGCCGGCGCGAAGATGATGGCGGCGTCGAGCGGCTCTGGTGCCGACCGGTCGGAGCCTCCAGCCCAGACGGCGCCCATCTCTCGGGCAAAGCGCTCGGAAGCATGGCGGCCTGGCCTGACGAAGGCGAAGACGCGTCGACCCTGGTGACGGGCCACCTGGGTCACGATGTGCGCTGCCGCGCCGAAACCGTAGACGCCGAGGCTCTCGGCGTCCCCCGCCAGCCGCAGCGCGCGGTACCCGATCAGCCCGGCGCACAGGAGCGGTGCCGCGTGCTCCCCGGGAAGCCCCGCTGGCAGGGGGAAGCAGAACCGCTCGTCGGCAACCACGTGCTCGGCGAAGCCGCCGTCCCGGTCGTAGCCCGTGAAGCGGGCCTCCAGGCACAGGTTTTCCCGCCCCTCCCGGCAGGGGCGGCATCGCCCGCAGGTCCAGCCGAGCCAGGGCACGCCCACCCTCGCCCCGGCTTCGAACCGTCCGGCCCCAACTCCGGCCGCGACCACCTCCCCGACGATCTGGTGGCCGGGGACCAGGGATGGCTTGGGTCGGTCCAGGTCACCGTCGAGGATGTGCAGGTCGGTCCGGCAGACACCGCAGAAGCTGACCTTCAGCAGCACCTCCCCCGGGGCGGGGCTCGGCATCGGGAGATCCCTTGCGACCAAGGGGGACCGAGCTGCCTCGACGACCATCGCTCGCATCGGAAACCCGGGGACACAATACTAGTTTTCCGGCGCCGAGGCAGGCCGAGCGGGGAGTCCGGTATGCTTGAACCTATGAGCGAGCCGGTCCCGGCGATCAAGGTGCTGCTGCTGCCCAAGGACACGAACGCCCTGGGTACCATCTTCGGGGGCGTGATCCTCTCCCATCTCGACCTTGCCTCGGCCGTCGAGGCGCGGAAGCATGGGGCGCACCGCTACGTCACCCGGGCGATGCGCGAGGTCGAGTTCCACGAGCCAGTCTTCCTCGGCGACCTGGTGAGCTTCTTCACCGAGACGCTGCGGCTGGGACGCACGTCGGTTACCGTGAAGGTGACCGTGGTCGCGGAGCGCTGGAGCGCCGGGAGCGGCGAGCCGGTCAAGGTCACCGAGGCCGAGGTGGTGCTGGTCGCGGTGGGCGATGACGGGCGCCCCATCCCCGTCAAAGGCTGAGGCACAGAGCCGGGTTACACTCGAAGGGTACCCAGGCAGATCGAGGACCACGAGCGTGCCGACGACCCACAAGGTGATCTGTCCCCACGACTGCCCCGACACCTGCGTCATGGACGTGACGGTGCAGGACGGGCGAGCGATCGCGATCGGCGGCGACCGCGCCCACCCCTTCACCCGGGGCTTCCTGTGCGCCAAGGTCAACCGCTACCTGGAGCGGGTCTACAGCCCCGACCGGATCCTGCACCCGTTGCGGCGGACCGGCCGGAAGGGTGAGGGGCGCTTCGAGCGGATCTCGTGGGACGAGGCGCTGGACCTGGTGGCGCGCCGTCTCGGGGAGGTCATCGCCAAAGACGGCGCCGAGGCGATCCTGCCCTACTCCTACGCCGGCAACAACGGCCTGCTCTCCTACGGCAGCATGGACCGGCGCGTCTTCCACGCCCTCGGGGCCAGCCGCCTCGACCGCACCATCTGCGCCACGGCCGGCGCCGCCGGCCTCAAGGCCACTGTGGGGGCCTCGCTCGGCTTCGACCCCGAGGCGATCGTCGAAGCGCGGCTGATCGTGGCCTGGGGCGCCAACGTCGTCAGCTCGAACGTCCACCTCTGGCCCTACATCGAGGAGGCGCACCGTCGGGGCGCGCGGCTGGTCACGGTGGACCCGTTTCGCTCACGGACCGCCGAGAAGTCGGACCAGCACCTGGCGCTCCTGCCTGGCACCGACGCGGCGCTGGCGCTCGGCGTGATGCACGTGATCTTCGCCGAGGGTCGGGAGGACCGGGGCTTTCTGGACCAGCATGCTGTCGGCGTCGAGGACCTGCGCCGCCGTGCGGCCGAGTGGCCTCCAGAGCGGGTGGCCCGCACCACGGGGCTCTCTCCAGAGCAGGTGGCCGGATTCGCCCGCGAGTACGCGCAAGGGCCGCGCTCGGCCTTGCGCATCAACTACGGGCTGAACCGCCACGCCGGCGGGGGCATGGCGGTGCGCACGATCGCTTGCTTGCCTGCTCTCACCGGGGCCTGGCGTCACCCGGGCTGCGGGTTGCTGCTGTCGACCTCGGGGGCCTTTCCCGTCGACGAGGAGGCCCTGGAGCGGCCCGACCTGATGCCGCGGCCGAGGCGAAGCCTCAACATGAGCCAGATCGGCCGGATCCTGCTCGACACATCGCTCGATCCGCCGGTGCGGGCCGTGTTCGTCTACAACTCGAACCCGGTGGCGGTGGCCCCGGACCAGGAGCGGGTCCGCCAGGGGTTCTCTCGCGAGGACCTCTTCGTGGTCGTCCACGAGCTGTTCCCGACCGACACCGTGGACTACGCCGATGTGGTGCTGCCGGCCACCACCACGCTGGAGCAGTACGACATCCTCAAGTCCTACGGCCACCTCTACCTGAGCCTCAACCGTCCGGCCATCGCGCCGCTCGGCGAGTGCCTGCCCAACACCGAGCTGTTCCGCCGGCTGGCGGCGCGGATGGGCCTCGACCACCCCAGCCTGTCCGACACGGACCAGGAGCTGGCCCGTCAGGCCCTGCGCTGGGATCACCCCCACCTCTCGGGGATCGATCTCGACCGCCTCGAGCGCGAGGTCTCGGTCCGCCTGAGCCTGCCTTCGCCGTTCGTGCCGTTCGCCGACGGCGGCTTCCCCACGGCCTCCGGCAAGTGCGAGCTGCGCTCCGAGTCTCTGGCCGCCCAGGGTCTGGATCCGGTGGCCGGCTACGTGCCGCCGCGGGAGAGCGTGGAGAGCGATCCGGAGCGGGCCAAGCGCTATCCGCTGGCCTTCATCTCGCCGCCCGCCCACCACTTTCTGAACGCCACCTTCTCGGCGCAGCCGGTCTTCGTGCGCCGCGAGAGCGAGCCCAGCCTGACCCTCCACCCGGACGACGCGGCAGCCCGCGGGATCCGCGAGGGCCAACTGGTGCGCACCTTCAACGACCGCGGCGCGTTCCTGGCAACCGCCCGCGTCTCGGAGGCGGCCCGGCCCGGCGTGGTGGTGGGGCTTTCGATCTGGTGGGCCAAGATGTGCCCGGGAGGCCGCAACGCCAACGCGGTGACCGGCCAGGAGGTTGCCGACATGGGCGGCGGCGCGACGTTCTACGACGTCCTGGTGGAGGTGGAACCGGCATGAGAAAGAAGAAGCCAGCTCGACCCGAGACCCGACTGATCTACGCTGCCTCCGAGACCGACTGCGACCTCCTCTACGCCACCGGCCTGATGGCGCCGGACCCGTTCCTCTTCGTGAAGCAGGGAAAGCGGACCGAGATCGCGGTCAAGGACCTGGAGCTCGGCCGGGCCCAGCGACAGGCCCACGTCAGCCGCGTCCTCGCCCTGTCGCGGCTGGAGCGGGCCGTCGAGCGAGCGGGTGGGCAGGCCGAGCCGGCCCAGCTGATCTGGCACGTCCTGGGCCGCCTCAGGGCACGCCGGGTGAAGGTGCCTCCCAGCTTCCCGCTGGCGCTGGCCGACGAGCTGCGCTCGCTGGGGATCCAGGTGGCGGCCGTCCCCGCGCCGTTTTGGCCGGAGCGGGAGCTGAAGACCCCATCGGAGGTGAGGGCGATCACGGCCGCGCTACGCGCCGCCGAGGCGGGGCTGCAGGCCGGCATCGAGGCGCTGCGGGCGTGTCGGATCGCTCCGGATGGGTACCTGCGACGCGAGGGGCGGCGCTTCACGGCCGAGGACCTGCGCTCGGTCGTCAATGCCCGGGTGATGGCGGAGGGCGCGATCCCGGCCCATACCATCTGCGCCCCCGGCGACCAAGCGGTCGACCCGCACGAGGCCGGCCACGGCCCGATCCGGGCCCACACCCCCATCGTGATCGACGTCTTTCCGCGCTCCGAGAGCACCGGGTACTTCGGTGACCTGACCCGCACCGTGGTGCGGGGCCGGGCCTCCGAGCGGCTGAAGGAGGTCTACGCCCTGGTCGGCGAGGGGGTGAGACTCGGCCAGAGCCGGATCCGCGACGGCGCCTCGGGCCAGATCATCCACACCGAGATCCAGGAGCTGTTCACCCGTCGCGGCTACCCGACCGGTCGGCGGGGTGGTCGCATGCAGGGGTTCTTCCACGGCACCGGACACGGCGTGGGCCTGGAGATCCACGAGGCGCCGTCGATCGGCAAGCGCGGGGGCACCCTCCGGGCCGGCCACGTGGTCACGGTGGAGCCCGGCCTCTACTACCTGGGGCTGGGGGGTGTCCGGATCGAGGACCTGGTGCTGGTCCGGCAGCGCGACTGCCGGAACCTCACCCAGATCCCGAAGTCGCTCGAGATCTGATCGGCTTCTGCCCGACCGCCAGGCGGGGCCGGGTCGGGCTCGTGGCTGTCAGACCGGGACGCCGTTCGCCGCCTGCAGCGTCGCCTCGATCTCACCCAGGCCGTTCTCCCGCGCCACGTGGGACCCGCGCGCCATGGCCAGGCGCCCGGTGCGCGCCACGTCGAGGATCCCGTACGGCTTGAGCACCTCGATCAGGCCCTCGATCTTCTCCTGGCTTCCGGTGATCTCGACGATCAGCGTCTCGAGCGAGACGTCGACCGCTCGGGCCCGGAACACCTCGACCACCTGCATGATGGCCGGGCGCGTCTCCGGGGTGGCGGCAACCTTGATCATGGCCAGCTCACGGAAGACGGCGGGACGATGGCTGACGTCGTCGACGCGCAGGACGTTGACCAGCTTGTAGAGGTTGGCCTCCAGGGTCCGGGCCCCTTGCTCGTCGGTGTCGACCACGATGGTCATCCGTGAGACTCCGGCGGTGGCGGTGTGACCGACGGTCAGCGACTCGATGTTGAAGGCACGACGCCGGATCAGGGTGGCCACCCGGGTCAGCACGCCGGGCTGGTCCTCGACGGAAACCACGAAGGTGATCATCGGTCCCTCCCTGTCTCTACGATCGGGCTCGGCCGCCGGATCATGACATGTAGGTCGCTGCCGGCAGGCACCATCGGGTAGACCGAGTCCTCCTGCTCGACGTGGAAGTCGATCAGGTGGGCCCGGCCGCTCTCCCGGGCGGCCCGCAACGCCGGCACCACCTCGGCCCGAGTCGTCACCCGGGTTCCTTCGATCCCGTGGGCGTCGGCGATCTTCAGGAAGTCGGGGCTGGACATGGGGGTGGCGGCGTAGCGGCCCTGATAGAAGAACTCCTGCCACTGGCGGACCATCCCCAGGTAGCCGTTATTGATGATCGCGATGTTGATGTCGAGCTTCTCCTGGTGGACCGTGGCGAGCTCGGCCTGGGTCATCTGGAAGCCGCCATCGCCGCAGATCACCCACACCTCGGCGTCGGGACGCGCCACCTTGGCGCCGATCGCCGCCGGCAGCCCGAAGCCCATGGTGCCGAGCCCGCCCGAGGTGATCAGCGAGCGCGGCTCGTCGTGGTGGTAGTACTGGGCCACCCACATCTGGTGCTGGCCGACGTCGGTCACGATCACGGCCTTGCCCTGGGTCTCGCGCCAGATGTCGATGATCACGTGGGCCGCGTACAGGTGCCCGGTGTCGGGGAGCTGCTGGATGTCGTGGACCGCCTCGTTGCCCTTGAGCTGCTGGATGTACTCGACCCAGGCCTGGTGGCCGCCCTGCTTCAGGTTCGGGAGCAGCTTCTGCACGATCGGCTTCAGGTCCCCGACCAGGGCCACATCGACCCGCACGTTCTTGTTGACCTCCGCCGGATCGATCTCGATGTGGATCTTCCTGGCCTTGGGGGCGTAGGTCTTGAGGTTGCCGGTGACCCGGTCGTCGAAGCGCATCCCGAAGGCCAGCAGCAGGTCCGCCTCCTGGATGGCGGTGTTGACCCAGGCCTCGCCGTGCATCCCCATCATCCCCAGGTTGAGGGGGTGGGTATCGGGGAAGCCGCCGATCCCGAGCAGGGTGGTCGCCACCGGGATGTTGGCCTTCTCGGCGAAGGCCTTGACCTCGGCCATCGCGCCCGAGAGCAGGATCCCGTTGCCAGCCAGGATCAGCGGCCGCTGGGCGGCCCGAATCAGCTCCAGGGCACGGTCGAAGTCGGCGTCGGACGGGGTGTGGTCCGGACGGTAGCCGCGCAAGGTCGGGTCCGGGGGCCACTCGAACTCGGTCTCGAGCTGCTGCGCGTCCTTGGCCAGGTCCACCAGCACCGGTCCCGGTCGGCCTGAGCGGGCGATGTAGAAGGCCTCGCGGATGACCTCGGCCATCTCGTCCGGGCTGGTCACCAGGAAGTTGTGCTTGGTGATCGGCAGCGTGATACCGACGATGTCGGTCTCCTGAAAGGCGTCGGAGCCGAGCAGCTTGGAGGGGACCTGGCCGGTGAGGACCACGATCGGCGAGGAGTCGAGCATCGCCGTGGCGATGCCGGTCACGGTGTTGGTGGCGCCCGGCCCCGAGGTCGCGAACGCCACCCCGACCCGCCCCGACGCCCGGGCGTAGCCGTCGGCCATGTGGGTCGCCCCCTGCTCGTGGCGGACCAGGATGTGGCGGATCGGATACTCCAGCATCGCGTCGTAGGCCGGCAGCGTGGCCCCGCCCGGGTAGCCGAAGACGGTGTCGACGCCCTCGCGCACCAGGCTCTCCCAGAGGATCTGCGCGCCCGTCAGTCTCATGTCTTCACCTTCGCCTTGCAGGCCAGGCCAACGCGGCACCGGCCGAGACTCAATCTAGTCCACGGGCCGATAGTAGTCAAATCGATTCTATCTACAGGATCATCAGTGGGGGCTATCGGCGTGGGGACCCCTTGAGGCCCGCCGCCGAAAGCGCCTGCTCCAGGAACGCGGCGGCGGCGTGAGACAGCTCCCCCTTGCGAGGGTAGATGAGGCGGATCTGGCGGGACATCCGGAGCTGCGCCACCGGGACCGCCACCAGCTGGCCCAGGGAGATCTCGGTGAGCGCGCAGCGGCGTGGCAGCAGCGCCACCCCCAGGCGCAGCTCCACCGCCCGCTTGATGGCGTCGAGGCTGGGCAGGGCGATCTGGATGTTGAGCTCGGCGTGGCGCTCCTCGAACAGCCGGAGCACCCGCTCCCGGGTGGGGGAGGCCTCGTTGTGGGCGATCACCACCTGCTTGCCCAGATCGCTCATGCTGATCCGCTTCTGGCGCGCCAGGGGGTGGTCGGGAGCCACCAGCATCACCAGCTCGTCGTCACCGATCCGGACCGACTGCAGGCTGGAGCCGGAGGGCCGGAAGGCCAGCGCCCCGAAATCCAGGCTCCCCTCCAACACCTCCATCGGGAGCTGCCGGGAGTGGACGCGCCGCACGTCCACCGAGATCTGCGGGTGCTCCTCACGGAAGCTGGCGATCAGCGGAAGCAGCACGTGGACCGATCCCTCGTTGGCGCCGATCAGCACCCTCCCTCGCTGCAGGTCGCGCACCTGGCGCACCGCCGCCTCGGCCTCCTCGGTCAGGCGGGTCAGGCGCTCGGCGAAGTCGAGCAGCACCTGGCCGGCGGCGGTGAGCCGCCCGTCGCGGCTGGAGCGGTCGAAGAGTCGTTCTCCCAGGCTGTCCTCCAGCCGTTTGATCGCCTGGCTGACGGCGGGCTGGGTGCGGTGGAGCCGGGTGGCCGCCTTCGAGAAGCTGTGCTCCGCGGCCACGGTCCGGAAGACCTTGAGCTCGGCGAGGTCCATGGGTGCCTCCAGTGACATTATCACAGCACATTATTCTCAGTTAAGCAACATAGATTTGACTTCCGAAGGGGGGTTGCCTACCGTCTGTGATTGGGAGGCGTTTTCGAGATGAGCGACGACAAGGTAGTCTTCTTCGACACCACGCTTCGTGACGGCGAGCAGGCGCCCGGCTTCTCGATGGGAGTGCGCGAGAAGCTGGAGCTGGCCCAGAAGCTCGAGGCGCTGGGTGTGGACGTGATCGAGGCCGGCTTCCCCATCGCCTCGGAGGCGGACGCCGAGGCGGTGCGTCTGGTCTCGCGAGAGGTGCGGGGGACCGCGATCGCCGCCCTGTCGCGGGCTGCCCGGGGCGATATCGAGCGGGCCGCCGAGTCGCTGAAGCCGGCCGCCCATCCGCGGATCCACACCTTCATCGCCACCTCCGACCTGCATCTGGAGCGCAAGCTGCACATGAGCCGGGAGCGCTGCCTGGAGGCGGCGGTGGAGGCGGTCCGTCTCGCCCGCCAGCACACCGACGACGTGGAGTTCTCCGCCGAGGACGCCACCCGCTCCGATCTCGACTTCCTCTGCTCGCTGATCGAGAAGGTGATCGAGGCCGGCGCCTCGACGGTGAACCTGCCCGACACCGTCGGCTACTCGACCCCCGACGAGATCACCGACTTCTTCACCACCGTGAGAGGCCGGGTGTCCAACATCGACAAGGCGATCCTGAGCGCGCACAACCACGACGACCTCGGCCTGGCGGTGGCC
This sequence comes from uncultured Acidobacteriota bacterium, assembly GCA_964574335.1. Classification (GTDB taxonomy): domain Bacteria; phylum Acidobacteriota; class Vicinamibacteria; order Fen-336; family Fen-336; genus CAZNNH01. Next base: position 13,795 of record CAZNNH010000041.1, on the reverse strand, counting down.
AACAGCCTGGCTGCGATGCAGGCCGGGGTGCGCCAGGTCGAGTGCACGATCAACGGGATCGGCGAGCGCGCCGGCAACGCCTCGCTGGAAGAGATCGTGATGGCGATGTTCGTGCGGCGGGACCGCCTCCCCTATGGCAACCAGATCCGAACCGAGCTGCTCTACCCGACCAGCCAGCTCCTGTCGCGGCTGACCGGGGAGCCGGTCCAGTCCAACAAGGCGATCGTGGGCCGCAACGCCTTCGCCCACGAAGCCGGTATCCACCAGGACGGCATGCTGAAGGACCGCCGCACCTACGAGATCATGCGCCCCCAGGACGTGGGTGTGCCCCAGACCACCATCGTCCTGGGCAAGCACTCGGGGCGCCACGCGGTGCAGAAGCGTTGCGAGGAGCTGGGGCTGGCCCTCAGCCGCTTCCAGCTCGGCCGGGTCTACCGGCGTCTGATCGCCCTGGCCGACGTCCAGAAGAGCGTCTCCAACGCCGAGCTGTCGGAGATCGCCGCCGAGGTCTTGGGCGAGGATGGTCAGGCGGGTGGCTGGTCGGCCGGTTCGGGCTCGGCCGAGGCTTCCCAGGGCGCGGCCTGACAGTTACCGGGTCCTGCCGGCGGCGGGGGACCCGGTCCGGGGTCGACTCTCGGGGACATGACCGGACTCTCCCCACCTGCCTTGAGGATCCGGATCGTGTCCCCGATGGCCACTGACCCGGTCATGCCGGCTTCGGGGGACACGATCCGGGTTTCCCCGGTGACTGGAGGAAACCCGGTCATGTCCCCTACAATGGCGGGGCTTCGCCTGTCGTTGAGACCCGCACGCCATGTCCCAGCCTGATAGCAGCCAGACCCGACGCCTCGCCACGCTCCTGGAGCTGAGCCAGACCCTCGGCTCGCCCCTCAACCTGCGGGGCTTCCTGACCGGCGTGCTCGAGGTGCTCGAGGCGCAGCACGGCGCGCAGAACGGGGCCGTCTTCCTGCTGGACGAAGCGGGCCGGGAGCTGTCGGTGGAGGCGGCCGTCGGCCTCACGTGGCAGGCGGCCCGCCGAACCAAGTACCGGATCGGCGAGGGGATCACCGGCCGGGTGGTCAAGTCCGGGAAGCCGGTGGTGGTGCCGAAGGTGAGCCGCGAGCCGCTGTTCCTGGACCGCACCGGCGCCTGGAAGGCGGCGGGCAAGCAGGAGACCACCTTCATCGCCGTCCCGGCGGTGTTGGAGGGGCGCTGCCTCGGGGCGCTGGCGGTGTCTCTGGGCTACGCCGAGGATCGGGACTACGACAACGAGGTCAAGTTCCTCGGGGTGGTGGCCGCCATGGTCAGCCAGGCGGTGCGCGTCAACCAGTTGGTGGAGGCCGAGCGCAAGCGCCTGATCGACGAGAACACCCAGCTTCGCCAGGAGCTGCGCAAGCGCCACGACGTCGGCAACATCATCGGCCACAGCCGGCCGATGGAGGCGGTCTACGAGCAGGTCGCGCAGGTGGCGCCCAGCCACACCACGGTCCTGATCCGCGGCGAGTCGGGGACCGGCAAGGAGCTGGTGGCCCACGCCATCCACTTCAGCTCGCCGCGCGCCGACGGTCCGTTCGTGAAGGTCAGCGCCGGGGCGCTCCCCGAAGCCCTGATCGAGTCCGAGCTTTTCGGCTACGAGCCGGGCGCGTTCACGGACGCCCGAGCCCGGAAGAAGGGGCGCTTCGAGCTGGCCAACGGCGGCACCCTCTTCCTCGACGAGGTGGGAGAGCTGAGCGCCTCGACCCAGGTGCGCCTGCTGCGCGTGCTCCAGGAGCGGGAGTTCGAGCGCCTGGGCGGCGTGGAGCCGGTCAAGGTCGACGTGCGGCTGATCGCGGCCACCCACAAGGACCTCGAGACAGCCATCGCCCAGGGCACCTTTCGCGAGGACCTGTTTTACCGGCTCAACGTCTTCTCGATCTTCCTGCCGCCGCTGCGGGAGCGGGGGCCGGACATTCTCCTCCTGGCCGACCACTTCGTGGAGAAGTACGGCATCCAGCATGGCAAGCACGTGCGCCGGATCTCGACGCCCGCCATCGACATGTTGATGAGCTACCACTGGCCCGGCAACGTGCGCGAGCTCGAGAACTGCATCGAGCGGGCGGTCCTGGTTTGCGATGGGGGAGTGGTGCACGCCCACGACCTGCCTCCCACGCTGCAGACCGCCGAGGTCTCGGGGACCTTGTCCCGGGTCTCGCTGAAGGCCGCGGTCGAGGCCTACGAGCGCGACCTGATCCAGGACAGCCTGAAGAGTGCGCGCGGCAACCGGGCGCGAGCGGCGCGGCTGCTCGACACCACCGAGCGGATCATCGGCTACAAGCTGCGCAAGTACGGGATCGACCCGGCCCGGTTCCGGGCTTGACGCGGCGGCCGAAGTGAGTTCGATCGCCGATATCAAGCGGGGGGCTCCCGCCCCCCGAAGCCCTGGGGCCTGACGCGGCGCCCGAGGTGAGCTCGGTCGCCGCTATCGAGCGGGGGGCTCCCGCCCCCCGAGCCCCCGGACCCGGACGTCGCAGCTTCCGACATCGTGCGCCTAGCCGCTCACCGGTGAGGTGCTCGGAGCCGGCCGCGCCGGCGCCTCACCGTGATCGTAAGGGTAGCGGATGCCTCGGCGATGGAGCTTCAGGGTGTAGATGCTCTGCGGCATCATCCAGTGGGACAGGTACACGGCGCTGACGGTGGCCGCCATCAGGGGGAGCATGATCCGATAGTCGTTGGTCAGCTCGAAGAGGATCAGCAACGAGGTGGTGGGGGCCTTGGCCACGGCGGCGAAGAAGGCTCCCATCCCCACCATCGCGTAGGCCCCGGACCCGGCGGTCCACTCGGGGTACATCAGGTGGACCAGGGTGCCGAACACCCCTCCCAACATGGCGCCCATGTAGAGGCTCGGGGCGAACACGCCGCCGGACCCGCCCGACCCCAGGGTGGCGCTGTTGGCGAAGAGCTCGGCGGCGAAGAGCAGGAGCAGCAGCTCCCAGGGGAAACGAACCCACAGGGCGTTCTCGACGGCCGGCAGGCCGGTGCCGTACACCTGCGGGAAGAAGCGCAGGATGATCCCCACCATCAGGCCCCCCAGCGCGGGGTTCAGCCACTCCGGGAGCTTCCACGAAACGAACCACTCCTCGGTCCGATACAGCGTCCGGACGTAGAGCTGGGCGGCGAAGCCCACGCCGATCCCCAGGATGAAGTAGAGGGGCAGCTCGGCCGGGCTCACCAGCTCGTAGGCCGGTGCTACGAAGGCCGGGTAGTTGCCGAGGAAGTGGCGCGTGATCATGCACGATGTCAGCGAGGTGAGCAGGACCAACAGGAAGTCGGTGTGGAGCCGGCCCATCAGCACCTCGAGGGCGAAGATGGCCCCCCCGATAGGCGCGTTGAAGGTGGCGGCGATGCCTCCGGCGGCGCCACAGGCGACCAGCGTGCGCACGTTTCGAGTGGTGAGACGGGCCAGCCGGCCGACCACGGAACCGATCGTGGAGCCGATCTGCACCATCGGCCCCTCCCGGCCGGCGGCGCCGCCGAAGCCGATGGTCAGGGCCGAGGCGATGATCTTGACCATCGCCACCTGAGGCCGGATCAGGCCGCCACGGGTGGCCAGCGCGGTCATCACCTCCGGGACGCCGTGCCCCTTCGCCTCGCGGGCGAAGCGCTGGATCAGTGGCCCGACCATCAGACCTCCAATCGCCGGCAGCAGCACCAGGTGGCCGGGACCGAAGAAGCCGAGCGTGGCCGCGACGTGGGTCTGGGCGAAGTGGGTGACCGCGTGGAGCATCTCGATGAAGGCGACCGAGCCAAAGCCGGTCAGGAGCCCCACGCCGATCGAGAGCAGGATCAGGTAGTTCTGGGAGGGCAAGAACGACGAGCGGAACCAGACCATGGCCCAGCCCCAGGCCGGTGCCGTGGGGGCTTGGCGGCGGCCGAGGCGCGCCATCGCCCGCAAGCGAGCCCAGACCCGGCTGACGAGGGCCGCTCCGTGCCGCATCAGCCCGCCGGGTCCGTGGCTGGCGCTACTGCCATCAGCTTGACCCGGTCGCCCCGGCGCACGGTGAGGAGCAGTGGGAGCTTCCGACGCTCGAAGGCCTGCGCGGTGCGGCGGTCCAGGGGCTTGTGGTCGGCGGCCAGGATCAGATCGCCCCGGTGGAGGCCGGCGCTGGCCGCCGGCCCCCTCGGCGTCACTGCCACCACCCGGAGGCCCCCCTCCGCGCCCTCCCACCTCTCACCGACCCGCTCCGTCCATTGGAGCGTCAGCCCGAGCTCCGGGCAGAACACCGGCGACTCGCGAAGGGGTCGGCAGTCTCGATCCGGCATCCGCGTCGCCCCGGTGACCGGCCGCCCGCCGCGGATGGCCCCGAAGCGAACCAGCGCTCCGCTCTCCTGGGCCTCGTAGAGCTGGTGGAAGCTCCAGACGTTCAGCACTGGCTCGCCCGCCCAGGCGACCAGCACGTCGCCGGCTCGCACCGAGGGCTCGGGGACGAAGGCCTGGGGATCGACCCACTCTACCAAGACCCCGTCCTCGATCCCCAGCAGGTCGCGGACGCCGACGTCGAGCTCGGCAACCTCGATCGCGTGACAGGGAGGGTCGCCTTGAAGTCGCCCCAGCAGATGGAGCAGCGCGCCCGAGGCGATGTAGCGCACGTCACGCTCCGACTGTACCGCCACCCCCAGCAGCTCGCCGTCGAGGTCGACCAGCGCCGCGACCGGCCCCGGCGGGAAAGTGAAGGAGATCTCGAGTGTCTCGTCCTCGGCGCGGACGCCTCCCCCCTCCTCGACCGCCACCACATAGCCCGGCTGGAGACGGACCCGTCCATCGGGGGTGAGGGTCACGGCGGCCACCAGGGACCCGGCTCGCACCTCCCCTGGATCGGCCAGGGCGAACGCGGCGCGGCTTTCCTCCTCGAGCTCGAACAGCGCCACACCCAAGCGAGCGTCCACCGAGACCAGCCGCAACGCCGTCTCTGGCTTCGCCGCCGCCTCCGGGCCGGCGGCTTCTCTCAGGGCCTCCCGCTCTCTCTCCGCGTCGGCCGCCCGGATGGAGGTCAGGACCAATCCCGGCGCCACCACCACGCCGGGGATCCCCTCCGCGCCGATCAGCGCCACCTTGTCTCGGACACGCTCGCCGAGCTGGGCCCAGTAGTCGGCCCAGTAGCTGAGGGGCGTCTTCTCCAGGCTGGGCCGAAGCTTGGGCAGCGTGACCGGCGGCGTGGGGGAGGGCGAAGCCGGGGTGTCGCGGGAAGGCTCGACGTACAGGGCGCCCTGGAGCAACAGGAGCGCCGCCACCGTGCCGACGATCGCTGGAATCAACAGCCCCCGAGAGCGCAGGGCTTCGATGCTGGGCAGCTTGCTCGAGTTCACCTGTACGACGGGGTCCTTGGTGAGTGAGTCGTCATTCTATACCGCGCTTGCCGGGCCTCCCAGCCGGTTGCTGGGTTGGGTGCTTCGGGGCTGGCGAGAGACATCAAAGGCGTTGCTGCTCCGTGCGGGAGATGATCTCGTCCTGCAGGGCGCGGGAGAGGTCGCAGAAGTAGTCGCTGTAGCCGGCCACGCGGACGATCAGATCGCGATGTCGCTCCGGGTCCCGCTGCGCCTGCCGCAGCGTCTCTTCGTCGACGACGTTGAACTGGACGTGGTGGCCGTCCAGGGCGAAGTAGCCGCGGACCAGGCTGGCCGCGGCCTCGAGACCGGCGTCGCCGTCGATCAGCCGCGGGGCCAGCTTCATGTTGAGCAGCGTTCCCCCGGTCCTGAGCTGAGGCAGCTTGGCGGCGGAGCGCAGCACCGCGGTCGGGCCCTGGCGGTCGGCGCCCTGCACCGGCGAGATCCCCTCGGAGAGGGGTTCTCCCGCCCGCCGTCCGTCGGGCGTGGCGGCGGTCTGAGCGCCGAAGTAGATGTGGCAGGTGGTGGGGAGCATGTCGACGTGATAGCGGCCGCCGCGGCCGTTGGGGCGACCGTCGACGGCCTCGAAGAAAACCTCGAAGCAGGCGACCATCAGCCGGTCGGCCCGATCGTCATCGTTGCCGTACCTCGGCGATCGCGAGAGCAGCCTCTGGCGTTGGGGCTCCTGGCCGAGGAAGTCCGTTCGTAGCAGGGCGACCAGGTCGGGAAGCGACAGCGAACGCTCCTCGAAGACGTGGTGCTGGATGGAGGCCAGGCCGTCGGTCAGGCTGCCGATTCCGACCCCCTGGAGGTAGCTGGTGTTGTACCGAGCGCCACCGGCGTTGTAGTCGCGGCCGCGGGCGATGCAGTCGTCGGTGATGATCGAGAGGAACGGCACCGGTGCGTTCTCGGCGTAGAGCCACTCGAAGACGTGGTTGCCGCGGAGCTTGACCTCGACGAAGTGGCTGAGCTGGGCGCGCCAGGCCTCGAAGACCGCCTCGAAGGAGACCAGCCGTGACGGGGCGCCGGTGGCCGGGCCCAGCCTCTGCCCGGTCCGGAGATCGATCCCGTCGTTGAGCGCCAGCTCCAGCAGCTTCACCAGGTTGAAGTACCCGGTCAGGATGTAGGCCTCCTTGCCGAAGGCGCCGGCCTCCACACAGCCGCTGGTACCGCCCTCGCGGGCGTCCTCCACGGTCTTCCCCTGGCGCCGGAGCTCGGCCACCACGGCATCGCAGTTGAACAGCGACGGGAAGCCGTAGCCCTTGCGGATCACCTCGAGCCCCGAGCGGAGCAGCCGGTCGGGGGTGATGTGCGAGACCTGAAGGTTGTTGCTGGGTTGCAGGATGTGGAGCTCGTCGATCACCTCGAGCAGCAGGTAGGAGACCTCGTTGCAGCCGTCTCGGCCGTCCCGGGTGAGCCCGCCGATGTTGATGTTGGCGAAGTCGGTGTAGGTGCCGCTTTCCTCGGCGGTGACGCCCACCTTGGGCGGGGCCGGCTGGTTGTTGAACTTGATGAAGAAGCACTCGAGCAGCTCTTTCGCCCCTTCCCGGTCGAGCCGGCCCTCGGCCAGGTCGCGGTCGTAGAAGGGACGCAGGTGTTGATCGAGGTGGCCGGGGTTGAAGGCATCCCAGCCGTTGAGCTCGGTGATCACGCCCAGGTGGTAGAACCAGTACGCCTGCAGCGCCTCCCAGAGGTCGCGTGGGGCGTGGGCCGGCACCCGCTGGCAGTTGCGGGCGATCCGCCGCAGCTCCGCTCGTCGTGCAGGATCGGGCTCCGAGGCCGCGCGATCTCGCGCCAGCCGGGCGTGGCGCCGGGCGAAAGCCATGGCGCCGTCCGCGGCGATCGACATGGCCCGGAGCTGCTCCAGCTCGTCGATGGCTTCCGGGTCTCGCAGCGGATCGATGCGGGCGATTCTCTGTCGGATCTCCTGCTTGAAGTCGAGGAGCCCCTTCCTGTACAGCTTGCCGTCGGCGACCGTGTGCCCGGGGGCGCGCTGTTCCAGGAACTCGGTGAACAGGCCCGCCTGGTAGGCGGCGTGCCATTCCTCGTCGAGCAGGGCGAAGGCGCGTTCACGCAGCGACCGCCCTTGCCAGTAGGGGATCACCGACCTCCGGTAGACCTCGAAGCTCTCGGGCGCGACCCGGTAGCGGGTCTTGGGACGGGAGTCGAGGGTGGCGAGGTCCTCCAGGCTGTGGCAGGTCAGCTCGGGGAAGGTCGGTGTGGCCAGCGGGAAAGGGCCCCGCTCGCCGACGATCAGCTCGTCGTCGCCGAGATGGAGGGTCTTGTGCTCGCACAGATCCCGGAAGGCCAGGGCGCGGAGCATGGGCGCCGAGTGCTTGCCGTGGTTGTCTCGGTAGAAGGCGGTGATCAGCTCCGCTCGCTCGGTCGAGATCGACGGCGTCGTCTCGAGGGAGCGCTGCCGAAGTCGCGCCACGCGGGGGGTCATGTCCCCAGGTAGTAGCGGCGGATGAACGGCTCCTGGACCTCGAAGGACCAGTGGACGTTCCGGATCTGGACGGCGGCGCCCTCGGCGTCGCCGGCCGCGATCCGGTCGATGAGCTGCTCGTGCTCGCCCGAAGAGGCCAGCTCCCATTCCTTGACCCAGGCGGCGCGACGCGGGAAGTCGTACAGCCGCTGCTTCAGCCGTCGCACCGTCTGCTTGAGGATCGAGTTCACCGACAGGCTCAAGTAGCAGTCGTGCAGCTCGAGGTTGGCGGCGTAGCAGCCGTCGAAGTCGTCGCCCTCGAGCGCTTCCCGCATCGAGCGATTGAGCTGCCGCATCCCGGCGACGTCCGAAGGGGTGATCCGATGAAGCTCCTCGCGCAGCACGCAGGCCTCGAGGGCCCCGATGATCTGGTAGAGGTCGCGGACCTCCTCGAGGGTCACCACGCGGACCACGCATCCGCGGCGAGGAAGGATGGTGACGAATCCCTCCGCCTGGAGCTGAATCAGGGCATCGCGCAGCGGCGTCCGGCTCACGCCGAGCTGGGCGGCGGTCCGGTTCAGGTCGATCGGTGCGCCCGGCGTCAGCTCCCCTCGAGCCATCGCCTCCCTCAAGTAGTCGTAGACCTGCTCCCGCAGGGACTTGGCGACGAAGGGAACCGGCACCGCCATGAGTGATATGTAATATATCACCGCGCCGCCCGGACGGCGCGTCGAGGGCAGTGTGGACTATGCGGGCCGCTGGGCCAACAGGAAGATGTGCTCGGGCCAGACCGTCGGTCGTAGGCGCTGCAGCCAGGTGAAACGTCGAGCCAGGGGCTGAACGTTGCGCATCTCGAACCGCTCGACCGACAGACCGTGGCGCTCGACCAGATCCCGCACCTCCGAGAGGGTGAACTCGCGGTTGTGGCGTCCGTAGACCCCGTTCGACGAGTAGCCGTCGTACACGTTGCGGCCAAGCGCCATGAAGTAGAGCTTGGTCAGGCGCACCGCGTTCGGCGTCGAGATCAGCACCACGCCACCCGGCCGGAGCACACGCGCGATCTCCTCGAGCACGTGATCCGGGCTCAGCACCAGGTGCTCGAGGATCTCGCAGAACAGCACGGCGTCGAAGCAGGCGTCCGGGTAGGGGAAAGGATCCACCTCGACGTTGAAGTGGCGGAACCGGAACTCGACCGGCTCACCGGAGAGATCCGCGACGTGGGTGGCTTCCTCGTCGGAGAAGGACTCGAAGTAGTTGGCGAGCTCGAGGTCGACGCCGAGGTGGCGGCGGATCAGCGAGGTCAGCAGGTAGGGATTGGCGCCGAGCTCGAGGACGCGCCCCGCCCCCAGTCGGCGGAGGCCACGGATAAGGTCGAGGACGATCTGGATGCGGGTCCAGTTGTCCCTCAGGTACCGCTCGCGCTCCTCCGCGTCGCGAAACACGCCTTTGAGCGTGCGCACGTACTCCAGGTCGGGGTCCGGCTGGCCTCCGCGGGGGGACATGGCGAGGGTCAACATACGACGACGGTGACATCCGCCGCAACCGGCATTCCGCCCGGGGGATGGCGTGGCGACGGATCAGCGGATCCGGAACCGGACCGGGGCCATGGCCCGGGTGGCGACGGGCCGCCCGTTCTTGAAGGCGGGCCTGAAACGCCATTCCCTCACGCAGGCCAGCGCGGCGGCGTCGAGGAGGGGGATCGACCGGACCACCCGGGCATCGACCACGTGGCCCCCAGCATCGATCACGAACCCCACCTTGACCTCGCCTTCGACCTTCTTGGTGAACGCCTCTGGTGGGTATCGGGGCTGGGTCACCAGGAGCCGGATCGGGAGGCGGTCGTAGCCGGTCGGTACCGGCCCGTCGCCAGTGCAGCCCTCGCAGCCGCCCGGCACGCCGCCCGGAACACCACCGGCGGCGCCGCTCGGGTCACCCCCTTCCATCCCGCCGGGGACACCGAGCGGGTGGCCGTCGGGGAGACCCGAGAGCAGCTGCTCGGGGGTGCCGACCTCCGGCGCCAGAGCGGTCTCGTCGGGGATGGCGAGCGCCACGGTCAGCACCGGCTGGGGCGTCGGGCGCGTGTTCGGAGCCGGCACGGCCGCCTCGTGGGGACGGGATTCGGGAAGCTGAAGCGACCCGCGGGGCGGCGGGAGCGGCGGCGGCGGCGGGGCGTTGTAGAAGACGATGCCGGCGACGTGGGTCGCGGTGTCGGGAAGCCGCTCCGGCAGGAGCAGGGGGACCAGCGCCACCGCCGCGACCAGAGACAGGTGGGTGATCAGCGAGAGACCCCACGCCGTTCCGGAGCGCCCCGACCTTCGTTCTCCGCCCGAGATCAGGAGCCCTAGCTCGCCGCCCGCGGAGGGCCCGAGCAGGCCGGCCCGTCCGACCGCGATCATCTCCACCTCATCGCTGGTCCTTTCGACGCGGTGGCGCGCGGCTTGGACTCAGACGACGAGGCCGAGATCGGGTATGCTCGGCGGGCCATGTACCGGATGCTGATCTGCCTGCTGGGTGCCGCGATAGCGACCGTGGCGACCGCCGAGGATGGGCCGCCGGCTGCGCCTTCGGTCCCGTGGTCGCGGATGGAAGGGCGCATGCTCAAGCTTCCCTCTGCGGAGGTGTGGGGCCGTGTCCGGGCCGCCATCGACGGCCTCGGCCTGGAGGCGGAGCAGGTGGCCCCCGAGCTGCAGGTCCTCAGGACCCGATGGTACCGCCCGGGCCACAAGAAACGGCCCTGGCTGGAGCCCCCCACCCTTCCGCCCGGGTACGAGCGCCCAAGGGTCCAGTTCCTCGTCTACGTCTCCCCGTTCGTGGAGCCCGCCCGACTCTACGTCGGGTCGGCGCTGGAGCTGGAAAGAAGCCACAGCGGGAAGGCGCTGGCGTACAACGTGCGCCAGGTCAACCTCACCCTCATGACGAAGCTCGAGGAGGCGCTCGGACAGCAGGGCTTCAACATCCCGGCGGACCGGGACAAGCGTGCCGAGCTGCAGCTTGCCTTGCGAGAAGGTCGGTTTGACTGCACGACGGACCTCCCGCCGGGCGATGTTGATGACGACGACATCACGCACCCCCGGAAGATCAAGGTATCGGAGTACCGGATCCAGTTCACCAACGCGGCGATGAAGGCCCACGAGGGCGGCGAGGTCCGTTTGAAGCTGATCGTCACCGAGGATGGGACGGTGGCGGGTCTGGAGGCCGGGGGGGAGCCGATCGGCTTCGATCTCGAGAAGGCCGCCGCCGGCCCGCTCTCGCTGCTGCTCTACACGCCGAGCCGAATCAAGGGGTGCCCGGTGCCCACCACGATCACCTACACCATCGACTTCAAGCTCCACCGCTGAGACGGTCGAGGCGGCAGCGCCCTCTCCCGGGATCAGGAGCGCGTCGCCAGGAAGCCGCGGATGCCCTCGCGGACCGCCCGCTGCACGTCGTCCGGCACCGGTGGCGCAGGCGTGGCCCGGCACAGGCTCAGCACCGACCGGAGCGAGTCGCAGGCTTCTCCGCAGCGCGGACAGGCCGCCACGTGGCGCTCCAGCTCTCGGCAGACGTCCGGCGCGATCTCCCCCTCGAGGTGGCGCGAGAACAGCGGCACGATGTCCTGGCAGCCCTCCCCGGCCTTCGGTCCCGTGTCCGGGGAGAGCCCCAACGCGGGGGCGAGCGTCTGCCGCAGCAGGACCCGGGCGCGATGGAGCCGGCTCTTGACCGCCTGGACCGAGAGGCCGGTCACTTCGGCGACCTCGGCCGCGCTCAGGCCCTCGACGTCGCGCAGCAGCAGCACCTCCCGCTGTCCGGCTCCCAGCCCCGCGATCGCAGACTCCAGGGCCTCTCGCAGACGGAGCTTCTCGAGCTGCTGATCGGGGCGCGCTCGAGGGTCGCTCAGGCGGCCGGCGTCCTCCCCGGCCTCGCCCTCCAGGGACAGGACGTGGACCGGCTCGTGCCGCCGTCGCCTTCGCTTCTTGAAGCAGTGGCTGCGCACGATCGTGAACAGCCAGGTCGAGAACGAGGAGTCACCGCGGAAGTCGCCCAGCTTGCGAAACGCCGAGAGCAGCGTCTCCTGCAGGACCTCCCGCGCATCCTCGGAATCGCGGCACATCTTCATGCCGAAACGGAAGACCCCCGGGGCATGCTGCTCCAGCAGCTCCTCGGTCGCGGTGCGGTCGCCGGCCCGAGCGCGTTCGATGAGCGTCGGCTCGTCGGCTGCCATTGCCGCGGGCATTATCCTCTTGGTGGCTCGGCATCACCACCCGTACCACCGCAGCGCGCCGCCACCGCCCCCGACGGCGGGCTCGTCCCCCGTCCACGGAGCGGGAGGCGGCACACGGTCATTCCTCTCGGGCCTCTGGTTGCGGGGGAGAGAAGGCGCTGTTGATGAACAGCTTGTCCAGCCAGCGACGCCCTTCGGCGATTTCGAAGTCGCCGCCGAACCGGAAGCCCATCTTGGCCATGTAGGTGACGAACTCCTCCTCGGTCCCCGGCTCCCCCTCGCCGAGCTCCTTGTAGATGGCCTCGTTGATGACCTCGGCCTTCACCACCCCCACCCGACGGAGCTGCTCGCCGGCCGACTTCAGCACCTGCAGGTCGAGCCCCTGGACGTCGGTCTTCAGTGACTCGATCGGGATGTGGGCCGGCACCAGGGCCAAGACGTCCTCGAGACGCAGCACCGGCACCTTGCGCACCTCGACGGTTCGTGTCAGCTCGGCGACCGAGGACCTCGGATCGCTCTCGGCCAGCGAGCTGGTGACGTCGGCGGCGTTGACGTGGAAGTCCATGACGCCCCGCTCCAGGGCGATCGCGGCCGGGATCCCGATCAGCCGCGGGTTCTGCCGCGGCCAGGTCTGCCAGCACTCGGCCAGCGGCTCGATGGCGATCACGGCCAGGTTCGGGGTGGAGAGGAGCGCGTCGTGGAAGGTCTCCAGGTGGTGGGCACCCACGTCGACCCAGACCCGGGTGACGGCCTCCGGGAAGATGAAACGGCCGTCGCTTCCGACCACCTGGCGCCCGCCGTTCGCCTCGAGCACCAGGTCCTCCGGCACCAGCTCCTGGAAGTGGGGCGGGGGCTTCTCGGCCAGCGTGGTGGACGGCGCGGGGGCGGCGCGGGGGGCCTCGCCGCAGGCCCACAGCGCCAACGCCAGACACGGGAGAATGCGTCCTGCCATCAGTCTCATGGTCGATACCCTCGCCGGGGGCGAAAGCCCCGGCAGCCTCATGCGTGTTGGGCTTCGGAACCGGCAATCGATAGACTACACGCAACCCGGCGCGGCCGGGGCGCGACTACCGTGGGAGGTTCACCCATGCTCTGGCAGCAAGCTTCGTTGGTCCTGACGGGCGTCCTGATCGGTCTCGGGGCCTCGTTCAGCGGGCTCGGCGGAGGGTTCCTGATCGTCCCCCTGCTGCTTCTCCTCTCCTACCCGGCGCAGAAGGCAGTGGGGACCTCCTTCCTGGCCATCCTCGTCATCTCGCTCTCGGCGCTGCTGGCGCACAACAAGCTGGCCAACGTCGACTTCCGGGTGGGCCTGCTGCTCGGGCTGGGCGGCATCGTCGGGGCCCAGATCGGGCCGCACCTGCTCCAGCACGTGTCGACGCTGAGCTTCAAGCGGATATTCGCGCTGGTGCTGGTGGGGCTTTCGGGGTACCTCTTCTTCCAGAAGTAGCCGCACCGAGTCACCCGGAGGGGGCCGGCTGCGGCCTCCCGATCCGGCCTGAGGGGCCGAGCGGATATACTGACGTCTCATCCAGGGGCCTGCTGCCTGGACCGCCATGCAAGCCGATACCCGACCTCGCCGCCACGCCGATCCCGCGCAGGCGGACCTCGCCGCGCTGGGCGAGCGCCTGCGGGGCTCCGTCCCCGAGGCCGAGTGGCGGGTCCACGCCGAGGAGATCGCCGTCATCGAGCGGCTCAAGCGGGAGCGACGGGCGGTGGTCCTGGCCCACAACTACCAGACCCCCGAGATCTACCATGGCGTGGCCGACCTGAAGGGCGACTCCCTGGCGCTGGCCAGGATGGCCCGCGAC
>CAZNNH010000040.1:3232-41105 GCA_964574335.1 uncultured Acidobacteriota bacterium | reverse complement strand
ACCCAGCGTTCCTCCTGGGCCAGGGCATAGGCCACCTGGCCGAGGAACAACAAGACCACCACCAGGCACACCGCGCCCAGGGCGTGGCGCACGCCGCTGCTGGAGCGTGGGCGCCGGCGACGGGGGGTGCGGCGGGACCCCATAACCTAGGCGCCCGAGCGACCGCGGGTCACCACCCCTGACGCTCCCGCAGCGACGTGATGTGGGCGAGGTGGTGGCGGCCGTGCCAGGCGTAGAGCGCGGTGAGCTGGTCGATGCTAAGGGTGCCGATCTCCGGGTGGCGCAGCGTCCGCGCCATGTCGGCCGGCGTCAGCGAACGCAGCAGCATCACCCAGCGGGCGTGGAGGCCGTCGACCAGGTCGAGGGAGAGGCACAGCGGCGCGGAGCGCGCGTCCAGAAGCTCCGCCCACCGCTCCTCGCGGTAGGTCCGGATCTCGGGAACGTCCTCGGTGAGGGCCAGGCGCAGCCGGACGTAGGCGTTGAGGTGGCTGTCGGCCAGGTGGTGGACCACCTGGCGGACGGTCCAGCCGCCGGGGCGATACGGGCTGTCGAGCTGGGCGTCCTCGAGCCCGGCCACGGCGGCCCGGAGCGCCGCCGGCAGCGAGGCGATCTCGTCCACCCGCGAGGCCCGCTCCGCCTCGGAGAGGCGGTCGGGGCGCTGGAAGGGGCCGATCGGGTACCGGAGGTCCGGGTCGCTCATTCCGCGATCCTCGAGTAGTGGTGGACCTCGAGCGGCGCCGCCAGCAGCTCGTTCACCTCCGTCATGGTGTTGCCGGACTCGAGCTCCAGACGGTGCTTGCGGTGCGCCTCGACCGAGGCCCACTCCTCGATCAGGACCAGCTCGTCCGGCGACTCGGCGCCCATGAACAGGCCTGCCTCGCGGCAGTCCGGGTTGGCGCGGGAGGCGGCAAGGGGCTGCGTCAACGCGGACAGCAGCGCGACGCCCTTGCCCTTTTGCGCCTTCAGCTTGATCAGTGTCTTCACGCTCATGTCTCCCCCTTCGACCGGCCCCGCCCGACCCCAACATCATGGGCGCTCGGGGCGGGATCGACAAGTGGATACGGTGGCCGCAGCCACGACTCCTTCAGGATCGGGCCGAGCACCACCCAGCCGGACGGCTCGTGGACGACCCGATAGACCGTGTCGACCGCGCGAGCGGAGCTCCAGTAGAGCCGGCCCGAGACCCGCGCTTCGGTGCCGACCCGAGCGATGGCGCCCACGGTGGCCACCACCGCCCGAGTCCCCGATCCCGCCTCGGTCACCCCAGCCGGGTCCACCCGACAGGCGGAGATGGGGCGGGCCCGGGAACGGCGCGACAGGCGCTCGACCAGCGACGGGGGTGGGTCCTCGGCCCGGTTGCCGACCCGCACTTCGAGACAGACCACCAGCTCGGGGTCGTCGGCGGTGAGAAAGCCCGCCTGGAAGTCGAAGACCGCCTCGCGGACCGCCGGCAGCTCCTCGGCTGCGATTCCCCGGTCGGCTCCGTCCGGCTGGCCGGGCGGCTTTCGGAGGGGCACCCAGACCCGGCCCAGGTCGACCACCGGCTGCCAGATCACGTCGGCGGCCGACCACTCGAAGGCCCGCACCCGGGCGTGATAGCCCGTGCACTCGAGCGTGAACCAGACCAGGGCCGAGTCCGATCGCGGCGCGTCTTCCGTCTCGACCAGGTCGACGTCGAACGGCTCACCGCTTCTCACCTGCGCCGTGGCGATCGCCGTTCCCTCGCCATCGAGCGGCTTGATCTTCCCCTTCCAGGCCGAGATCAGGCAGGGAACGCCGACCGCCCTATCCTGGGTCACCACCTCGCCGCGCACCGCCAAGGGGTGGGCACAGCCAGAGCAGAGGAGGCCGACCAGGCAGATCCAACGCATCTTCTTCGAGCTTACCGAAAAACCGGGGACACGATACTGAATACTGGTCTTGGCCCGAAACCCGTATTGTGTCCCCGGCTTTTTCTGCTATCTTTGCCCGCGCAAGGAGCCGACATGGCCTCGAAGCTCGCCAAGAGCCCGAAGTACGGCGTGATCTTCCAGCTCACGCAGACCCTGACCGAGGAAGGCGCGGACTGGGAGTGGGAAGTGCACGACGTGGAGCGGAACCGTGCGTTCCATGTCACCCTCCCTCGAGCGGCCCTGGCGGCGAGGCCCCCCCGCTTCTCCGATGCCGAGATCGAGAAGGCAGTGCTGCTGGCGCTCGAGGGGGCCCTCGAGGAGCCGCCCGAGAAGGTGCCCGGGGAGGTCTACGAGGTGACGATCACCAAGGGGGACGTGGCCGCCGCAGCCGGCAGCTGACCCGGGTCCATGGACCTGGGACTCGAGGGGAAGCTGGCGCTGGTGACGGGCGCCTCCAGCGGGATCGGTGCCGCCACCGCGGAGCTGCTCGCCCAGGAGGGCGCGGACGTGGTGGTCGGCTACCACCGCAATCAGAAGGGCGCCGCCGACGCCGAGCGGCGTGTCCTGGCGGCGGGGCGCAGGGCCTGGCTCTCCCGGATGGACGTGGCGGACGCGGCCGCCGTCGCCCGGGAGATGGCGCGGATCGGCGGGGAGCTCGGCGGCCTGGATCTCCTGGTGCTGTGCGCGGGTCGGAACGTCATCACGCCGCTTCCTGAGCTCACGGCCGACGAATGGCACGAGGTCGTCGACGTCAACCTCCATGGACCCTTCCACGTGCTGCATGCCGCTCTCCCCTGGCTTCGGGACGGCGCCAGCGTGGTGACCGTGGCCAGCGTGGCGGCCCACACCGGCGCACCCCACCACGCCCACTACGCGGCCGCCAAGGCCGGCGTGGTCAACCTCACCAAGAGCGCCGCCCGAGCGTTGGCGCCGCGGGTACGCGTCAACTGCGTGGCCCCGGGGATCGCGCAGACCCCGATGGGGGAGGCCACCGTCGAGGAGCTGGCGCCCGACTACGCTGCCACCAAGCTGCTGGCGCAACGGTTCGCCGCCGCCGAGGAGATCGCCCGCGTCATCGTCTTCCTGCTCAGCCCCGCCGCCGGCTTCGTCTTCGGCGCCACGGTCGACGTCAACGGCGGGCGGCTGCTGCGATGAGCTGCGGCCCAAACCAGCGTCACCCGGATCGAAGGGAGGCAGAGGGTTGTACTGCTTCGCCTGCGGAAGCCCGCTCCTAGCCGGCCCGCCGCCGTGGCGCTGCTCGGCCTGTGAGATCGAGACCTTCGACGATTCCAAGCCTTGCGCCGGTGCCTTCGTGACCCACCAGGGGAAGCTGCTGCTGGTGCGGCGGGCACACGAGCCGTGGCTCGGGTACTGGGATGTGCCGGGCGGCTTCTGCGAGGCCGGCGAGCATCCCATCCACACCGCCGAGCGTGAGCTGCTCGAGGAGACCGGCTTGCGCGTCCGCGTCACTGGCTTGCTCGGGATGTGGACCGACCACTACCGCCCGCCCCGTGCCGACCTCCCGCGCCAGACGACCCTCAACATCTACTACCACGCGGTGCCGCTCGGGACGCCGGAGCCCCAACCTGACCTCCACGAGGTGAGCGAGAGCACCTGGTTCCCGCCCGACCAGCTCCCCGAGGATCTCGCCTTCCCGCTGCACATCGGGCCAGCCGTCGCTGCCTGGCGGGAGGCGTTTCACAATGGGACGCTGACCTCACCGCTTCCGGATCGCCCCGGCGGCGGGGCCTCACGCGAGGCAGACCGCGGGAGGCCCGACGACCCGTAGCCGACCCTAACGTTGGTGATCCTCGAGCCCGAGACCACGCACCTCGGGGCGGCGAGTCCGGCGGAAGAAGGTCATCCCTGCCATCACCAGGGCGGCCACCAGTCCGGCCGCGGCCGCCAGCAGGCCGGCCCCCGGCGTGATTCCGATCGCGTTCCAGAGATCCATGGCGCCCTCCTTGCCCCGTTGGACAGCGCCTCGAGGAGATCGGTTCCCTCCGGCGCGATCAGGGACGGATGGCGGGCCGGACCGCCGTCGTCACCGCCACCTGGAGGTCCCTGGGCGAGGCGCCGGCGGCCCGCGCCTCGTAGAGGGCGTCACAGGCGGCCTGGAAGGAGTCACCGCGCAGGGCCAGGTACAGCGCCTGGACGGCGCGCGCAGCGCCAAACGTCCGGGCGGCCCTGGCTCGGGACTCCGGGCTCTCGTCGCCTGCCGTTGCCGACCCCTGGTGGGCCAGGTCGAGCTCCCGAAGCAGACGTCTCAGCTCGCCGAGCAGTGCCGGGCTAGCCGAGACCCCGGGCTGAGCCAGAACGGACAGCCCCTCCTCGACCACCGCCTCCGGGCGCGGGTGCCGGCCGAGCGCGATCCGGCACGCCGAGAGCGCGGCCCGGCGCCGTTGCTCCGGGCCGGCCTGGCGCAGCACCTCCACCAGGTGGGGGGCGTCGTGAGCCAGGCGGGGTTCCGGCATCGGCGGAGAGGATAGCGCGCTTTCGGCAAGATGCTATGATGTTGCCTCTCCGGAGGTCTGCCATGCCCTATTTCGATCTCGATCCCCTCCTCGAGACGATGCTGGACGCCGCACCCGGCATCTCGGACCTCAACCTCTCGGTCGGCCGTCCCCCCCAGGTCGAGGTGGACGGCGCGCTGCGGCCCGTGTCGTACGCAGGGATCGAGAGGCTGCTTCCCTACCAGACCGAGCTGATCGCGATGCGGCTGCTGGCAGGGCGGCGCGACACCGCCGAGAAGCTGATCAAGACAGGGTCGACCGACCTCTCGTACAGCATCCCGCAGCGCACCCGCTTCCGGGTCAACATCTTCTCCCAGCGGGGCTCCTACTCGATCGTGCTGCGGGTGATCCCGAACAAGATCCCGACCGTCGAGGAGCTCGGGATCCCACCGCAGCTCAACGAGATCCCCAAGGAGCGCAACGGGATCGTGCTGGTCACCGGCCCCACCGGCTCCGGCAAGTCCACCACCCTCGCCGCCATCATCAACAAGATCAACCGCGAGAAGCCCATCCACATCATCACCATCGAGGACCCGGTCGAGTACCTCCACCCCCACATCAAGGCCACCATCAACCAGCGCGAGGTGGGGGCCGACACCCAGACCTTCGCCCTGGCGCTGCGGGCGGCGCTGCGTCAGGCGCCCAAGGTGATCTTGGTGGGCGAGATGCGCGACGTGGAGACGATCTCGATCGCCCTCGAGGCCTCGGAGACCGGCCACCTGGTGCTGTCGACGTTGCACACGATCGACGCCTCCAAGACCGTCGACCGGATCGTCGGCGTCTTCCCCAAGAACGAGGAGCGACAGATCCGGACCCGCTTCTCCCAGTCCTTCAAATGGGTGGTGAGCCAGCGGCTGGTCCCCAAGGTGGGCGGCGGGCGGGTGGCGGTGTGCGAGGTCCTGCGCTCCACCGCCCGCACCAAGGAGTACATCCAGGAGGGGGAGCGCGAGGGCAAGAGCCTGGTCGACGCGATGCAGGACGGGGCCCTCGACGGCATGCAGACCTTCGACCAGGAGCTGGAGCGGCTGATCTACGCCGGGATCGTGGACCGCGAGGTGGGGCTCTCCTTCGCCTCCAACCGGACCAACCTCCAGCTTCAGCTCGAGAGCCAGGCGGACACGTCGCAGCTCGCGGCGCTGAAGACCGCCGAGCCCGGCATGGACGACCTGATCGAGAGGTGACCCGTGCAGGCCAACTGTCCCAAGTGCAGCTATCGCATCACCGTCGACGACGCCAAGGCGCCGGACCGTCCCTTCAACGTCCGGTGCCCCAAGTGCCAGAACGCGGTCCGATTCCCGGGCAAGGGAGCGCAGGCCGGGGCGGCCCCGGCGCCACGACCACCGGCCGCGCCGCCTGCCGTCGAGGCTCCGGCGGCGCCGTCGCAGGCGCCGTCGGCCCCGGGACCGATCGGCGGGCCGCCGGTCGCCAAGGAAGGGGAGCGGGCCCTGGTGGCCCTGCCCGAGCGCGATCAGGCCGGCGCCGTCACCCTCTGCCTCAATCGGCTCGGCTATTCGGTCGAGACGCTGGCGGACGGCGACGAGGGGGCTCGCCTGCTGGAGCAGGGTGCCTTTTCGGTGGTGACCACCCACCGAGCCGCCGCTCAGGCCGGGCAGGGCGAGACCCTCTACCAGCGAATCAACCGAATGCCGTCCGAGGCCCGCCGCAGGCTCTTCGTGGTCCTGGTGGGCAACGAGTTCCGCACCGGCGAGGGGACACAGGCGTTCGCCACCCTGGCCGACCTGGTGGTGAGCGCTCAGGATGCCGGCTCGATGGACGCGGCCTTCCGCGGCGCCCACGGCGAGCGCACCCGGCTTTACCAGGCCTTCAACGACGTGGTCCGCCGCCACGAACAACACGGCTGAGGGCGCGGGCCACCGCCGGCGCCGCCCCGGCCGTCGAACCTCAGGAGAGAAGACGATGATCGTGACCGTCCTCTTGGCCTCGCTGGCCGTCGCCGGCGCCGGAACCCCTACCACCCAGGACTACCTGGGGAGCTGGAACCTACGCATCACCGACGCCGACAACACGTTCGTCGGCGGGCAGATCGACGTGGCGCAGGAGGGTGACACGCTCTCCGGCGGGGTGGTCTGGCGCTGGGGCAGCTACGGGCCCGCAAGCCGGGTGGCGGTGGAGGCCGGCGTGCTCGAGCTGGCCCGGCCGGCCGAAGGCGGGCGAGAGGACGTGTTCGAGGCGCGCCTTCTGGACGACAGGCTCTCCGGGACCGTGCGCTACGCCGACGGCACCGTTCACCACTTCGAGGGTCGCCGGGCCCCCGCGCTCGCCGCGAGCGGCGCGCCCGAGTGGGGCGCCCCGGTTACGCTGTTCGACGGCAAGACGCTGGCGGGCTGGAAGCTGCGCGAGGAGAAGGCCAAGATGGGCTGGGCGGTGGTGAACGGCGAGCTGGCGGTGGTGGATCCCGAGGGGAACGCCGACCTGGTCTCCGAGTCTCTCTTTCAGGACCTGAAGCTCCACCTGGAGTTCAACGTGGACCCGCACAGCAACAGCGGCGTCTACCTGCGTGGGCGCTACGAGATACAGATCCTCGACGACCCCGAGAAAACCGCCGACACCCACGGCTGCGGTGCCCTCTACAGCCGCATCGCCCCCAGCCAGGACGCCACCAAGCCGGCCGGGGAGTGGCAGAGCTACGACATCACCCTGGTCGGTCGCCAGCTCACGGTGCTCTTGAACGGGAAGCAGATCATCGACGGCACCGTGGAGGGGATCACCGGCGGAGCGGTCAACCCCTTCGAGGACCAGCCGGGCCCGCTGATGCTGCAGGGTGACCACGGCAAGGTCCGCTTCCGCAACATCGTGGTCACGCCGGCAAGGCCGTGACCGCTGCCGTCGCCGGCTGGGCGCGCGGGGTCGCCGTGCTCCGGCCTGATCCGTCGTCCGGGCCGCCGCGCTAGCGCCGCGCAGCGGCGGGAAGATACAGATCCTCGACGTACTCCTTCACCATCCGACGCGCGCTGAAGGTGGGCACCACCGTGGCGATCGACTGCTTCATCAGTCGGATCCAGCGCTGGGGCAGGTTCTTCTCGTCCCGCTCGTAGAAGGTGGGGATCACCTCCTCCTCGAGGAGCTGGTAGAGGGACTCGGCGTCCTGTCGGTCCTGGGCCGCGGGATCGGGATCGGTCACGCCCGCGCCGATCGCCCAGCCGTTGCCGGGCTCCTCGCGGTAGCCTTCCGCCCACCAGCCGTCCAGGATGCTGAGATTGAGGCCGCCGTTGATCGGGACCTTCTGGCCGCTGGTGCCGCTGGCCTCGTGGGGACGGCGGGGGGTGTTGAGCCAGACGTCGCTGCCGCCCACCAGCATCCGGGCCATCTCGATGTCGTAGTTCTCGAGGAAGACCAGCTTGCCGTGGAGCTCGCCGCCCCCCAGCAGGAAGAGGTGGCGGATGTAGCCCTGTCCCTCGCGATCGGCGGGGTGGGCCTTGCCGGCGAAGACGAACTGCACCGGCCGCTCCGGGTCGGCAACCAGGGCCTTCAGGCGCTCGAGGTCGCTCAGCAGCAGCACCGCCCGCTTGTAGGTGGCGAAGCGACGGGCGAAGCCGATGGTCAGCGCGTGAGGGTCGAGCAGCGCCTCGAGATCGCGCAGCTCCCCCGGCGAGGCACCGTGCCGGGCGCCCTGCAGGCGGAGCCGCTCCCGCACGAAGCGGATCAACCGCTCACGCTGCGAGCGCCGCGCCGCCCACAGCTCTTCCGGCGGCACCTCCTGGATCCGCTCCCAGTAGGGGGGCTCGAGCAGGTGCTCCTCCCAGTCCTGGCCCAGGTGCTCGACGAACAGGCTGCGCATCTCCGGCCCGATCCAGCTCTCGGTATGCACGCCGTTGGTGATCGACGAGATCGGCCGCCTGGGCTGGCCGGGGAAGAGGTGCCGCCACATGTCCGAGGAGACCTCGCCGTGGAGCTGGCTGACGCCGTTGGTCGAGGAGGAGGTGCGGATGGCGAGGGCGGTCAGGTTGAAGTGCCCCTGCTCGGTCCCGAGGCGCAGCACCGCCTCGGGCTCGCCACCGACGTCGCGGGCCCAGGGCTCGAGGTAGCGCCTGACCAGTTGGGGGTCGAAGGTCTCGTTGCCGGCCGGGACCGGGGTGTGGGTGGTGAACACGGTGTTGGACACCAGGCCCTTGAGCGAGGTGGAGAGCCCCTCGCCGCGCAGCACCCGCTCCCGGGCACGCTCCAGCGCCAAGAGCGCCACGTGCCCCTCGTTCATGTGCCAGACCGCCGGGTGGATGTCGAGGGCACGCAGGGCGCGGACCCCACCCACCCCGAGCACCACCTCCTGGCACAGCCTCATCTCGCGGCCGCGCACGTAGAGGATGGCGGTGATCGGCCGGTCGGCCGGGTCGTTCTGCGGGATGTCGGTGTCCAGCAGCAGCACCGGCACGCTGCCCACCTGGACCTTCCAGACCGCGGCCTGGACCGCCCGCCCGGGAAGGTCGATGGGGACGGTCAGCGGTCCGCCTTCCGGGGCCTGGACGGGCAGGATCGGGAGCCGCGTGAAGTCGAGGTTCGGGTAGATGTGCTGCTGGTAGCCGTCGGCGTCGACGGTCTGGCGGAAGTAGCCGTAGCGGTAGAGCGGGCCCACCCCCACCAACGGGATCCCCAGGTCGCTGGCGGCCTTGCAATGGTCTCCGGCCAGTACGCCGAGGCCTCCGGAGTAGACGCCGATCGACTCGTGGAGGCCGAACTCCATCGAGAAGTAGGCGATCGGTCCGGGCAGCTCCTCACCCAGACGCGAGAACCACGTCTCTCGGGTCCGGTAGCCGTCGAGATCGGTGATCGCCTGGTCGTACGCGCGCCGGAAGGCGGGATCCGCCAGGAGCCGCCTCCAGTGGTGGGGCTCGATGTTGATCAGCAGCTCGATCGGGTTGTGGTAGCGCCGCCATTGCTGCACGTCGATCCAGCCGAAGAGCCGGTTGGCGGACGGGGACCAGCTCCACCAGAGGTCGTAGGCCAGCTCCCGGAGCCGGCCCACCTCCTCCGGCAGCTCGATGTCAGCGACCTGAATGGTTCGAATGTCCATATAGTCCAGTGCTCGGGCGAATCATCCCAAAGCTGGCACTATACCCGGGAGCGATCCGGCGCGCCAAACCCCAGGCGGCCACTCGGTCACGAGTAGCTCAGGGTCTCGATGAAGAGCTGGATCAGGGAGGTACCGGCCCCCTCCAGACCGTAGAACTCGATGCCGTAGCGGCGGGGGCCGGCCAGTCGCATCACCCGCGCGCAGCCGCGGATGACGTCCTCGTGGTCGGGGAGCCGGAAGTGCACGTCGAGGTCCTCGCCGACCCGGAGCGGTCGCGGAGACTCGATCAGCATGCCGCTCACGCTCAGGTTGAGGACGTGGGCCGCGATCGCCTCGACCACGCCGCCGGGCTGGGTGAGGACCTCGAACTCGACCGGGAAGCGCGCCTCCTTGCGCATCGGCACGCTCATCAGCCGGGTCAGCCGCTCGTCCCACTCCGGGCTCGGCGGCATCCTCAGGATGGCGTTGGCGCCGACCTCGAGCAGCTCGACGTCGAGGGGGTTGAAGTCCTCCGGTGCCACCACCACCATCGAGAGCTTCCGGCTCTCGGGAGCGCGACGGAGGCGCCGCACCAGGTCCACGGAGCCAGAGATGTCACGGTGCACCACCAGCAGATCCGGTTGCGCTTCCCGGACCAGCTCGGCCGCCCGGTCCGCGCTCGCCGCCTTGAAGCGGTCGACGCCGTTGCGCCAGAGGACCGTCTCCTCGAGCAACTCGTCGAGACGCTCCTCGGAGCAGATGACCACCCTCACCATCGGCAGGAACGCAGTTTAGCAGACCCTCCCGAAGGGACTGTGTCGGGGGCCGCTACCGTCTTCCGGGGGGGGCCAGGTCGGGCGTCGCCTCTGCGGACCGGGGGATCGACGGGCGTGCCAGCCAGGCGCGGACCCGCGCCACCTGGGCGTCGCAGAGGGGCCGTGGAGCGTTCTCCAGGAAGCGCTCGAGGTAGGGACGCGCCTCGCGCTGGCGGCCGAGCTGGAGCAGGGGATCGGCCTCCCGGGGCGAAAGCTCGACCGCACGACGGAAGCACTGTTCTGCCCCGGCCGGGTCGCCGGTGGTGAGGGCGACCAGGCCCAGGGTGTGGTGGGCCAGAGCCAGCCGGTCGTCGAGCTCGATCGCGGTCCGCAAGCAACGCCGCGCCTCGTCGAGCTGACCCTGGCCCAGCAGGAGCGTGGCGAGCTGGACGTGGGCCATGGCGTTCGAGGGATCGAGCGCGAGGGCCCGCTCGAAGCCGGCCCGGGCCCGGTCGAACCTGCCCAACCGGGCCTGCGCGGCGCTGGAGGTGACCGGGACATCGAGGGAGGCGTCCGCCGAGGCAAAGAAGGGGGCCAGCCCGCCTACTCCACCACCCGGGGCTGGAGCAGGCCGGGCGCGCGGGCTGGTCCCCTGGCGGTTGCCGTAGGCGCCGAGGGCGTCGCAGCGCAGGGTGTCGATGGTGACCAGGAGCAAGTTGCGATTCGGGTCTCGAGGCAGCTCCGGGGCCCGGCCCGCCACCACCAGACTTCCCGCCAACCCCAGCATGGCCAGGCCGCCGGCCAGCCCCAGCCACCTGACCCGGCCTGGTCCGGGGCGCGGCTTCGGGTGCGTCAACCTCGACGGCGGCGGCTTCCGGTGGGATCGATGACCCACGCGAAGACTCGTCAGCGGGGGACCGACCGTGGGCGCCACCCCTCCGTCACCTCTGTGCCGGAGGGGAAGGCCCGGCCCCGGGCAGGGGGCGTCTTGAAAGACCCCGGGGCCGGGTACGACCAGACTGTGGCGCTCGGTGCGCGTTCCACCTCGCTCAGGCTCCCTGCCGGGGCCTTGGGCAGAGCGCTCGCTGCCCCGGCCAGGCGAGCCCCTGGCTCATCCGCTTGAGCCCCCACTCGTACATGGCCCCCACCAGCGGCTTGAGGCTCTGGCCGAGCGGCGTCAACGAGTAGTCGGCCTTGCGCCCCGCGCCGGGACCCGCCTCGCGGCGCAGCAGCCCGAGCCGCTCCATGTGGACGAGCTCGCGGCGGAGGACCTTCTTGGTGATCCCGGGGATGCCGCGCATGAGGTCGGAGAAGGGCTTGGCGCTCCAGAACAGGTGCCAGATGATGAGCGCCCGAAAACGCCCCTCGAGCGCCGTGAGGGCCAGCTCGACCGGGCCGTGCGGAGCGCTGGATGGGTCGCTCGGCGCCCCGGGGAGGCGGATCCGGCTGACGAGGCTGAAGCTGCTCATGGCCACCCCCCCTGGCTCGGGCCGTCGCCGCCCACCTCGGGCTGGCTTCTCGAAGATCGCAGGCGTGCCGAGTCCCTGCCATGGGCCTCGGGTGAAGCCCGGCTGAGGCGCCCCTGATCGGGCAAGTCACTGGCCCCGCTCGGGATCACGGCGCGGTTGAGGTATCGGCGTGTTCGAGGGTCGACAAACGGGCGGCCCGGGCCGCCGACCTTCCAAGGATCAGGCGTCCCGGATGCCTACCACCTCGAGGTGGAGACGGTTCTTGCCGGCCGCCTTCGCGGCGTACATGCTGGAATCGGCGGCTCGCACCATCTCCGTCAGATCAGCCGGTGGGCTGAGGAACGTGATCCCACCGATGCTGGCGGTCACCGCCTCCTTCCCCACCACAACCATCTCGGACAGCAGCCTCTGCAGCCGCTCCAGGGCCAGGGCCGCCTCCTGGGCGCCCACCTCGGGCAGCAGCAGCACGAACTCGTCGCCGCCCAGTCGGGCGCCCAGATCGCTCGGTCGCGTGGAGTCCCCAAGCAGCGCCGCCACCTTCCGCAGGACCGCGTCGCCGGCGGGGTGACCCAGGCGGTCGTTCACGGCTTTGAAGCCGTCGAGATCGACGTACGCCAAGGTGACGGGGTGCCCCTTGCGCCGGCACAGGGCCAGCACCCGCTCGGCTTCCTCGTAGAAGGCCCGGGTGTTCATCAGACCGGTGAGAGGATCGGTACGGCTCAGCTCGCGTTCCCTTCCCAGCGCCTCGCGGAGAGCGGCGAGGAGGTAGCCGACGGTGGCGAACGCCAACGCCTGAACCAGCGTGTTGGCGACCAGCACGCCCGGGTGTGAGGCGTGCAGGCCGGCCATCTGGTTGGAGACCAGCCAGGACACCGAGGACAGGGTTGCGGAGACGAGCGCCCCGAGACGGCCCAGCCGCCACGCGGCCAGGCTGATGGGCGCGAAGTAGAGGGGGAACACCCGGAACTCCGCGCCGGTCCCGTAGTCGATGGCGCCGATCCCCACCGTCCCCGCCAGCACTATCGCCCACGTTGCGACCGTGGCTCCTCGGTGGGCGGGTGCAGGGTTGGACACGTGGAGGCTCGTCAATGATCGTGCGGCCCTCGGTCTAGCCTTCGTCCGGCTCCAGCTCGGCCAGCCAGGCACCGGCGCTGGCGTCGCTGGGCATGCGCCAGTCGCCACGCGGCGACAGGCTGACCGAGCCCACCTTGGGGCCGTCGGGGAGGGCGGATCGCTTGAACTGCTGGGAGAAGAAGCGCTCGACGAACAGCCGCAGCCAGCGGCAGAGCGTCCCCCGATCGTAGCGGCCGGCGAAGGCGTGCTCGGCCAGGAAAAGCGTCTTGCGTGGTCCCGCGCCCAGTCGCACCAGGCAGAACAAGAAGAAGTCGTGCAGCTCGTAGGGACCGACCAGCTCCTCGGTGCGCTGGGAGATCTCGCCTTCGGCGCTGGGCGGCAGGAGCTCGGGGGTCACCGGCGTGCCGAGGATCGCCGCCAGCACCTCGCCCTCGGCCGCCGCCGCCTGGTGCTCGGCGATCCAGCTCACCAGCCGCCGCACCAGCGTCTTGGGGACGCCGGCGTTGACGTTGTACATCGACAGGTGGTCGCCGCCGAAGGTGCAGAAGCCGAGGGCCAGCTCGGAGAGGTCGCCGGTGCCGACCACCAGGGCGCCCTCTTTGTTGGCGAGGTCCATCAGCACCTGGGTGCGCTCGCGCGCCTGGAGGTTCTGGTAGGCGGGGCTCTGGGTGTCCGCGGTGTCCAGGCCGATGTCCTGGATATGCTGGCGGCAGGCGTGCCGGATGTCGATCTCGCGGAGGGCGACGCGGGTGGCCTGGGCCAGACGCCGGGCGTTGCCGAGCGTCTTCTCGGTGGTGCCGAAGCCCGGCATGGTGACCGCCAGCACCCCCTCGCGGGGCCAGCCGAGGAGATCGAAGGTGCGGGCCGAGACCAGCAGCGCCAGCGTGGAGTCGAGGCCGCCGGAGAGGCCCAGCGTCACCCTCCGGATGCCGGTGTG
Organism: uncultured Acidobacteriota bacterium; assembly: GCA_964574335.1. Taxonomy (GTDB): domain Bacteria; phylum Acidobacteriota; class Vicinamibacteria; order Fen-336; family Fen-336; genus CAZNNH01. The sequence goes on along the minus strand of CAZNNH010000040.1, from coordinate 27,457 downwards.
CTCCAAGCGACGCGCCAGCCCGGCGGTCTGCAGCGCCAGCACCTCGCGGCAGCGGTCGTTCAGGGTGTCGGGGTCCTGGGGGACGAAGGGCTGGGCGTCGACGGGTCGCAGCAGGCGGTGGGGTCGGGGGTGTGGGATCGTCGCCAGCGGGATGCGACGGTACGGCGGCTCGAGCGGTCCGGTGCCGTCGGCGAAGGAGGTCTTCCGGTGACGGTCGACCAGCAGCCGCTCGGTGTCGACGTCGGTGGCGATCAGCTCACCGTCACGACGGAAGCGCTCGCCCTCGGCGATCAGCGAGGCGTTCTCGGCGATCAGCAGGTGCCCGCCGAAGACCACGTCCGTGGTCGACTCGTGGACGCCGGCGTTGGCCAGCACGTACGCGGAGAGGGTGCGCCCCGACTGCTGGCGCACCAGCTCGCGCCGGTACTCGGCCTTGCCGACGCGGTCGGTGGAGGCCGAGGGGTTGAGCAGCACCGTGGCGCCGGCCAGGGCATGCCGGCTGCTAGGGGGGATCGGTGCCCACAGGTCCTCGCAGACCTCGACCGCCAGGCAGACTCCCGGCTCGTCCTCGAGGGTGAACAGCAGCTCGGGGGAGAAGGGGACGGCGTGACCGCACAGTCTCACCTGATCGCGGACGGCGTCCCGGGCGGTGGAGAACCAGCGCTCCTCGTAGTACTCCTCGTAGCCGGGCAGGTAGGTCTTGGGGACCACGCCCAGCAGGCGCCCCGATTGAAGGACCGCCGCGGCGTTGAAGAGGCGGCTGTCCGCCGCCACCGGTAGCCCGACCACGACCACCATCGGGCTCTGGGCGGTCTCGCCCAACAGGCGCACAAGCGCCCGCTCGGCTCCGGCCACCAGCGTCCCGAGGCTGAAGAAGAGGTCTCCGGCGGTGTAGCCGGTGAGGCACAGCTCGGGAAGGACCAGCACCTGCGCCTGCTCGCGCCAGGCACGCTGCACGAACTCCAGGATGTGGTTGACGTTGCGCTCGGGGTCTCCGACGGCCACCGGTGGACACGCCGCCGCCACCCGCAGGAAGCCGAAGGGGGCGCTCTTCGTCATGGTGTTCGTAGCGAGAATAGCACGGGGGCTCCCGCCCCCCGATCCCCCGGACCCGGGCGCGGGGACTTCCGACGTCACGTCCGGCGGCTCTGGGGCAGGCTCGACAGCAGGTCCCGGGCCTGGCGCCACTCCAGCGCGTTTCTTGGGAGGTCCTCCACGAACCGCGAGCATTCCGCCCAGCCGTAGCCGTACCCGCGCAGGGTGTGGCGAGGCCAGGACAGGTAGAGGCGTTCCTTGGCCCGGGTCACCGCCACGTACAGCAGCCGCAGGTCCTCGTCGAGCTGCTCAGCTGCGGGCTCCTCCTCGAACACCCGGAGCATCGGGATGCTTCCCTCCAGCACCTGGATCACGAAGACGGCGCGCCACTCCAGCCCCTTGGCGGAGTGCATGGTGGACAGGACCAGGGTGTCGGCGTCGGGCCGGTGCCGCGCCAGGCCCTCGCCGGACGCGGTGCTGGGTGGCTCCAGGGCGAGGTCGGTCAGCAACGACCCGACGGAGTCGTAGGTCTCGCACAAGGGCACGAGCTGCAGAAGGTCGCGCTCGCGTCGCGGCCAGTCGTCGAAGCGGTCGTGCAGGAGCGGGGTGTAGTAGTCGATGACCTGGGTGAGCAGGTCGGCCGGCCGGCCGGGGGCCGCTCGAAGCGTCTCCAGCAGGCGTGCCAGTGGCTCCAGGCTCTCGCGCTTGCGGCCCTTGGGGACCGCGCGGCGCAGGGCGCCAGCGAGGTCCTCCTGGCCGGCGGTGGCCCGCGCGACTACCCGGGCGCCCTTGGGGCCGATGCCGTGGCACAAGCCCAGCACCCGGGCCAGGGCGACATCGTCTCTCGGGTTGGCCAGCACCCGAAGGTGGGCCAGGACGTCCTTCAGGTGGGCGGCTTCCAGGAAGCGGAAGCCGCCGTACTTCACGTAGCGGATCTTCCGCTGGGCCAGCAGCAGCTCGAGCGGGATGGCGTGATGGCTGGCCCGGAACAGGACCGCGATCTCGCCCAGCGACACGCCGCCCTTCTGAAGCCGGTCGATCTCATCGGCCACGAACCGCGCCTGCTCGGGCTCGTCCTTGGCCTCCACCAACCAGGGGCGCTCACCTCCCTTCCGCTCGGTGAAGAGGCGCTTGCGGAAGGACTGTGACATCTGGCGGAGCAGGGCGTTGCCCACGTCGAGGATCGGCTGGGTGCTGCGGTAGTTCTGCTCCAGGGTGATCAGCCGCGTACCCGGGAACATTTTCCGGAAGTCGTGCAGGTTGGTGAAGCGGGCGCCTCGAAAGCCGTAGATGCTCTGGGCGTCGTCGCCCACCACCATCACGTTGCCCCCCTCTCGGGCCAGCAGCCGGGTGATCTCGGCCTGCAGGACGTTGGTGTCCTGGTACTCGTCCACCATCACGTGGGTGTAGCGCTCGCCGAGCGCCTGCCGGGTCCTCGGACTGTCCCGCAGCAGCCGGATCAGGTGGACCAGCAGGTCGTCGAAGTCGACCAGGCCCCGCTCGGCCTTGTGCCGCGCGTAGAGGGCGGCGATCCGCTCGAGCTGGGGCGCTTCATCGAAGAGGTGCGGGTACTCCGCTTCCACGATCCGCGTCACGGTCACCTGGTGGTTGACGGCCTGGCTCAGGATGGTGCCGATGGTGTCGCGCCTCGGGAAGCTCCGACCGCGGCCCCCGAGCTTCAGCTCGGTGCGGATGCCCGAGAGCACCTCGAAGCTGTCGGCCTGGTCGAGGACGGTGAAACGGCCGGGGAGACCGATCAGCGCCCCGTAACGCCGCAAGGTGGCGTGGGCGAAGGAGTGGAAGGTGCCGCCGCTGGCGACCCGCGTCCTCGAGCCGCCCAGCAGCGCCGAGGCGCGGCCGATCATCTCCGAGGCCGCCCGGCGGGTGAAGGTGAGCAGCAGGATGGCTTCTGGGCTGACCCCCGCCCGGATCAGGCGTACCAGCCGGTGGACCAGGGTCCGGGTCTTGCCGGTGCCGGCGCCGGCGATCACCAGCACCGGCCCCTCGAGCGTGGCCGCCGCCTGCTCCTGCGCCGGGTTGAGCCGCTCGACGCCGGGAGCCACGGCGGGCGAGCCCACCATCGTGGCACGGTCTCGTGGCGGGCGATAGGGCTGGCGGGCCAATGACGTTGTGGCGGCTCCTTTCGCGGCGATGGTAGACCAGCGTGGCCCCGGTCGGAAGCGGTGCTGCCGGCGGATGCCGGGTGCGGAGACAGAACGAGCGGCGGAGGAGACGGGCCGAGCCTCGCTACGGTCGGATCTTGTCCATCACGGCGGTCAGCTTGACGCGGTAGCGTTCCACCAGCTCGGCATCCATCTCGGCCAGGGGCTTGACCGGGATCAGGTCCATCACCTCGTCCTGGGAGAGGCCGGAGTCCTTCATCGTCGCGGCCGCGCCCGAGAGCATCTTGGCGACGCCCTCCATCGCCTGCCCTGCCGGGAGCCCGAACGTCTCGCCCAGCCTCGCCAGCTCGTAGAGCTGGGGCCAGAGGTAGGTCGGTCCCATCGCGGTGACGATGGCGTAGGCCTCGAGGTGCGCCTCCGGGACTTCTGGACACTCACCCCAGGGCGCGAACAGGCGCACGAGTCGCTGGCGCTCGTCGGCGCTCAGCGTCTCGGCGAACGTCACCGGGTTGTACCCGTCCCCGACGATCGAGGCGGCGTTGGGGATCATCCGGGCGATCCGCCGGAAGCCCCCCAGCATTCCGGAGAGCGCGGCGACCGTGACCTTCGGGGCCAGCGAGACGAGCACGGCATCGTCCCGCAGTCCCTCCCGGATCCGAGGCGCGGCCTCCTTGATGGCCGGCGGGTGCAGGGCCAGGAAGACGATCTCCTGGGCGGAGGCCCGCTTGGCGTCCGCTTCCTCCAGGACCAGGGAGGGATGTCTCGTGCGTGCCCGCGCCACCGCGGTCGGATCCGGATCGGACACCATGATCGGTCCTGGGGCCACGCCGGCGCGGGCCCAGCCACCCAGCAGGATCGAGACCACCCGGCCACAGCCCACGAAGCCGATGCCGTTCTCCATCGTCTTGCCTCCTCTCTCCGGTTCGCAGCCGGCGCCCTCAGCTCAGGCCGCGCAGGTAGAGCACGGTGGTTGCCCAGTTGGCGAGCAGGACCACCGCGCCGAACAGGAACATCCCCACGCTCATCAGCGCCCACCCGGAGAGGATGTTGCCGATGACGCAGCCGGTGCCGAGGGCCGCTCCCATCCCCACCAGGAAGCCGCCGAACATGGCTACCAGCACCTGCTCCGGCGGCTTCGGAAGCAGGCGCGCCTCGCCGCTCAGACGGCCAGCCAGGTGAGCTCCGGCCATCAGTCCTCCGACCAGCAGGACCAGCCACCAGACCACCCGCTTGCGCGGCGAGTCCTGGTTCGTCGCCGGGGTCTGCCCGCTCGCCGGCGTGGCCGGCGGACCCACCACATGCCGGACCGGCGCATCGGTGAGCAGCAGGCTCGCCTGCAGGACGCCGTGGGTGACGCCCAACGGGTAGTTGCGGCCGCTGGCCGCCGAGGACACGTACGCCGGCAGCGCAAGCAGCCCGATCGCGACGCCCGCCTGCCAGGGCCGCCACGGTCCTCTCAGGGCGGCGGAGAGGCTTGGAGGGCGCCTCTGCGTGGTCTCGGGAGCGGCACGTCTCCGGGCGATGGCGACCCCCAGGGTGGCCAGAGCGAACAGCAGCGCCAGGGCCCAGAACGGGAGACCGCTGAGGGAGGAGAGCGTGATCGGTCCACCCCCGTCGGCGGCCACCTTGATCTGGCGCAACCGGCCGGACCATCCGTTGAGCGGACCGTACTCGACCAGCCCGATACCGAGGGGCATCGCCAGTAGGGCGACCAGGGAGTTGAGGTTCCCGGTGGCTCCCTTGTAGAGGCAGCCGCTGACGCACCCGCCAGCCAGCACCATGCCGATGCCGAAGACCGCTCCACCCACCAGGGCGCTGGCCCAGATCAAGGGCTTGGGGTTGAGCTGCACGAGCCCCAGCAGGTCGCCGAGGGCGACCCCCAACATGGAGACCACGATCGCCACCCACAGCCCCCAGAGCTTGCGCGCGTCGCGCGTCAGCACCACCTCGCTGAACGCCGACGACCCGCACAGGTCGCCCTTCTGCAGGAAGAAGCCAAACAGCACGCCCACCGGGACCGCGGTCAGCACGAAACGGCCGCTCCTCCACGCCACGGTCGTGATCGCCGCCAACGTCAGAAGCGCCAGCACCAACGTCACCGCCCTGGTCCGGTCGTTCATGAGCACCTCCCACACCGGCCGCCTCGGGCCGAACCCGGCTCTCTGCCGACGCTCGGAGCCCCCGACCCGTCCGGTCTCACGCCAGCAGCGCCTTGATCTCCTCGACCGACGGGACCTTCCCCTGGGCCTTCAGCTCGCCATCGACTACCAGTCCGGGCGTCATCATCAGGCCGTACTTCGGGTACTCCTGAAGGTCCTTCACCTTCTCCATCTGGTACTCGATGCCGAGCTGCTCGGCTGCCTGCTGGGCGGTGGCCGCGAGCCGCTCGCACTTGGCGCAGCCGGAGCCCAGGATCTTGATCTGCTTCACGTTGCCTCCTAAGAGAAGATGTGTCCGTACGCCAGGCCCGAGAGGGTGGCCATCGACACCACCAGCCCCACGAAGACCGCCGTCTTCTTCCATCCGATCACGCTTCGGATCACCAGGATGCTGGGCAGCGACAGCGCCGGACCCGCCAGCAGCAGGGCCAGCGCCGGTCCCTGACCCATGCCGCTGCCCAGCAGGCCCTCGACGATGGGGACCTCCGTCAGCGTGGCGAAGTACATGAATGCCCCCGCCACGGCCGCGAAGAGGGTGGCCCCGAGCGAGTTGCCGCCGACCGCGGCGCTCACCCAGCCGGAGGGAAGCAGTCCCTCCTGGCCGGGGCGGCCCAGCAGGCCCCCCGCCAGGAGGACGCCGGCGAGCAGCAACGGAAGGATCTGCTTGGTGAAGCCCCAGCTCGAGAGGAACCACTCTCCGAGCTCGCCAGGGTCATTGCCGATCGTGGCCGACAGGCCCAGCACGGCCACCCCGAAGGCCAGCTCCGGGTGCTGGGGCCAGAGGACCGCCAGCACGCCGACCGGGAGAGCGATCAAGGCCAGCCGGCGCCCGCCGAGGCCGAACCACGCCACCAGGGTTGCACCGAGGCCCAGTCCGGCGGCGGCCGTGATCGGCCACTTCCAGCTCCAGACCGCGTGCCAGGCTCCCGTCTCCTGCCGGGGCATCCCCCAGTTGGCGAACACCAGCACCGCCACCATGGCGGCGAAGTAGACGGCGTTCTGCCACAGGGGCCGCTGGACGCCCGGCTCAGGGAGGGCCGCGTTCGCCCGGGCCTTGGCGGCTTCCTCGTGGCGGAAGATCAGGTGCATCAGCAGGCCGATCACCACCGAGAAGGTCACGGCACCCACCGCCCGGGCGATACCCAGGCGCGGTCCAAGGACCCGGGCGGTGAGCACGATGGCCAGGACGTTGATGGCGGGGCCCGAGTAGAGGAAGGCCGTGGCCGGCCCCAGCCCGGCACCCATCCGGTAGATCCCCGCGAACAGAGGGAGGACCGTGCACGAGCAGACGGCGAGGACGCTTCCGCTCACCGACGCCACGCCGTAGGCGGTGACCTTCCGAGCCCCCGCCCCGAGGTACCTCATCACCGAGGCCTGGCTCACGAAGACGCCGATGGCGCCGGCGATGAAGAAGGCCGGCACCAGGCAGAGCAAGACATGCTCCCGGGCGTACCACCTGGCGAGGGAGAGGGCCTCGAAGAGGGCCCGATCGAAACGGGGGGCGCCCACAGGTAGCCAGAGCAGGGCCAGGAACCCGGCCACGATCCAGGCCAGGGGCTTCCACTCCGACCGCCACGCGCTCACGGTCGCGCCTCCGGCCGATCCTGGCGATTTGGCCAATACGCCAACATTGACGCCAAAGAAGACGCCCTCATGAGGCCTCGGCCACCGCGGATCGCTCGCGGGCGTCGTGCTTCATGACCGCCTCGACGCAGCCGAAGAAGTTGAGCACGCAAGGCACGCTGAGCCGGTAGAAGACCATGGCCCCGCGCTTCTCGTCGCGGACCAGGCCCACCCCCTTGAGCAAGGAGAGGTGCTTGGAGACCGTCGAGACGTCGGCACCGATCATCTCGGTCAGCTCGCAGACGCAACGCTCCCCCCGCGACAGCTCGTCGACGATGAACAGGCGGGTTGGGTGGGCGAGGGCCTTCATCACCCGCGCCCGGGCCTCCATCTGCCCCCGAACCCGTCCGATCAGCTTCGCCATCATTTGGCAGTTTAGCCAAATGATCGGCGAGCGTCAAGAGCGGAGCGTTCCCGAACGTCCGGCGCGAGATAATCCGCGAAGCTGTAGCGGTGCAGCTTGGGCGGAGCGGGGCATCGGCCGAGGAGACCCCCGGTTTGGGGGGGGCCTCGAGGGAGATCGAGAGCCGCCGTCGCCAGGGCGGTGAGTGGGCGCGAAAGCAGGATGCATGCACTTCCCGATCTCAGGGGTGGACGTCGCGTGGTGGGTGCCGCCGCTGGTGGCCTTCGCGGTCTCCCTGGTCACCTCCACCGGCGGCGTGTCGGGCGCCTTCCTACTTCTGCCGTTTCAGATGAGCGTGCTGGGCTTCACCAGCCCGGCGGTGAGCTCCACCAACCAGCTCTTCAACGTGGTCGCCATCCCCTCGGGCGTCCTGCGCTACGTCCGCGAGGGGCGGATGGTGTGGCCGCTGGCGTGGGTGGTGGTCGCGGGGACCCTGCCCGGGGTCCTGGTCGGGGCGGTGGTGCGCGTCCGCCTGCTGCCTGACCCCACCGCCTTCAAGGTCTTCGCCGGGCTGGTCCTGGCCTGGATCGGCGCCCGCCTGGTGGCCGACCTGCTCCGCGGGCCGCAGGGCGGAGCGGCCCGGGCCGAGAGCCGCTTCCGCGCGCGCCTACGGCAAGAGGAGGAGATCCCGGATCAGCCGCCACCCGTGCGGGTGGCGGCGTCCGGCCTCCGGCGGGTGAGTTACGAGTTCGCCGGAGAGACCTTCACCTTCCGGACCGCCGCCGTGTTCCTGCTGAGCCTGGCGGTCGGCGTGGTCGGCGGTGTCTACGGCATCGGCGGTGGGGCGATCGTGGCCCCGTTCTTCGTGGCGGTGCTGGGCCTGCCGGTCCACACGGTGGCCGGGGCAGCGCTTCTGGGCACCTTCGTCACCTCGGTGGCCGGAGTGCTCTTCTACCAGGCGATCGCGCCGTTCCACCCCGGGATGGCGGTCGCCCCCGACTGGGCCCTCGGCCTGCTGTTCGGCGTCGGAGGCGCCGCCGGCATGTACTGCGGCGCCCGCCTCCAGAAACGGCTTCCGGCCCGAGCGATCAAGCTGATGCTGGTGGCGGTGATCCTGTTCGTGGCGGCCAAGTACCTGCTCGGCATCGTCGAGCTGCTGTAGCGGCGACCGGCTTTCGGGGGACACGATCCGGATTCGCTGGCGGGGCGGACGAATCCGGTCATGTCCCCGCGGGCGGCGGGTTTCGTGTCCGGGGGATCGGGGGGCGGGAGCCCCCCGCTCGATAGCGGCGGACGAACTCGCTTCGGGCGCCGCGTATAGACAAGACGGCCGGGCTGGGGTGTGGTTGGGTCGGGATGGTGGGAAGGGACCGGGCCATCGAGGGCATCTACAACGAGTTGGGCCCGGCCCTTCTCGCCTATGCCCGTTCGCTGGTCCGTGATGGCAGCTCGGCCGAGGACGTCGTCCACCAGGTCTTCCTGAAGCTGCTTTCCAGCCGCGAGCCGCTGCCGATCGAGCCGCGGCCCTATCTCTTCAGGGCCGTGCGCAACACCTCGCTGAACAGGCTGCGGGCTGCCGGCCGGGAGCTGGCCCATCGTTCGGATCCACCGGCCTTCGTGGCGCGCGACGGCCTGGAGGCCCTGGTCCCGGACCTCGAGAGGGCCCTGGGCGAGCTGCCCGACGAGCAGCGCGAGGTGGTGGTGCTTCGCGTCTGGGGTGGCCTGACGCTCGAGGCGGCGGCCGAGCTGACCTCGGTCTCTTCCAACACCGCCGCCTCGCGCTACCGGTACGGGCTGGCCAAGCTACGAGAGCGGCTTGGGGCTCGAGTGAAGGGGAACCATGCCTGACCCGCTCGACGAGAGAGAGCTGGAGGACTTTCTTCGGAGGTTCGAGCCGCGCCGTCCAGCCCCACTCCGTTGGCGGCGGCGTCCGGCGAGGAGAGGGCTGTGGCTGGCACTGGCGGCGTCGGTGTTGGTCCCGGCCGCGGTCTGGGTCGCGGTGCTCACCCGACATGAGACGCCCGCGGCGCCGCCCGGCGCAGCCGTCCGGCCCATCATGGCCGAGCTCAGCGTCGTTCTGCGGCCCAACGGCTACGCGGGAGCGATGGACGAGTTGGAGGGCCGAGTGCTCGCCGACCCCAGGCGCCCCGGAGGGGCGCTTCGTGGGTTGGCCGAGGCCGGTCCGAGTCTGTGACTTAGTGAGGAGGGGGAGATGCGAACGCTGGTCCCGATGATGACGATCGCCGCGACCTGTCTGGCGGGGGGCGCCGTGGCGGCCTCCGAGGCCGATTGCAGTCGCAACGCAGCCCTCGGCTACTGGATGGCGATGGCGCAGATGCAGAACCCTGACGCCGACGCCGGCCTCGCCGACACGCTGGAGCGAACGGCGCGGGGCCAGGTCCCGTGGGATGACCGACTCGCCCCCGTGATCGAGGCGAACCACGAAGCGCTCGCCACCATGCACCGGGCCACCCGTCAGCCGTTCTGCGATTGGGGGCTCGAGTACTCCCGCGATGCCGAGGCGCCGATCGCCCACCTGGTTCGGGCGCGGACCCTCGCCCGCCTCAACGTCCTGCTCGGCATGTCGCTCCTCGAACAGTCGAAGAGCGAAGAGGCGGCCCAGGTCTGGCTGGACGGCCTTCGCTTCTCGCGGGACATCGCGAGCGGGGCGCCGCTCGTCGGAGCGCTCTTCGCCTTCAGTGAGCTGGAGACCCACATGCGCGCTATCGAGAGTGCCGTCGGGCGCGGTCTGCTGCCCGATCTGCAGGTCCGAGCCATCGAGCGGTTCGTGTCGGCCCTGCCGGAGGACGGCTTCGACTGGGGCGCGGCGGTCGACGTCGAGCTGGGCGGGATCATAGGCATGCAGCAACGAATGCTGGAGAGCGACGACGCGCAACCCCTGCTGCGACGCACCGTCGCCGGCGAGGGAAGTGGCGTCGACCAGGACGGCGCGGTAGCGGCCTACCTCGGCATCCCGGTCGAGTCGCTGGGCGATGCCCAGGTCGTCAAGCGTGCCCTGCAGCGCGGTCTCACCGCCATGAGAGCGCTCCGACCCCGGGCAGTGGCGGCACTGCGACTTCCCTATGCCGAGTCGATCCCTGTCATGGCGGAGATCCTCGCCGAAGCGAAGAAGGATCCCACCCTCGCAGCGGGCTGGCCCTCGCTGGCCCGAGCGAACGACGATGCCCGTGGTCGCCTGGTCAGGGCGCGGGCTGCGCTCCTGACAGCTCTTCGCGCCTCGCGATAGATGCGGCAGCTCCGGGGCCGCTCTGGGAGAACGGCGGCAGGGACTTGGCGCGGAGCAGCACCACCGCGGTCGCGCCGAGGGCCGCGTTCTGGGTGAGGATCTCGACGATGTGGATGAAGCGCTGGGTGGCGCCCATGAACTCGTTGGGCAGCAGCAACGGCACCAGGCCGCCAGCGACCCAGACCAGCATACCCACCGCGAGGGCGGCGTGCCAGCGCCGCACGCGCAGCGTGTAGACGACCGGCAGCACGGCGGCCGTCATCAGCGCCCCGCGCCCGACCTGGACCGCCCAGAACAGAAGCCCGAGCTGGGCGACCTGCTCGGTTGCCTCTGGGTAGTAGCCCTTGGTGAATAGCTCATAGGTGATGCCGCCGAAGACCAGATAGTAGAAGGCATACGCGCAGCCGCCGACCAGAACGAGCGGGACGGCCAGCCACGGAGGGCGGCACGGGACGGCCAGGTTGGAGCGCCGGGTCAGGCGGAGCACACGCGCCAGGACAGCCAGCACGGCCGCCGTCACCAGGTAGACGAACGCGCTCCCGGCGAGGTCGCCGGCCGCACGCTCCTTGTAGCCGGGGATGAACAGGAGCGCCTCGCTCCAGGTGCAGAGCACCGAGACGACGAGCAGCACGGGTGCGATCACGCCGAACTGCCCGAGCGCCCCCCGCGGCCCGAAGAGCGCCACCGGAAGGAAGGCGGCGGAGAGCACGCAGCCGGAGAGCCACCACCAGGCGAAGTGGCCCTCTCCGGCGGCAGCGATGGTCAGCGACAAGCCGCCCAGCGCACAGTACAGGACGATTCGTGGCGTCATGGGTTCGACCCTCCTCGATCCTTGCCCTCGTAGTCTCGAATGGCGTCCTGGCACCACGCGAGCAGAGCTTCGTAGCTCCGAATCCCGCTCTCCAGCGCCAGCCGGCCCGACCGCGACATGCCGGCGCGGTTGGCGCGAAGGTACTGCCGCAGGGCCGGAGCGTGGGACTCCAGCTCCCGCCGCAGCGCCTCGAGAAACCTCACCGCCGCGGCCTCGCCGACCGTCTGGTCCATGAAGGCGAAGCGCAACATCAGACCGTCCACGTCCCCAACCACGTCCTCGCGGGTCACGGGCCGGCGCAGCCATTGCTTGAGAGCGGAGGTCCCCGCGGCCGTCAGCCGGAAGACCTGCCTGCGGCGCAGGCCGGAGCTGCTCTCGACACGCCCCCGGACAAGGCCGGCCGCTTCCAGCCGCCGAAGCGCCGGGTAGATGGCGCCCGGGCTGTCGCTGAAGGCCTGCATCGGCGTGTCGGTGAAGAGACGGCGGATGCCGTAGCCGGACGCTGGCTGCTCGGACAGGAGCCCCAGGAGCGCGTAGCCGAGCCGCGATGTCTTCAAGGCCATGATACGCCGCGTACTATATCGTCACGTATCATTGGATGTCAAGGGCCGGAGCCCGAAGCGCGGATTGACACTCGAGCCGGCCTCATACTACCTACGCCCTGCTGGGCGGGCCACGGCTCGAGGTCGAGGAAGACTGAGTGACGGAACCACACGGCGGAGGCAGGGACATGGACAGGAACCCCCGCGTTCTCGTATGCCTGCTGGCTACGGCCGCCGTCCTCTCGAGCGCCGGTATCGCCCAGGCGGCGGTCGCGGTCCGGAACCTCCACGTCGAGTACCGGACGACACCGCTGGGAATCGATGTCGAGAAACCTCGCTTTGGCTGGCAGATGACCGCCCCGGAAGGGAAGCGCGGCTATGCGCAGACCGCCTACCGGATCGTGGTCACGGATCCGGAAGGCGACGTGGTGTGGGACACCAAGAAGTCGCCCGGCGCACGCGCCCTCGGGATCGTCTATGGCGGCACGCCACTCCGCCCCTCGACCCGGTACCGGTGGACCGTGACCGTCTGGGACCAGACCGGCGCGCCGGCTGCCGGCCGCTCCTGGTTCGAGACGGGCCTGATGGACCCCACGCCCGACTCGAGCGCCTGGAGCGGCGCCACCTGGATCGGCGGCGGCGACGAGGACCTCGTCCTCTACTCCCACTACCTGTCGATCTTCCACGTCCGCTACGCGCAGACCATCGCGCCGGGCAGCACCCGCGCCAGCTTCGTCTACGGGGCCAACGACTCCCGGCTGATGGACGCGAACAAGAACCTCTTCCAGCTCGCCGCTGCCAAGGACCAGAGCTACATCAAGCTCGAGCTCGACGTCTCGTCGGTGGACGGCAGCGAGCGCGGGAAGGCTCGCTTCAACGTCTATCGCGTCGGCTACACGGAGACCTGCGCCTCCTCGAGCAGCACTACCCGGCGATGGCCGCCTATGCCGACTACCTGGAGACGACGATCGACGCCAAGACCGGGCTCAGTTCCGACGCCCAGCTCGGTGACTGGCTCGGTCCCCAGAACGACCAGCTCGGCACCGCCTTCCTGGCCACCGCCTATCACGCCTTCGATCTCGACATCGTGAGCCAGGTGGCTGCGCTGCTCGGCAAGACGGACGACGCCCGGAAGTACCGGGACCTCCACCGGAAGCGCAAGGCGCTCTTCAACGCGGCCTTCGTGAACACCGACAAGAAGACGGTCGCCCTCGTCGGTGGACGGCGTCCCTTCGGCCCGGCCACCCCGGCGGAGATGAAACTCGCCGACACCCAGACCTCGTATGCGGTCCCCCTCGCTCTCGGCGTCTTCAGCGACGAGAACCTGCCGTTCATGGTGAAGAACCTGGCCGAGGCCGTCGAACGCGAGAACCGGGACGACGGCGGCGTCGTCCGCCCGAAGTACTCGTTGATGACGGGCTTCATCGGCACCGCCTGGATCAGCAAGGCTCTGTCCGATGCCGGGCGCAGTGATCTCGCCTATCGGATCCTTCAGAACCGACAGTACCCCTCGTGGCTCTACGCCATCGATCAGGGCGCGACCACCATCTGGGAGCGACTGAACGGCTACACGGTCGAGAAGGGCTTCGGCGGGAACAACAGCATGAACTCGTTCAATCACTACTCGTTCGGTGCGGTCGGTCAGTGGATGATGGCGTACTCCCTGGGGATCCAGCGCGACGAGCCCGGCTTCCAAAGGTTCATCCTACAACCCGAGCCGGACCCGACCGGCGGGATCACCTCTGCCGACGGCTACTATGACTCCATGTACGGCAGGATTCGGAGCGCTTGGAAGGTGGACGGCGGCGTCCTGCGCTTTCAGGCCTCCGTCCCGGCCAACACCACCGCCACCCTCCACCTGCCGGCTTCCTCCGCGAAGGCGGTGCGCGAGAGTGGACAAGACCCCAGCCGTGCAGAGGGCGTCACCTTCCTGGAGTATGCCAACGGGAAGGCCGTCTACGAGCTGAAGGCCGGGGGCTACGATTTCACGGCCAGATGGCAACCGTGACCGAGCTGGACTGATCGCAACGGCTCATACTCCGCATCCCTGCCGCGTGCGCCGCTCCAGCTCTGGCAGCAGCCGGACCCGGGTCGCGTCGCGCACGCGGCGGAAGACGGCCATCTTCTCCTCGTCGCTTCCCGTCGCCTCGGCCGGGTCGGGGAACGACACGTGGAGCTTCTCGGTCGGCCCCGGCAAGACCGGGCAGGTCTCCCGGGCCGAGTCGCCGATCGCGGCTGGCCTGATCCTCAGGATGTACCCGCCGCTGGCCAAGGTGCGCTACGAGGAGATGGGGCGGGTCTTCCACAACAAGCGCCTGCTCGGTCTCTCCCTGCTGATCAACTGGGTGATCGGACCCCTGGTGATGTTCGGCCTGGCGAGCTGGCCATCGCGGCGGCGGTGGCCCTCTTCGGGATCGGCTCCAAGCAGGCCTTCGCCACTGTGATCGGTCCGCTGATCGAGGTGCCGGTCCTGATCGCCCTGGTCAACGTCGCCTTGCGCTTCCGACGGAAGTACTTCGCTGCAGCCTGAGCCGATCCGGTGCCTACCCCTCCACCGGCCGGCTTCGGCGCGTCACCGCAAGGCCACCGACGCCCAGCGTCATGAAGATGAGGGCCTGCACCACGATGCGATACCGGGCCGGCGTGGCGGCCAGCCCCTGGACCAGGAACGCTCCGCCGGCGAGCAGGATCAGGGCGTACACGAAGCCCATGGCGGTGCGCGCCTTGGCCCGTGTCTCGGGCGTGTCCTCGCCGAAGATCCGGCCGTACACCATGAGGCCGAAGAGCGCCACCACGTCGAGCACGGCGAAGATCAGCCAGAACAGCGTGGTCCGGCTCTCGGTCCCCGGGACCCCCACGACGGGCTTGAGCATCCACTCGTAGAGGGTGCCTCCCAGGCTCGAGCCCAGCAGCGACCCGAAGACGCCGTACAGGAAGGCGTAGCCCATGTAGACGGCCTTCCGCTCGGCGGGCGCGACCAGGCCCACGTAGCTGTAGTACTTGGGATGGGCGGTCATCTCCCCGAGCGAGAAGACCGCGATCCCGAGGATGAAGACCCAGGGGCTGCGCGAAGCGGAGAGGCAGGCGAAGCCCAACGCGCCCAGGGCCATCCCGCCCACCATGGTGGGGAGGGCCGGCAGATCCTTGACGATCCGGCTCACCACCACCTGCAGCAGGATGATCACGCCGGCGTTGATCACCATCACGTGCTCGACGTCGAAGGTGAACCTCCACGGAAGGCCGAGCGCGCCGAGCAGGGAGGTGACCGCCGCGCTCACCGGCTCGCGGTCGACGAAATCCCGGAGGAACCAGAGCGCGGACCCGAAGGTCTGGAAGTAGAGGATCCAGAAGCCCGAGTAGACCACGATCATGAGCACGAAGCGGGCGTCGCCGAGCACCTCGACCGCCCCCATCAGGGTTTGCTTGAGGGTCTTCGAGCTCTCGGGCCGAGGCGGGTCCTTGAAGACGAAGGCCGCCGGGACCAGCATCAGGCCGGTGTAGGCGGCCGAGGCGGCGAAGACGTACCGCCAGGAGAATCCCTTCAGCACGCTCACCACGAAGGGGGCGAGGAAGGCCCCCATGTTGATCATCCAGTAGTAGATGCCGAAGCCGAAGGCGGAGGTCCGTTCGTCCGTGGTGCGGGCCACGGTCCCGGAGATGATCGGCTTGAAGAGACCGGAGCCGGAGGCCATCACCAGGAGGGCCAGGAAGACCAGGGCGTAGCTCGACATGAAGCCGGCCGCGAAGTAGCCGGCGGTAAGCAGGCAGAATGCCACCACCAGCATGCGCCGGTAGCCGTAGCGATCGGCGAGGGCCCCGCCCAGGATCGGCAGCACGTAGGTGGCGGCGTAGACGATGCTCTGGAGAAAGCCCACCGCCTGCTCGCCGAAGCCCAGGCCGCCGGTGCTGCGGTCGGCAGTGAGATAGACCGCCAGCACCGCGTTCAGGCCGTAGTAGGCCCCGCGCTCGAACAGCTCCATGACGTTGGCGATCCAGAAGGTGCGCGGGAAGTCCCTGAAGATGCGGATGCCCATCGCCGAGTCTCCTGTTCTCCTGGTTCGACCCGACGATACAGATGCCGGAGTCGTCGAGGCTCGAGCGGAGGGGCGGGCGGCACACCCCGCGTCGGGCGCGATCCGGGAAGGCTCGCAACCGAGGATAGCAGACTCGAGGTGGGCGCTGGCGTGTCGCGGGCCCTAACCCCCCGACTGGGGCGATAGAATGGCCCTTGAGGGGCGAGGTCCCGCCCCCGATCTGTCAGGAGCCCGTTAATGAGAAGAACCCTGGGCTGGATGCTGACCCTGGCCGTCCTGTGTCCCGGCGTGGCCGCCATCGCCAAGCCGAAGGACAAGGAAGAGCCCAAGAAGAAGGACGTCCTCTCGGCGGAGACGTTCACGGGTCTGGAGCTGCGCGGCCTGGGCCCGGCCACGACCTCGGGTCGTGTCGCCGACATCGCCGTGGACAGAAGCGCGCCGGGCACCTACTACGTGGCGGTCGCCTCGGGCGGGGTGTGGAAGACCACCAACCAGGGGACCACCTGGACGCCCCTCTTCGACGACCAGGGCTCCTACTCCATCGGCTGTATCAGCATCGACCCGAACCACCCGCTGGTGCTGTGGGTGGGCACCGGCGAGAACAACAGCCAGCGCAGCGTCAGCTACGGGGACGGCGTCTACAAGTCGTTGGACGGTGGCGTCTCGTGGGAAAACGTGGGTCTCAAGGCCTCGGAGCACATCGGCAAGATCCTGATCGACCCGCGTGACTCCGACACCGTCTACGTCGCTGCCCAGGGCCCGCTCTGGAACGCTGGCGGCGACCGCGGCCTCTACAAGAGCGAGGACGGGGGCAAGACCTGGGCGGCGGTCCTGACCATCAGCGAGAACACCGGCGTCTCCGACATCTGGTTCGACCCCCGCGACCCCGACGTGATCTACGCCGCCGCCTACCAGAGGCGGCGGCACGTGTGGACGCTGATCGACGGCGGACCCGAGTCGGGCATCCACAAGAGCGAGGACGGGGGCAAGACCTGGCGACGCCTCGAGAAGGGGCTGCCGAAGGGGGAGATGGGCCGGATCGGCCTGGCCGTCTCGCCCGCCGACCCGGACGTGGTCTACGCCCTGATCGAGGCGGCCGAGGAGAAGGAGCAGGGCTTCTACCGCTCCCGGAACCAGGGCGGGAGCTGGGAGCGGATGAGCGACTATGCCTCCACCAGCCCCCAGTACTACCAGGAGCTGATCCCCGACCCCAAGGACGTCGACCGCGTCTACTCCATGGACACCTGGATGCACGTCACCGAGGACGGCGGCAAGAGCTTCCACAAGGTCGGCGAGCGCTTCAAGCACGTGGACAACCACGCGCTGTGGATCGACCCGCAGCACACCGACCACCTGCTGGCTGGCTGCGACGGCGGCGTCTACGAGAGCTACGACCGTGGCGCCACCTGGGGCTTCGTCGACAACCTGCCGGTGGCCCAGTTCTACCGGGTCTCGGCGGACAACGCCGCGCCGTTCTACAACGTCTACGGCGGCACCCAGGACAACGCGTCACTGGGTGGCCCCTCCCGCACCAGGACCGACCACGGCATCCTGAACTCCGACTGGTTCGTCACCGTCGGCGGCGACGGCTACGAGACCCAGATCGATCCGGAGGACCCGGACGTCGTCTACGCGCTCTGGCAGTACGGGGGGCTGGTCCGCTACGACAAGCGGACCGGGGAGGTGCTGGACATCAAGCCCCAGTCCGCCCCCGGCGAGGCCCCGCTGCGTTTCAACTGGGACTCGCCCCTGATCATCAGCCCCCACTCCCACACCCGCCTCTACTTCGCCGCCCAGCGCCTGTTCCGCAGCGACGACCGGGGCGAGAGCTGGCGGGCGGTCAGCCCGGACCTGAGCGCCCAGATCGACCGCAACAAGCTGCCGGTGATGGGCAAGGTCTGGAGCGTGGACGCAGTGTCCAAGAACGCGTCCACCTCGTTCTACGGCAACATCGTCTCGCTGTGCGAGTCGCCGCTTCAGGAAGGTCTCATCTACGTGGGCACCGACGATGGCCTGGTGCAGGTCACCGAGGACGGCGGCATCACCTGGCGCAAGGTGGAGAGCCTCCCCGGCGTGCCCGCCCGCACCTACGTATCCGACCTGGAGGCCTCGCGGCACGAGAAGGACACGGTCTACGCCAGCTTCGACAACCACAAGATGGGCGACTACAAGCCTTACGTGCTGAAGAGCCGTGACCGTGGCCGCACCTGGTCGTCGGTGGCCGGCGACCTTCCCGAGCGTGGTTCCGTCTACACGCTGGCCGAGGACCACGTGGTGCCCCAGCTCCTGTTCGCCGGCACCGAGTTCGGCGCCTTCTTCACCGTCGACGGGGGGCAGCGCTGGATCCAGCTCAAGGGCGGGTTGCCGATCATCGCGGTGCGCGACATCGACCTGCAGCGGCGCGAGAACGACCTGGTCCTGGCCACCTTCGGCCGGGGCTTCTACGTGCTCGACGACTACTCGCCGCTGCGCCAGATCACCCGGGAGAGCCTGGAGCAAGACGCCCTCTGCTTCGCCCCCCGCAAGGCCTGGATGTACATCCCGAGCACGCCCCTCGGCCTGCCCAAGAAGGGAGAGAAGGGCGACGGGCTCTACGCCGCCGACAACCCGCCCTTCGGAGCCGTCTTCACCTATTACTTGAAGGACGAGATCCAGACCCTGCGGAAGCAGCGAGAGGAGCAGGAGAAGAAGGTCGGGGAGGGGACCCTCTCCTACCCGAGCTGGGACGAGCTGCAGGCCGAGGACCGTGAGCTCGAGCCGGCGGTGGTGATGACGGTGAATGACAGTGAGGGCAACGTGGTCCGGCGTCTGACCGGGCCGGTGGAGGCGGGTTTCCACCGGGTGGCCTGGGACCTGCGCTATCCTCCCGCCGACCCCACCGACCTCGAGCCCAAGAAGGACGACAACCCCTTCGACACCGGTCCGATCGGGCCGCTGGCCCTGCCCGGCAGTTACGCCGTGGCGTTCGCCAAGCGCGTGAATGGGGAGGTCGAGCCCTTCGGCGAGCCGCAGCCCTTCGTCGCCGAGCTGCTCGGGACCGCCAGCCTGCCGGCGCCGGATCGCGAGCGGCTGCTGGCCTTCGAGAAGAAGACGGCTCGGCTCCAGCGCGCGGTGCTGGGAGCGATCGAGTCGGCCCACGAGGCGGACCGCCGCATCGACCACCTCCGTCAGGCTCTTCAGGACACGCCCGGCGCCGAGCCGACCCTGAGCCAGGAGCTGCTCGCGTTGAGGGACCGTCTGGCGGACCTGGAGGTGAGCCTCACCGGCGACACCACCCGCGCCCAGCGTAACGAGCCTGTCCCTCCTTCGATTCGGGAGCGGGTGCAGTCGATCGTCTACGGGCAGTGGACCACGACCTCCGCCCCCACCGAGACCCACCGGCAGGCGTACGCCGCCGCCGCCGCGCAGTTCGAGGCGACGCTGGAGGGGCTCCGGACCTTGATCGGGACCGACCTCGTGAGCCTCGAGGCGGCCGCCGAGGCGGCGGGGGCTCCCTGGACGCCGGGGCGACTGCCGGACTGGAAGCCGGAGTGAGCGCCGCGAGATCGGCTCGTAGCACTTGACGCTCTCCCCGCCAAGCTCGACCTCCCAGGGGAGCTGGTAGCGGAGCTTCGCGAGGGGATCGCCGAGCGGGAGGAGCTTCGAGTGCTGCGACGGAACGTTCCTGATCCGAGCGTTCGCCCTTCCCGGAGAGGGGCTGGCGGTGGCGCTCGGGCCCGTAGCGGCGCCTTGCGGCGGTGACGGCCGCGTGACATCCTGAGCGCCCGCGACGGCCCGGCGCCGTCGACGTTTCAGGAGGTGTCCTTGGCCGAGAGGGAGCTCCACATCCCGACCCCGCGCCCGGGCCGGCTCGACGCCGATGGGATCGTCGAGTCCTTCGCCCAGCGGATGCGCTACTCCCTGGCCAAGGACCAGTACACGGCCACCGACTTCGACGTCTACCAGGCGCTGGCCTTCGCCGTGCGTGACCGCTTGGTGGAGCGCTGGTTCCGGACCCAGGACGCCTACTACCGGGCCGACGTCAAGCGCGTCTACTACCTCTCCCTGGAGTTCCTGATGGGGCGGGCGCTCGGCAACGGGATCCTGAACCTGGGAGCCGAGCCGGCGTATCGCGAGGCCTCGGCCCGTCTGGGCTTCGAGCTGGAGGCCCTCGAGGCGCGGGAGTGGGACGCAGGCCTCGGCAACGGCGGGTTGGGTCGGCTGGCGGCCTGCTTCCTCGACTCGGCCGCCACCCTGGGCCTGCCGTTCTACGGCTACGGGATTCGCTACGACTACGGGATCTTCCGCCAGCGTTTCGTGGACGGCTTCCAGGTGGAGTCCCCGGACAACTGGCTGCGCTACGGCAACCCCTGGGAGATCGCGCGTCCCGACGTCCTGTTCCCGGTGCGCTTCTTCGGCCGGACCCGTCCCCATCCCGGCGGGAGCGGCCGGGTCGAGTGGGTGGACACCCAGGACGTGTACGCCATGGCCTTCGACACGCCGATCCCCGGCTACCGCAACGACGTCGTCAACACCCTGCGGCTGTGGTCGGCCAAGTCGAGCCGTGAGTTCGACCTGGGCCACTTCAGCAGCGGCGACTACGTCCGGGCGGTGGAGGACAAGACCCACAGCGAGAACATCTCCAAGGTTCTCTACCCCCCGGACGACGTCTACGCCGGAAAGGAGCTGCGTCTCCGTCAGCAGTACTTCTTCGTGTCGGCCACCCTGCAAGACGTGATCCGGCGCTTCCACAAGCACGACGTCGCCCGCCCCTGGGAGCAGCTCCCCGAGAAGGTGGCGATCCAGCTCAACGACACCCACCCGGTGCTGGCAATCCCGGAGCTGATGCGGGTGCTGGTCGACGAGCACGGCCTGGCGTGGGAGCGGGCCTTCTCCCTCTCGGAGCGTGTCTTCGGCTACACCAACCACACCGTCCTGCCCGAGGCGCTCGAGTGCTGGGGGGACGACCTGCTGGGCCGGCTGCTCCCGCGCCACCTCGAGATCATCCAGGAGATCGACCGGGGCTTCCGGAGCCGGCTGGCCGGCCGGTTCCCCGACGATCCGGCCGCCGTCGAGCGTCTGGCCATCGTCAGCGAGGGCGCGGTGCGGATGGCGCACCTCGCGGTCGTGGGGAGCCACGCCGTGAACGGCGTGGCGGAGCTGCACACCCGGATCCTGCGCGAGTCGGTGATGCCGGACTTCGACGCGCTCTTCCCGGGTCGCTTCACCAACAAGACCAACGGCATCACGCCCCGGCGCTGGCTGCGCTACTGCAACCCGGCGCTGTCCCGGCTGATCACGGAAGCGATCGGCGACTCATGGGTCGCCGATCTGGAGCGCCTGCAGGAGCTCGAGCCGCTGGCCGAAGACGCCGCCTTTCGCGAGCGCTGGGCCGCCACCAAGCGCGCCGGCAAGCGACGCTTCCTGGACGCCACCGCCGGGCTCCGGGACGTCGAGCTGGACGCCGAGTCGCTCTTCGACTTCCAGGTCAAGCGCCTCCACGAGTACAAGCGCCAGCTCCTCAACCTGCTCCACGTGATCGCCCTCTACCACCGTATCCTGGACGGCGTTCACGAGCCCCAACCGCGTGCGGTGATGCTGGCCGGAAAGGCCGCCCCGAGCTACGTGATGGCCAAGCTGATCATCAAGTTAGCCAACTCCGTGGCGTCGATGGTCAACGCCGACCCGCGGGCGCGTGCTTGGCTGACGGTGTCGTTCCTGCCCAACTACTCGGTCTCTCTGGCCGAACGCATCATGCCCGCCTGTGAGCTGTCCGAGCAGATCTCCACCGCCGGTACCGAGGCCTCCGGGACCGGCAACATGAAGGCGGCCCTCAACGGTGCCCTCACCATCGGGACCCTCGACGGCGCCAACGTCGAGATCCGGGACGCGGTGGGGGCCGAGAACCTGTTCATCTTCGGCCGGACCGCCGACGAGATCGAGAGCTTGCGCCGCTCCGGCTACGCGCCCCGCGCCTTCGTCGAGCAGGATCCCGAGCTGCGCCGCGTGATCGAGACGATCGCCTCGCTGGAGCCCGGCAGCCCCGACCTGTTCCGTCCCATCGTGGACGAGCTGCTCGGCCCCGACCGGCACTTCCTGTGCGCCGACTTCCGCAGCTACGTGGACTGCCAGCGCCAGGTGTCCGAGGCCTACGTGCGGCAGGACGAGTGGAACCGCAAGTCGATCCTGACGGTGGCGCGGATGGGCCGCTTCTCCAGCGACCGAACCGTCCGGCAGTACGCCAGCGAGATCTGGTCGGCGACCCCAGCCGACCTGGACGCGGCCGAGGCTCCGCGATGCGGTCGGCCGTAGGCTGTTGATGGGCGGCGCCGGGCCGGACGACCCGTACCGTTGGCTCGAGGAGGTCGAGGGCCCGGAGGCGCTCGCCTGGGTCGAGGCACGGAACGCGGCCACCGTTGCCGAGCTCGAGCAGGTCGCCAGCTTCGATCAGATCCTCGCCGACAACCGCCGCATCTATAACTCCAAGGAGAAGATCCCCGGCGTCGCCATCCGCGGGGGCTTCTTGTACAACTACTGGCAGGACCAGGAGCACGTCCGAGGGCTCTGGAGACGCACCCGGCTCGAGTCGTATCGCTCCAAGGCGCCGGCCTGGGAGGTGGTGCTGGACCTGGACGCCTTGGCCCGCGACGAGGGGGAGAGCTGGGTCTTCAAGGGCGCCACCTGCCTCGACCCGGCCGGCGAGCTTTGCATGGTCGCGCTTTCCCGCGGTGGCGGTGACGCCGTCGTCTACCGCGAGATGGACCTCTCGTCCGGGCGCTTCGTCGAGGACGGGTTCTTCCTTCCCGAGGCCAAGTCCTCGGTGAGCTGGCGCGACCGGGACCACCTCTTCGTGGGCACCGACTTCGGCGAGGGCTCGCTGACCACCTCGGGCTATCCACGGCTGGCCAAGCTGTGGCGACGGGGCACGGCGCTCGATTCCGCGCCGACCGTCCTCGAGGGCCGGGCCGAGGACGTGACGGTGGCGGCCCACAGCCTGCATACCCCGGAGGGGCGCTACGACCTGGTCGTCCAGGTCCCCGCGTTCTTCAAGGCGGTGACGTACCTGATCTTGGAGGGCCGCCTGGTCCGGCTCGACCTGCCCGAGGACGCCAGCCTGCAAGGCTTCTTCGAGGAGCAGCTCCTGGTCTGGCTTCGCTCGGAGTGGACGGTCGCGGGTCACCGCTACCCGGCGGGTGCGCTGCTCGCCGTCGACCTGAACGCCTTTCTGCGCGGCTCTCGCGAGCTCGAGGTCCTCTTCGAGCCCGAGGCGCGGGTGGCCTTCGGCGCGGTGGCGCGGACCCGGGACGAGCTGCTGCTCCAGACCCTCGACAACGTGCGCGGGCGACTCTTCCGGCTGGAGCGTGAAGAGGGGCGGTGGACGCGCCGGGAGCTGGCGCTTCCGGGGTTGGGCACCGTCGACCTCGCGGCGGCGAGCCCGTTCGCCTCCCACTGGTTCTTCAGCTACGACGACTTCCTGACCCCCGAGTCGCTGCTCCTGGTCGGGCCGGACACGCGACCCGAGGTGGTCAAGACAGCGCCGGCCTGGTTCGACACCACGGGGATGGCAGTGGCCCAATACGAGGCCACGTCTCCCGACGGCACCCTCGTCCCCTACTTCGTAGTCACGCCGCAGGGCTTCGTCGCCGATGGGATGTCTCCCACCCTGCTCTACGGCTACGGCGGCTTCGAGGTGCCGGAGCTGCCCGCCTACTCCGGCGTCGTCGGCACCGGCTGGCTGGCCCGCGGCGGGGTCTACGTGGTGGCCAACATCCGGGGCGGCGGCGAGTTCGGGCCGACCTGGCACCAATCCGCGTTGCGCGAGAACCGCCAGCGGGCCTTCGACGACTTCATCGCGGTGGCCGAGGACCTGGTGCGGCGCCGGATCACCTCTCCCGCCCACCTGGGGATCATGGGGGGGTCGAACGGTGGCCTGCTGGTGGCGGTGGCCTTCCTGCAGCGGCCGGAGCTGTTTCGCGGCGTGGTCTCGTCGGTGCCGCTGCTCGACATGCGCCGCTACCACAAGCTGCTGGCGGGAGCGAGCTGGATCGCCGAGTATGGCGACCCCGAAGACCCGGCGGACTGGGAGTTCCTGAAGAGGTGGTCCCCCTACCACATGGTGCGGGCGGGCGTCCGGTATCCCCGGGTGTTCTTCTTCACCTCCACCCGCGACGACCGGGTCCACCCCGGTCACGCCCGCAAGATGGTGGCCCGGATGACCGAGCGGGGCCACGACGTCCTGTACTGGGAGAACACCGAGGGGGGCCACGCCGGGGCCGCCGACAACGAGCAGCGCGCCCGGATGTGGGCCTATGCCTACGCCTTTCTCTGG
>CAZNNH010000040.1:0-3132 GCA_964574335.1 uncultured Acidobacteriota bacterium | reverse complement strand
CGCCGACAACGAGCAGCGCGCCCGGATGTGGGCCTATGCCTACGCCTTTCTCTGGAAGATGCTGAGCCAGTGAGGCGAGCGGCCCTCGGTCCGGTTGCTCCGTCCGGGAAGGGCCGCCCGCCACACGCGACCCGCCCTCACTTCGGCGGTGGCGGCGGCAAGTTGCTCTGCATCACGGGCTGTTCCGTCGGCATGAGGAGTGGACGTCGCGACTCGGACGAAACGCGGTCGCCGGGGCCGTTCCACAGCATCAGCATGAGCAGAGCCAGCTTCAACAACATATTACACCTCCCGTAAAGCCCACCTGGCGAGCTTTACGCAAAGTGTACAGCATGACAGCGAGATCTTCCCAGGAGAATTGCGGGTTGTACTTGACATCTGGGCAGAGCCAGCTACTATATGCAGTATGGATAGTTCTCTCCTGGACGAGGCCATCCGCGGGATCGTGGCGCACGACCCCCGGGCGGCCGCCCGGCAGGTTCTGCGCCTGGCCATCGCCCGTTCCCGCGTCGATGCCGGCGCCGTCTTTAGAATTGAGGGTGAGGAACCCTCCCTGTTGGTGGCGGACGGTATCGACCAACATGGGCTTGAGGGGGTGGCCACGATCTGGCGCGAGTCCCGCGTTCGCTCGGGCGAGCCGCAGGCCACGCCCCAGGCGCTGGTGTGGCCCATCGGCCAGGACGGAAGCCCTGCCGGCCTGCTCTACCTCGAGAGCCGGCGGGGCCTCTCGCTCGAGGCGTGCCGGCCGGTGCTCGAGTCCCTCAACAACCTCTTGAGGGTGGCCGTCGAGATCGAGTCAGCCCAGCCCACCGAGGTTCCCATCGTCGAGGCGCTCCCGGCGCCGCGCGCGAGCCTCTCGGGCCGGGAGCAGCTCGTCGCGGTGCTCGACGAGGTCGAGTGGAACGTGGCGATGGCTGCCCGCAAGCTCGGCACCACCCGGGTGACCGTCTACAGCCGGCTGGCCAAGTACGGGATCACCCGGAAGAAGCTGAAGCGCAGCCGCGGCTAGAGGGGGCGCCGCCGGTGCTGCCCGCCCACTTCTACTACTTCGCGACTGCCGGTACCACCCTCCTGCTCCTCGCCTTCATGGGCCTGGTGGTTCGGCGCCGGTATCGGCTGAGCTGGGCGTTCGCCATCTACCTGCTGCTGATCGCCGGCGCCGACTCGCTGGTCGTGTTGTGGCCGGACCGCTTCTACCGACGGCCCTTCTGGACCGAGAAGGAAGCGTTGCTTGCGGCGATGCGGATGCTGATCGTCATGGAGATCGGTGGCCTGGCCTTTCAGGTGCTGCGCACCGCTCGGGCCCAGCTCTTGGCCTTGCTGATGGTTGTTTCCGGGCTCTCGGCCGTGGCCCTCAACCTGATCCCGATCCAGGGGGCGCCGTACCTCGAGTGGCTGGGGCGGGTGGCGCCGCTGTCGAGCCTGGCCACCGTGTGGCTCCTGTGCTGTCTGGCCGGCCTGGCCGGCTACTACTCCGTTCCCCTCCATCCGTTCCACCGCGATGTTCTCCTCGGCTTGGCCCTGTACCTGGTGACGGCGGGAAGCACCTTTGCCCTGCTGGGCGAGTTCGGCGCGCGGGCCTACCCGCTCGTCGCGCCGTGGGCGCCGGCGGCCTCTCTGGCGTCAGTCTGTGTCTGGGCGCGGGCGTCGTGGCGTCGCCTGTCGGTGCCGGACCCCGTGTGGGTGGCCCGCCGGCTCCAGCCCTGGGCGTCGTGGTAGTCGCGGCGCTGCTCGTGGCGTCCACGATCGTCCTGCTGGCGGTCGTGGGCCTGAACAACGAGCAGCGTGCGCATGCCCGGTGGGAGATGGTGCTCTCGGCCAAGGGCTACCAGGCCTTCGCCACGCTCCGCCAGCGGTTCCTGGCCGAGCAGGAGGCGGCCCAGGCCACGTACGCCGATGCCTTGCAGGCGCGCGAGCGCTCCACCGAGGAGGCGCTGCGTCTGCTCGACATCGGCTACGGCTTCCTCGCCTACACCACGGCCGACCGCATGGACTTGCTCAAGAAGCTCTCGCTCTACTCCCGGCTGGTCTTCGCCATGGAGCCCCTGCCGCCGGTGAGGCCCCACGCCTTCCAGCTCCGGTCGCTCTCCCGGATCGCGGGCCTAGCCGGGCTCCTCCACCACCTGCTGGTCGCCACCGCCGAGCGCTTCCGGCTGCGTCTGTTCGTCCTCCGACGCGGGTTCCCGGTCGCCATGCGGGCGCTGCTCCAGTCCGGGCGGGGCCTCAAGTCGGCCTCCGAGGAGGGGGCCTGGGAACGCCTGCTGGCGGCCCGCGACGACATCTCCACGCTCGACGATGAGACTCTGGAGAGCGCGCGCGTCCTGCTGACGGCGCTCGCCGTCCAGGCCTGACCGATCGGTCCGGCCCCACACACCTCGCCGGCCCCTTGAAGCATTGACGGTTTATGTATATCTTGTGTTCGTGCCGGGGCTTCCCGGCCTGTCGGTGCGGCAGGCGCCAGCCCCCGGCATCCTCGGAGGAGGGTCGCGGCGTGAGCGAGAGGGAGCGGCACTCCGCGGTGTCGCGATGGTCCGATGGCCCCCGTCTCGCTCTCGAGATCGCGCTTCAGATCGTCTTCGAGGGATCGAGGTTCCTGGTGCACACGGCCCTGGTCAGCCGTGATGGCGTCCTGGTTCACTCGCCCAGGCTGTGCCCGCTCGGGTCGACGCTGGAGGCGACCAACCCGGCCAACGGGCGCGCGGCCCGGTTGCGCGTGGTCTGGGCTCGGGTGGAGAAAGCGGTCCCGGGCCGGGTCATCCGTCTGGCGCTCCAGAGCGTGGACCCCGGGGCGGGGCTCTGGGCATACGAGTACGAGCGGCGGCTCAGGGAGGTGGGTCTCGGGATGGACGAACGGCGTCAGGGGCCGAGGACCCTGGTCAGGATCCCGCTGGAGATCGACTGCCGTGGCCGAAAGCTGCGCGCCGAGACGATCGACATCAGCGATCGTGGTGCCGGGGTCCTCCTCGAGGAATGGCTCGAGCCGGGGACCTCGCTTCGCGTGAGAGGGCCTGGGACCGGAAACGACGCCCGATTCCGGGTGGTCTGGGCGGAGCACCCCAGAGGCGATGCCGGCGGGACGGTCCCCTGCCGGGCCGGGATCGAGATGCTGAGCGCCCGCCACGGGTTCTGGAG
>CAZNNH010000039.1:0-41126 GCA_964574335.1 uncultured Acidobacteriota bacterium | reverse complement strand
GGGAGGTAGGCCGCCAGGAGGACGGCGCCGGCCAGCAGCCCGGCCCAGGCGATCCAGGCGACCGGGTCGAAGGGATCGACGCCGAACAACATCCCGGACAGCGCCTCTCCCGCCAGGGCGGCGAGGGGAAGCCCGAGGGCCGTCCCCGCCGCGGCCAGGCGAAGCCCCCGTCGCAGCAGAAGCCACACCACGTCGCGGCGGGCCGCCCCCAGGGCGAGGCGGATGCCGATCTCGGGGATCCGCTGGCTAGCGCCCACCGCCATCACGCCGTAGGCGCCGACGCAGGCCAACAGCACCGCGATGAGGGCAAAGCCGCCGAGCAGGTCGGTGGAGGCACGCCGGCCCCACGTCGAGACCCGACGGCGCTGCGCCATCGTGCTGGCGTCATACAGGGGCACCATCGGCGCCAGGCGAGCGAAGGCGGCGCGGGCGCTGGCCAGCATCGGCGCCGGGTCGGCCTCCGCTCGCAGCAGCACCGCCATCGTGCGGCGGGTGCGACGGGCGTAGGGCAGGTAGAGGTTGCGCCGGGACTGGGCGGTGTCCTCGCCGAGCTCCTCGTACACCACGTGGGGGGCCACGCCTACCACCGTGTGCCACTCGGGCCCGGTCTCGTAGACGAGGCCCACCCGCTTGCCGATCGCGCTCTCACCCGGCCAGAGGGCCTCGGCCAGGGCGCGATTGACGATGGCGACCTGCGGGCCGTCGGCCTCCGACTCGGCGGCCGCGAAGTCCCGGCCCTCGATCAGGGAGATGCCCAAGCCTTCGAAGAAGCCCGGCAGGGTGACGATCCCCTGGATCCCGACCTCGTCGCGGCGCTCGGCCGGCCCGCCCTCGGCCACCACCCGCGCCCGGAAGCCCCCATCGTCGGTGGGGATCGAGTCGGTCAGGCCGACTCCGGCCAGCCCCGGCAGCGAGCTGAGTTCTTGTGCAACGCTCTGCATGAAGGCGAGCTTGGCCTCGGGCGGATCGTAGGCGTCGCCCGCCAGGTAGAAGCGAAACGCCGCCACCTGGCTGGCGTCGAAGCCCGGGTCGGTACCCTGGAGCCTGGCAAAGGACCGGAGGAGCAACGAGGCCCCGACCAGCAGCCCCAGGCTCAGGGCGATCTGCCCCACCACCAGCGCGCTCTGCAGCCGCTGCGTGCTGCGGCCGGCCGAGCCCGACCGCGCCTGCTCGGCGAGCACCGGCACCAGGTCGACCCGCGAGCCACGCAGCGCCGGGATGATGCCGATCGCCACGCCGGTGGCCAGCGTCACCAGGAACGCGAAGCCGAGGCTTCGTCCGTCGACCTCGACGTGGACCCAGAACGGCATCGGCTCGGGCCAGGACGCGATCAGGGCGTCCAGCCCCCACCGCGCCAGGAGCGCGCCGAGCCCGCCGCCCAGAACGGCCAGCAGCACGCTCTCGACCAGGGTCTGGCGCATCAGGCGCAGCCGGCTGCCACCGAGGGCGGCCCGGATGGCGAGCTCGCGGGTCCGCCCGGCACCCCGTGCCAGGAGCAGGGCGGCGAGGTTGGCGCAGCCTATGAGCAGGACCAGGGTGACCGCCACCAGGAGCGTGACCGTGGTGGCGCGGGTGGTGGGCGAGACAGCGTAGTCGCGGAACGGGATCGCGTACAGGCTCCAGTCCCGGTTGGTGTCGGGGTGGGCGATCGCCAGCCGGGCGCCCAGCGCGGCCAGCTCGTCGCGGGCCTGCGCCAAGCTGAAGCCAGGCGCCAACCGGGCCACGGTCGAGAAGTCCCGGCCGTCGCGCGAAGGCGAGCCGTCGGGGCGGTAGGGGACCCACATCTCGTCGCGGCGGGGGAAGCCGAACCCGCGGGGCATCACGCCGACCACCTCGAGCGCGCGCTCGTTGACGACCAGCGTGCGCCCCACCGCCGCGGGGTCCCCGCCGAAGCGCCGCTGCCAGAGGCCGTAGCCGATCAGGGCGACCGCCTCGAACCCCATCGGCGCGGCCTCGGCGTCCTCGAGGTGCCGGCCCAGCATCGGATCCACGCCGAGGGTCCGGAACAGGCCGGGGGTCACCGAGCCCCCGCGCACGCGCTCCGCCGCGCCGTCGCCACTCGAGAGGTTGAAGCTACGCCCGGTGTACGCCGAGATGCCTTCGAGCGTCCGCGACTGGCGTCGCACATCCTCGATGTCCGGCCACGACATCTCCCGGTCGTCCCACTCCGCCACCTGGGTGGGGTGGACGGCATGCACGGTGACGATGCGATCGGAGCCGGGGCCAAAAGGAAACGGGCGCAGCAGCAGGCCGTCGACGATGCTGTAGACGGCGACGTTGGCTCCGATGGCCAGCGCGAGGATGCCGAGGGCGGCAGCGGCAAAGCCGGGGGCCCGCAGCAGTCCACGCAGCGCGTGGCGAAGCTCCTGTGCCATGCCGACCATCGACACCTCCAGTCCTGACCGGTCCGCCTGCCGGCGGCGCTACGGACTCCCCAGGGACGGGGCTCGGGTAGCGTAGCCCGTGGGCGGGCCGGAGGGCAGGTGGTGGAGTGCAAGATCAGGGCCATCGGGCCTGCCGGGCGAAGGGCGGTCATCGCCCGTTGGAGGACCCATCGGCTGCCCGGACGAGCCAAGCCCGCCCGTATCGACCGTCCGGTCGTGGGATGCGGCTGTCCGGGAACGAGCGCACACGTCCGCAAGGGCGCGCACGCGAGAGAGTCGGCACGAAAGGTCCCTGTGCAGTGGACGTTTCCGGATCGTCTTGTTGCCCGGCCCGGCAGGCGAAGGTGGATCAGCCGTCCCGACGATCCACGCCCGGCCCGAGAGTGACGGTCAGAACGCCGCTTGCCACGGTGGCGGGATAGGTCCTGATGGGGCGAGAGGCCGGGCCGCCGAGCCTCCGGCCGTCGAGCGCGTACTCGCTGTGGCCGAGGCTGGCGCACCGAAGGCGCTGCTCGTCTCCTCGATACTCCAGCTCCACGCCTCGGTGGGTGCAGCGAAGCGAGGCTGCCACGTACCTCTCGCCTTCCACGTGGACGAGGATCAGGGGCTCAGGCAGTGCGGGATCCGTGATCTTCACCGCCGAGCCCGCGCTGGCCAACGTCGGGGTCTTGTCGAGGCTCACGGTCAGCGTGCCAACCGGCCCCAGCGCGTAGGCGGCGGGCTCGATCGCCGGGGTGTGCCCGACCTTGGTGAAGGTGGCGCAGCCCGAAAGCCCGCAACCACAGGCCCCCACCAGGCCCGCCACCTCGATGCCACGGGAGACGAACTCCCTGCGGGTCATCCTCTCCATGCGCTTCATACGCCTCCTCCACGACAGAAGCGGCCTCGCCAGAGGCCCTCGGCGGCCGCCTCGAGCGCCGGTCAGTGTAGCGCGTCAGTGGAGAGAAAGGACCGCAGGGGTGAGCGGGACGGCGGTAGAATCCGCCCGTGCAGCCGGCGGACAAGCCCTTGT
Source organism: uncultured Acidobacteriota bacterium (assembly GCA_964574335.1). Classification (GTDB taxonomy): domain Bacteria; phylum Acidobacteriota; class Vicinamibacteria; order Fen-336; family Fen-336; genus CAZNNH01. Next base: position 37,730 of record CAZNNH010000039.1, on the reverse strand, counting down.
GACGCGGGCTGCCCCCGAGGACGACCATGACTGAGCTGGCGCAGCAAACGCCGCGAGCGTTCAAGCAGCTACTCGTTCAGGAGGGAATCCGCCGGTTCTACCTGGTGTGGGACCCGGAGGGCCAGCGTGTCCAGGCCTCCCATCCCTCCCTGGAGCCGCTGGCGCGGCTGCTGAGCGACGATCGGCGCGACTTCGACGGTCACGAGGGGGTCTTCGTCCAGGTGGCGCCTCATACCGGGACGCTCCAGGGAGCCTTCGTTCACCGCACCTGCCGCGGCCAGGCCGCGGGCGGGGTCCGCTTCTGGCGCTACGACACCGTGGAGCAGTACCTCCGTGACGGCCTGCGGCTGGCTCGGGGAATGACGCACAAGAACGCGCTGGCCGGCCTCTGGTGGGGCGGCGGCAAGGGAGTCATGGCCCGCGGCACCGGGGAGGACGATTCCGAGCCTGCGGTGCGCCGACGGGTCTACGAGGAGTACGGGGAGCTGATGACCTCGCTTCGCGGCTGCTACGTCACCGCCGAGGACGTGGGCACCTCGGTCGAGGACATGGCCGCGGTCTTTTCCAAGACGCGCTTCACCACCTGCATCCCTCCCGAGCTCGGCGGAAGCGGCAACCCCTCGGTGCCCACCGCCCGCGGCGTGGTCCGGGGCATGGAGGCCGCGCTCGAGTTCCTCGGCATCGGCTCGCTGCGCGGCAAGACCGTCGCGGTCCAGGGACTCGGCCACGTCGGCGAACCGCTAGTCGGTGACCTGCTGGAACGCGGCGTCGGGCGGATCATCGGCTCGGACATCGACCCCGGCCGCGAGGCCGTCCTGCAACAGCGGTTTCCGGGGCTCGATCTCGTGGTGCGGCTCGTGGAGCGGGGCGACAACAACCTGCTGGCGGAAGAGGCGGACATCGTCGCCCCCTGCGCCACCGGAGCGGTTCTCGGCCCCGAGACGATTCCACGGATCCGCGCCAAGATCGTGTGCGGAGCGGCCAACAACCAGCTCGAGGACCCCGCGCGAGACGACCGGCTGCTTCAGCAAGCCGGGATCCTCTACATGCCGGACTTCCTGGTCAACCGCATGGGCATCGTCAACTGCGCCAACGAGGGCGACGGGTACGTCGACGCCGACCCGGCCTTCGAGCGGCATCTGGGCGAGCTCTGGGACAACGGCATCTACCGCCTCTCGCTCCAGGTGCTGGCCGAGGCGCGCGGCAGCGGCCGGACTCCGGCGAAGGTGGCGCTGGAGATGGCGGAGCGTCGCTCCTTCGAGCTCCACCCGATCCAGGGTCACCGCGGCGCGAAGATCATCCGCTCACTGGTGGCCTCGGGCTGGGCACAGGGCTGAGAGAGAGCTGGTAGCATCGGGCTGGCGGCCGCGGGAAGGGTGGCCGCGGGAGGGGCACATCGACATCGAACGCGAGTTCGAGAGCGTGATCGGGGCGCTCGAGGTCGCCCAGGTCGAGTACGCGGTGGTGGGCGCCTTCGCGGTGGCCATCTGGGGTGCGCCACGGGCAACCACCGACATCGACCTCCTGGTACAGCCCGAGGACGTCGAGAGCGTGCTGGGGGTGGCGAGATCGCTCGGCTTCGCCTTCGAGGCCTTTCCGATGAAGTTCCGCGATGGGGCGGAGCTACGCCGCATCACCCGCATCGAGAGCGGGGAGATGCTGACCCTGGACCTGCTCCTCGTCGATTCGAACCTGGAGCCGGCCTGGGCGTCCCGCCTCACGGTCGCCACCGAGGCGGGGCCGGTCAAGGTCGTCTCGCGTGAAGCGCTTCTGCGCATGAAGGCCGCGGCCGGCCGGCCGCAGGACATCGGCGACATCGAACGCCTCATGGAGATCGATCGATGAAGCCAGGAATGGAGCCGCGCGCCGTTTCCGCACGGCTGCAAACGGTTGGACGGCTCTCGGACCTCCACGCCGACCAGCGCCTGGCCACCAAGCTGGACATGGGGCCCTCCGGCGTGACGAGGCGGCTTCGGACGGTGGGCCGCTTGACCTCGCTGTGCCTCCGGCTCGGACGCCGCGTCTCCCAGGCCGAGACACCCTGACCGGCTCGCGGAGGCGAGCAGCGCGCGGGCGACTACGGGTCAGGCAGAGGAGCGGGCCGCCGACCTTCCGGGCGCTCTCATGCGCCGGGCGGGCACCGGGAAGCCGGTCGCCCGGTCACTTGAAGGCGTCGATGAAGTCCTTGAGCATCAGGGGATTGTTGCTCTTGATGGCGCCCGAGAAGAAGTCCTTGGCGGAGGGCGTGTACTTGCCGCTCCAGACGTCGAGGAACATCTGGCTGGACGCCTTGAAGAAGCAGTCGGCGTCCTCGGTCTTGCCCTTCCTCACCTCGCAGGTGTCGGTGCCGAGGGTGACCGTCCACTTCTCGTCCTCGCCGAGGGAGAAGTAGAAGGTCTTGGCTTTCTTGACCTTCTTGCCCTTCTCGTAGAGCTTCGGCAGCTTGGCGAAGATCTTGGCGATCTCCGAGGTGGCCATCGTCGTCCCCTTCCCCGGGTGGAACGGCCCAGACTACTCCTGTCGGGCAGGCAGGCTGGCGATGTAGTCGTCGACCAGCTTCCGCTGCGTCTCGGGCGTGAGCGACGAGGTGACGATCCGCGAGGCCGCCTCGATCGCCAGGTTGGCGACCTCGGACCGGATCTCCCGGATCGCCTGCGCCTTCTCGCGCCCGATCTGCTCCTTGGCCCGGGCCACGATCTCCTCGCTCTCGGCCCTTGCCTTGGCGGTCAGGTCGACCCTGATCTGCTCCGCCTCCTGGATCGACTTCTTGACGATCTCCTCGCGCTCGCGGCCCGCCGCCCGGAGCATCTCCCGGTGCTGCTCGAGCAGCCCCTGGGCCTCGGCGTTGGCCTTCTCCGAGCCCTCGACCGCCTCCCGGATCGACTTCTCCCGCTCCTCGATCAACCGGAGGAGCGGCCCCCAGCCGAAGCGCCCGAGCACGAAGGCGAAGAGGAGGAACAGGACGACGGTGAAGACGGCGAGCGTCCAGTCGACGTCGGTCAGGCCCCCGGCCAGCAGCGTGGCCGGGAGCAGCGCACCGAGCATAGCTCTACTTGATGGCCAGGAGGATCGTCACGATCAGGGCAAAGAACGAGATGCCCTCGATCAGCCCGGCGGCGACGATCATCGCGCCACGAATGTCTCCGGCGGCGTTGGGCTGGCGGGCGATCCCCTCCATGGCCGCCGCGGCCAGCTTGCCGATGCCAGCGGCCCCGCCGATGATGGTCAGCCCGGCGCCGATGCCGGCAGCGAAGAATGCGACCGCTGTGCTGTCCATGGTGGCTTCTCCTCCTTAAGGGTCTATCGAGTCCTTGCGAGTTCAGTGGGCGGGATGCGCGTACATCCCAATGAAGATGGCAGTGAGCAGGGTGAAGATGTAGGCCTGGATGAAGGCGACCAGGATCTCGAGCAGCATGATGAACAGCGCCAGGCCCAACGAGACCGGGACCATGGCCACGCCGAAGCCCAGGCTGACCTTGGCCATCAGCGCGACCAGCATGAGCAGGGTGGTGATGACCATGTGGCCGGCCAGCATGTTGGCGAAGAGCCGGATCATCAGGGCGAACGGCTTGGTGAACATGCTCAGGATCTCCACCGGAATCATGATCGGTAGCAGCCACAAGGGGAGACCCGGGGGGACGATCCCGGTGAAGTGGCGGACCACACCGAACTTGGAGATCCCGGCGTACTGCTGGGCCAGGAACGAGACGAAGGCCAGCGCGCCGGTGACGGCGATGTTTCCGGTGGAGGTGGCCGAGAACGGGGTCAGGCCCAGCAGCGCCGCGATCAGGATGAAGAAGAAGAAGCTGCACAGGAGCGGCGTGAACTTGGGCCCTTCGTGGCCGATGTTCTTGATCGCGATGTCGTCGCGGATGAAGACCACCAGCATCTCGACGAAGGTGGCCAGCCCGCTGCGGAAGCGCCCGAAGAGGCTGGGGGCGGACCGGGCTCCCTTCGGCAGCGCGTTGTCGTAGCCGCCCATCGCCAGGCGGATCACCAGGAGCACCAGGAGCGCCGCGAAGACGAAGAAGGCGAGATGCTTGGACGGGAACCCGAAGTAGGTGGTGTCCAGGGCGTGATGCATCAGCACCTGGGCCGGACCGCCGTGGCTCGCGTCGTGAGCTCCGTGCTCGACGGCTTCGGTGGCGACCTCGGCGTTGCCGGCCAGCAGCAGGAGCAGCGGGCTCATCGAGCCTCCGCGCCCGGGCTGGTCTTGCGATGAAGGAGCGTCAGCTCGAAAACCAGGAAGACCACGAAGTAGCCGAGCAGCGAGACGGCCAGCGGCACCTTGGGCAACCCGAGACCGATCACGGCCACGACCACGGCCGCCAGCATCAGCCCCATGCGTCCCAGCATCCCGCCCAGTACCGCCCCGAGGAACACCTTGGTGGAGCGTCGCTCCGCCCAGACGGTGGTGGCGTAGGCCAGCAGCGTGTTGGCGGCGGCGATCCCGCCTCCCAGCAGCGCCGCCCGGCGGCCCTGGGCGTCGAGAGAGGCCGGCAACGCCGGCCAAGCCACCGCCAACGAGCTACCGACCAGCGCCAGCACGACCAGCGTGTACCGTCCGACGCTCATGGGCGGCGACCCAGCTTGTAGATCTGCAAGAGCGCCCCGGCCACCCCGAAGGCTGCCCCGACCAGAAAGAAAATGGGCTTCGTGCCGAGCCGACCGTCCACCCAGTAGCCTGCCGCCAGAGCGAGCGCCACAGTCACCGCCAGGCTCGTGCCGAGCCCCAGAAGCGGCGCTGCCTCCCGCAGGGCACGAGTCCAGTCCCGTGGGTCCTGCTGACTTCCCATTCGAGGCCACCGAAGGCGCCGCGCCAGGGACGGAGCCTACCACACCACCTGATACGAGGCAAGGCGAGCTGCGTCATCGTAAGTCGCTTCTTTACTTCGGCTTAGGAGTGGGAAGACGGCCGAAGGTGGCGGTCAGCGCCGCCAGCCGATCCGCCAGCTCGGGCGTCAGGTCGTCGTCGCCCAGCCGGTACCCCCAATTGCCGACGTGGCTGCCGGGCACGTTCATCCGGGCCGCCGAGCCGAGGCCGAGCAGGTCCTGGACCGGGACGATAGCGGTGCGGGCCACCGACATCCACGCCAGCCGGATCAGGTCCCAGTGGATCTCGGCGCCATCGCTCGCCAGGTAGCGCAGCAGCCGGTCACGCTGGGGGCGGGTGCGAGGGGACGTTCGAAGCTTGCGGAACCAGCCCACCGTCGTGTCGTTGTCGTGGGTCCCGGTGTAGACCACGCAGTTGGGCTGGAAGTGGTGAGGACGCCCGGCCTCGCCACCGGCCCCGCCGTCGAAGGCGAACTGCAGGACCTTCATGCCGGGAAGGCCGAGTCGGTCGCGCAGCGCGTCGACCTTGGGCGTCACCACGCCGAGATCCTCGGCCACCAGCGGGAGCCGGCCGAGCTTCTCGAAGGCCCGCTCGAAGAAGTGGGCCCCGGGGCCCTCCACCCAGCGCCCGTGGCGGGCGGTTCGGGCGCGGCCCGGGACCGCCCAGTAGTTGACGAAGCCGATGAAGTGGTCGAGGCGCGCCGCGTCGAAGCGGCGAAGCGTGGCCTGAAGGCGGGCGACCCACCAGTCGTAGTCACGCCCCCGCAGGACCCGCCAGTCGTACAGCGGGTTGCCCCAGAGCTGGCCGTCCCGGCTGAAGTAGTCGGGCGGGCAGCCCGCCACCACCCGCGGGCGACCCCGCTCGTCGAGCTGATATAGCTCGGGGTGGGCCCAGACGTCGGCCGAGTCGTGGGCGACGAAGATCGGCACGTCGCCCATCAGCCAGACGCCGCGATGGCGGCAGCGCTCGCGGAGCTCGGACCACTGCCGCTCGAACTCGAACTGCAGGAACTTCCGGTAGCGGACCTCGCCCGCCAGCTCCCGTTCGGCCTCGGCCAAGGCGGCGGGGCGTCGGTCGCGCAGCGGCCTCTCCCAGCCAGTCCAGGGGCGGCCGTCGTGTGCCGCGCGCAGGGCGCTGAACAGGGCGTAGTCGGGGAGCCAGGCGTCGCTCCGCTCGCAGAAGTCGGCAAAGCCGTGGCGCCTTTCGCCCCGAGCCTCGAAGGCCGCGAACGCCTCGCGCAATCGTGGCTCGCGGTAGCTCTGGGCGGCCTCGAGCCGCGCGCGCCGGGTCCCCAGCGATCGCGCCGGCGAAAGCCGAGAGGGATCCAGCAGGCCCCTCGTGACCAGTCGCTCCAGGCTCAGCAGGAGCGGGCTGCCGGCGAAGGCGGAGGTGGCGTTGTAAGGGGAGTGCTCGTGGGCAGGGGGCACCACCGGCAGCATCTGCCAGTAGCTCTGGCCGGCCTCGGCCAGGAAGTCGACGAACCGGTGGGCGGAGGGCCCGAGGTCGCCGCCGCCGTGCGGACCGGGAAGGGAGGTGACATGCAGCAGCACACCGCTGCGCCGGCTCTGGAGCGGAGCGGCGGGGTCGACCCTGGGCTTGGCCACCAGAGGACCATTCTACCGAAGGTCGCCTCGAGCCGACATCATTGCGGACACGGCTTTGGACGTGTGGGCTGGGGGCCGAGCCGCCGGATCATCCTGAAGGCAGCGTAGCCGAGCCTGCGGTATCTAGTTCCAGCGTTGATGAGCCTCAGGATGCCTTCAGACCGGCCAGTCCCATCGGGCCAACGTCGTGAGAACGGGAGTGGCAATCGACGCCACCGCTTGGCGGACCGCTTCCAGCGTCTCCGGAACGGGCTCGCCGGTCCATTCATCTATGAAGAACTTCTTGAACTCGATGGCGAGCGCGCAACCGGACCCGGGGAACTCCTGCTGAACCCATTTCGACAGGTACCCTCCCCGGAACTTGACGTTCTCGCGCACGTCGAGGTGTCGCCCCCGGAAGTCGAAACCGCGCAGCGCCGATAGCAGCGCCTCGACCACCGGCGCCCAGAGCTCACGGTCCAGGTTGCCGGTGCCAACATTGACCTCGGGATTCTCTTCTGGCGCCGCCGGGGGTCCCTCGGGCCCCTCTCGCCGGTGGTTGTACGAGTGCAGGTCGAGCAAGACGAAACGTCCGTGCCCCTCGACCTTGCTCCTCAGTAGCAGCTTCAACTCCGCATAGAACGAATCGTGTAGCGAGAGCGAGCGGTCCACCATCTCTTGTGTGAGAGGCTCCCTCCACACGTCCAGGCCCCAGGCATCTCCCGGCTCGAGGTATACCGCCTTCTCCCGCGGCCGGTTCAGATCCACCTCGAAGCGCGAGCGCCGGGCTACGACCCGCGTGTTTGCCACGCTCGTCCACTCGCCCGTGAACGGATCCTCCTCCCTGAGCATCACCGAACCGCGCAGAGCACAGCGCGCTCGCAGCTCCTCGCGCATGGCGTGACCGTCGTGAATCGCCGTCGCCACCAGGGGCCCGTCCCCGGCCACGATGCTCCAGCCTGGCTCCTCCACTCTTTGCCTCCGCTCCCCTACAGCGTCGCCATCTCCACGTTGTCGAAGCTGCGCCGGTAGTACCTCATGTAGTCCACCTTGTGCTCCAAGGCGTGGAGAACGGCATGAGTGAAGTTGACCCCTTCGAACTTCTGGGCGCTCCCGAGGCCGCCTGGGCTGAACACGTTGATCTCCATGAGCTTGTCGCCGACGATGTCGAGCCCGACGAGGAACATGCCGTCCTGTACGAGCTTCGGGCGGACGATCTCGACGATCTTCAGGTGAGTGTCGGTGATGGTGGCTTGGCGGAGCTTGCCTCCGGCGTGGATGTTGCTGCGCATGTCGTCCCCGTGGCGGACGCGCTGGAAGGCAGCGTACTTGCCCTTGTAGCGCAGCGCCTGTCCGTTCATCACGAACAGGCGCGTGTCCCCTTCGGCCGCCGCGGGAAGGTACTCCTGGACGATGACGTACCCCTCGCGGCTGACCGCCTCGATCATCTGGTTCAGGTTCGGCAGGTCGTCCGGGCGCACCAGAAAGACGCTCTGTCCCCCTGAGCCCTGGAGCGGCTTCAGGACGACGTTGCCCCCAAGCTCCTTGGCAAAGGCCTTGATCTCGTCCCGGTCCCTGGTGATCAGCGTCTTCGGGCGGACCTCTTCGGGAAACAGCTGAAAGTACATCTTGTTCATCGCCTTCGACAGTCCGTTGGGGTCGTTGAGCACGATCACCCCATGCCGCATGGCCACGCGGCCGAAGATGATGCCCGCGGCCTGTGCCCAGGCACGCAGCCCGGTGTCGGTCGACGGATCGCTGCGCAGCATCAGCACGTCAAGGTCGTCGACGGTGATCCTCTCGGTTCTGGCCTTCTTGCCCTGCAGGTCGGCCAGGAAGACCTCCGACGATGTGTACTTCGACCGTGGGGCGGTCTTCGCCCGGGCGCGGATGCGCTCATCCGGGTCGTACGCGAAGTCTCCGGCACCCATCACCCATGCCTCATGACCCAGGTTGATCGCTGCCATGGCGAGGCGAGTTGTCGTGTACCCGGTCTCCTCGGTCTTGATGTCATTCACGACCAGTCCAATCTTCACCGTCTCTTCTCCTTTCCGGTGCGACCCTGCGCCATCTCGAGCAGCGTTCGTCCATCGCGGATGTCATTCAATCGCTCGCGGCTGTCTTCCCGGTCGAGGAACCGGGGGCGAAGCGGCTGAGGCCGCAGCACCTCACGCCACTGCAGCTCCTCGATGATAGGGATGTGAACGGCGGCGATCTTCCCGACGTAGAGGGGCGCCAGCTCACCCCCCTTCCTCACGTAGTCGAGGATGCGGAGCAGGCCCCGCAGATACACGGCATCCTTGACCAGGCCCCCTCCCCGGAAGATCCGCATCGTGATCGTGAATGCGGTCTTCTGATCGAACTGGTAGGTCCGGTCGAGCAGGCGATACACCTCCACGAACGAAGCCCCCTCGACCATGCTGTGCGCGGCCACGACGCGCGCCGCCAGCAGGCGCAGCCGTCCCCGGCTGAGGCCGCCCACCAGATACTCGGCCAGCACCGCCAGCCCCTCCTGGAGCTCGTCGTATCCGGCCAGCCCCACGTAGAGCTGGCGAAGAGGCTGCGCGCGGCCGTTGTAGTAGGTGACCAGGTGGGTCCCGACCTCGTGGCTCAGGAGAGCCTCCACCCGACCCTGGGGGATTTGGGCGCCCTTTCCGATCAGCAGTCGCCCTCTCGAGACCATCAGTCCGGAGTACATGTCCTCACGCACCTGGACCGTGGCGGTGAACGCCGGATCCATTCGTTGGTAGCAGCTCAGCTCCTCCCGGGCCCGCTCGGCGAAGGCCGCAGCGTCCACGCGTCCTTGTCGCCCGTTCTCTCGCGTCCGGGAGGGAATCTGGTCGAGCAGATCCCGGGCGGTGGCCACCAGCTGGCTGTCGGGCCTGCCATACGCCTGCAGGCCCCCGTAGAGGAAGCGCCGGGTGTCGCGGTCGGCGAGCATCGTGAGCTGCCGATCCAGCTCGGCCTGCTTCTCCCAGAAGATCTGCGCCAGTGTCGGATCCTCGACGCGCTCGATGAGAATCTCGTACAGCCGCCGCTTCATCAGGACCGGATCGATCGGCCGGGGCCGATACTGGAAGACCGGCGCCTGCTCGAAGCGTCTTCGCCTGAAGCGGTTCCACGCGGCCTCGATGTTCACCGGCGTGACGAGGAGCAGGAAGTCGAACGAGTCGCTGATGGCCGCTAGCTGCTCGTCCACCTCCCAGACCGCCTTGACCACCCGGCGCCGCCCCAAAGCCTGGTAGCTGGGCGGAGTGTGAGACGTGTGCTTCTGAGCGAAGTGGTGGAACGTCCGCTTCAAGGCGGGCGACAGGGCCCGCCTCAAGGCCCTCAGAATGAGCGGATAGACCGTCTGGCCGTCGGGGCTCAGGTAGATCGGGGCCACCCCCAGGCCGATCTCTCGGCCGCGCAACTCCCGTATCTCGTGCCGCGGCAGGATCGGTGCCAGCCCGGGCGGCCCCCAGCGGCGGCCCTCGCGGACCTCGACCTCGGTGGCCTTGCGGTGGATCCTGACTCTGTCCAGCTGAACCCGGAGCGTCTCGGCCGTGTCCTGGAGATCCGCGTCCCTTGCCACGTGGATCTCGAAGGCCGGATGCCGGACTCCTCCTGACCGCACCTCGGCCGGCTCGGGCGGCTGGTCGATGGACCAGAGCTCCAACAGCAGGAACCCCCCGAGCTGGCCGGCCAGGGTCTCGATGACCCGGCGCAGCAAGAGAGCCAGGGCCGATGAGCTCGACCGCGCCGTGGAAGCCACGAGATACGAGGCTTCCGCCATGACGAGACGCTCTGTGCCTCGCTCGGTGCGTCCCGGCGACTTGCGATACAGGCAGAGAAAGGGCAGCTGGCGGTCGATGTGAAGCCTTCCCAGCCCCGGGAAGCTCCTCCTCACGGGCTGGTTGTGCCGCAACCGCTCGCAGATCCGCTCGATGACCTCAGTGGAGATCACGGGGGCCCGCGTCTTCCGCGCCGGACGAGCTCGAAGGGCCGTCACGCTCGTGCTCGATCGATCACGTCGCTCCGTTGGTGAGCCACTCCTGCGGCGGGAACAGCGCGCAGCCCTGCGGGTGCGCCCGGAATCCTAGCCCGGACTATTCACCAGAAGTAGAAGAGGCGGGAGCCTCGATGTGCCAAGAAGGGCGTGAATCGAATCATGGTCCTTGTTGGCACAGGAGGCTTTCACCGTGGTCGACGATAGCACGCCGCAGTGTCGGCTGGTTGACATCCCGGCAGAGTGGGGGCATCAGTGGAACCGTGAGCGAGCTGGAGCCGGCCTCCCGTCGCCAGCGGCGCCGTGCGACGACACACCGGGCGCTGCTGGACGCCGTCCGTGGCCTCTTCGCCCAACTACGTTCCGAGGCCATCGACGCGCTGCGGAACCGGCACCTCTCGGCCGGCCAGCGGGTGCTCCACCTGGATCCTCGGGTTGGCCCGGCGCCACTCTAGCCGGGGGTGGAGGCAAGTGATGTCAGACGATGATCGGACCTTGAGGAAGAGGCTCATCAGCAAACAGGTGGCGGCGCTGCCGTCGACGCCGGTGGGCGAGGACCTCGACCTGGCCAGCATCGCCACCGTGCTGCTGACGTCCGAGGCACCCGGATTCCCGATCGAGAACGTCCTCGACGAGCATAGGGGGCCAGGCGGCACCCGCTGGGTGGCATCCACGCCGGGCGAGCAGGCGCTCATCCTCCAGTTCGACGCGCCCCAGTCGCTTCGCGAGATCGTCCTCGAGGTGGAGGAGCTCGACGTCTGCCGCACACAGGTCGTGGAGCTCTTCGTGTCATGCGACGGTGGGCACAGCTACCGTGAGGTTTCGCGCCAGGAGTACAACTTCAGCCCCCCGGGGACAACCTACGAACGGGAGGTCCTCCCCGTGCGGGCCGAGGGTGTGACTCACCTGAGAGTCGGCATCAGACCGGACAAGGCGGGAAGATCGTGCCATGCCTCCCTCATCTCGCTGGCTCTGCGGTGACGCACGCGAGCTTGCGGCAGCCGGAACCCCGGACCGGACCGACGGTGCGAGAGCCGCCGCCACCCGGCCATTCCCGGTCGTGGTCCGAAGGCGGCCTGGCCCACCCGGAGCCCCACCCGCCTCCCGGTAACGCATTGATTCAGAGCGGATTAAGTGCTATCGTGACAACATCTTCCCAGCAGGGAGCCTGTCATGAGCAGAGAGCACCTCGCCCAGACGACGACCTTCCCGGCCGCGATGCCACCCCGGGTGGTGGTCGAGAACGTGCGTCCGGCGGTGGACGGGGGCCGCTTCCCCGTCAAGCGATCTCTCGGCGAGAAGGTGGTGGTCACCGCCGACGTGCACGCCGACGGCCACGACGTGATCTACGCCGTCCTCCACCACCGCCGCAAGAGCCAGGCCGAGTGGAGCGAGCAGGAGATGGAGCCGCTCGGCAACGACGCCTGGCAGGCGACCTTCACCGTCACCACGCTGGAGCCCCACTTCTACCGTGTGGAGGCGTGGGTGGATGCCTTCGCCACCTGGCGGCGCGACCTACGGAAGCGACTCGAGGCCGAGACGCAACAGCCGGTCGATCTGCTGATCGGGGCCGAGCTGGTGGACCAGGCCGCGGCGCGTGCCGCCGAGCTGGACGCGGCGCGCCTCGAGGACTGGGCGGGCGAGCTGCGTGGCTGGGCCGAGAAGGGACCCGCTGAGGCCTACGACCGGGCGCTCGACGACGACCTGGCGGCGCTGATGCGGCGCCACGCGGACCGACGTCTCGCCGGCCACAGCCCGTTGCCTCTGGAGCTGAACGTCGACCGCAAGCGCGCCCGCTTCGGCGCCTGGTACGAGATGTTCCCGCGGTCCTGCGGTGACTCGGAGGAGAAGCACGGCACCTTCGCCGACTGCGAGCGGCGCATCCCCTACGTCAAGTCCATGGGGTTCGACATCCTCTACCTCCCCCCCATCCACCCGATCGGCCGCGTCCACCGCAAGGGACCGAACAACGAGGAGGTGGCGGGACCGCACGACCACGGCAGCCCGTGGGCGATCGGCTCGGCCGAAGGAGGCCACAAGTCGATCCACCCGAAGCTCGGCACGTTGGCGGACTTCCGGCGGCTGCGGAAGTGCGCCGAGCAGCAGGGGATCGAGCTGGCCCTCGACCTCGCCTACCAGTGCGCGCCGGACCACCCCTACGTGGCCGAGCACCCGGAGTGGTTCAAGGCCCGCCCCGACGGCACCATCCAGTACGCCGAGAACCCTCCCAAGAAGTACCAGGACATCTACCCGATCGACTTCGACAGCCGGGACTGGCGGGCCCTCTGGCTGGAGCTCAAGAGCGTGGTGGACTTCTGGGTAGGGGAGGGGGTGCGGATCTTCCGGGTCGACAACCCCCACACCAAGCCCTACCGATTCTGGGAGTGGCTGATCGCGGAGGTCCGTGGCCAGCACCCCGACGTGATCTTCCTGGCCGAGGCCTTCACTCGTCCCAAGGTCATGTACCAGCTCGCCAAGCTGGGCTTCAACCAGTCCTACACCTACTTCGCCTGGCGCAACACCAGCCTGGAGCTGCGCGAGTACTTCACCGAGCTGACCCGGACCGAGGTGCGCGAGTACTTCCGCCCCAACCTCTGGCCCAACACCCCCGACATCCTCACCGAGCAGCTTCAGTACGGCGGCCGCAACGCCTTCGCGATCCGGCTGGTGCTGGCCGCCACCTTGTCCTCCAGCTACGGCATCTACGGACCGGCCTACGAGCTGTGCGAGGCGAAGCCGCGCTCGCCGGGCTCCGAGGAGTACCTCGACTCCGAGAAGTACCGGATAAGGAGCTGGGACCTCGAGAGCGCCCACAGCCTCAAGGGGCTGATCGGCCGTGTGAACCGCATCAGGCGCGAGAACCCGGCGCTTCAGAGCGACGAGGGCCTCCGCTTCCACGAGGTCGACAACGAGCAGATCATCGCCTACAGCAAGAGCAGCGAGGACCAGAGCAACCTGGTCCTGGTGGTGGCCAACCTCGACCCTCACCACACCCAGTCCGGATGGGTGAGCTTCCCGGTGGAGGAGCTGGGTCTCGACCCCCACGCGCCCTACCAGTTCCACGACCTCCTCACCGACGCGCGCTACTTCTGGTCCGGGCGCCGCAACTTCGTCCAGCTCGAGGCCACCGCTCCCGCCCACATCCTGCGGCTGCGACGCAAGCTACGCAGCGAGCGCGACTTCGACTACTTCCTCTGAGCACCACATGGCCAGACACGCCTCCAACCAGGTGACGATCGAGAGCGAGCCCGGCTGGTACCACGACGCCGTGATCTACCAGATCCACGTCCGCGCCTTCTGCGACAGCAACGGCGACGGGATCGGTGATTTCCAGGGCCTGGCCACCAGGCTCGACTACATCCGCGACCTGGGGGTGACGGCGATCTGGCTGCTCCCCTTCTACCCGTCGCCGCTCCGCGACGATGGGTACGACATCGCCGAATACACCCGGGTCCACCCCGCCTACGGCACGCTGGGCGACTTCAAGCTCTTCCTGCGCGAGGCCCACAAGCGGGGGCTGCGGGTGATCACCGAGCTGGTCCTCAACCACACCTCCGACCAGCACGCCTGGTTCCAGCGGGCGCGCCGCGCGCCCCGGGGCAGCCGTCTCCGCGACTACTACGTGTGGAGCGACACCTACGACAAGTACACGGAAGCCCGGATCATCTTCAAGGACTTCGAGACCTCCAACTGGACCTGGGACCCGGTGGCGGGCGCCTACTACTGGCACCGCTTCTACTCCCACCAGCCCGACCTCAACTTCGACAACCCGGCGGTGTTCGAGGCCATGAAGCGGGTGATGGACTTCTGGCTGGAGCTGGGGGTGGACGGGCTGCGGCTGGACGCGGTCCCCTACCTCCACGAGCGCGAGGGTACCAACTGCGAGAACCTGCCCGAGACCCACGCGGCGCTGCGCCGGCTGCGCGCCCACGTCGACGCCACCTACGGGGACCGGATGCTCCTGGCCGAGGCCAACCAGTGGCCCGAGGACGCGGTCGCCTACTTTGGCCAGGGGGACGGCGACGAGTGCCACATGGCCTTCCACTTCCCGCTGATGCCACGGATGTTCATGGCGCTGCGGATGGAGGACCGCTACCCGATCATCGACATCCTGCAGCAGACCCCGCCCGTCCCCAAGACCAGCCAGTGGGCGATCTTCCTGCGCAACCACGACGAGCTGACCCTGGAGATGGTGACCGACGAGGAACGCGACTACATGTACCGGGTCTACGCCTCCGAGTCACAGGCCCGGATCAACCTCGGGATCCGGCGCCGGCTGGCGCCGCTCTTGGGCAACGATCGGCGCTCCATCGAGCTGATGAACGGCCTGCTCTTCTCGCTGCCGGGGACACCGGTCCTCTACTACGGCGACGAGATCGGGATGGGGGACAACATCTTCCTGGGCGATCGCAACGGCGTGCGCACGCCGATGCAGTGGACGGCCGACCGCAACGCCGGCTTCTCCCAGGCCAACCCCCAGAAGCTCTACCTGCCGGCCATCATCGACCCGGACTTCTCCTACGAGGCGGTCAACGTCCAGACCCAGCTCGACAACCCCAACTCGCTGCTGCGCTGGATGCGTCGCCTGATCTGGCATCGCAAACGCTACGACTGCCTGGGCCGCGGCGGCCTGGAGTTCCTCTTTCCGGCCAACCACAAGGTGCTGGCCTTCATCCGCCGCCATGAGCAGGAGGACCTGCTGGTGGTGGCCAACCTGTCGCGCGACGCGCAGTACGTGGAGCTGGACCTGTCGGCCTACCGAGAGCGGGTGCCGGTGGAGGTCTTCGGCCAGGTCGATTTTCCCCGGATCGGAGAGCTCCCCTACCTGCTGACCCTGGCCCCCCACACCTTCTACTGGTTCGCCCTCGAGGCGCGTCAGGCCTCGGCCCCCGACGTGACCGGCGAGGCCGCGACGCCGCCGGTGGCGCTGAACGTCAAGGGGGGCTGGCTGGGGACGTTCAAGGGGCGCTCCCGCGGCGCCTTCGAGCAGGCGCTGCCGCGCTTCCTGCTCAGCCACCGCTGGTTCGGCGGCAAGGCGAGGCGGATCAAGTCGGCGGAGCTCCAGGAGGTGATCCCGCTCGGGGATGGCCACGCCACCTGCTGCCTCACGCTGGTCAAGGTCGAGTATCGGGACGGCGAGTCGGAGAGCTACGCGCTGCCCCTCTCCTTCGCCAGCGGCGACCAGGTGGCCGAGGTGCGGGAGGCCTATCCTCACGCCATCGTGGCCGAGGTCGACGTCGACGGGGAGCCCGGCGTGATCTACGGGGCGGTTCGCGACCGCCGCTTCGCCGAGCTCCTGCTCCGGGCGATCGCCGGCCGGCGACGCTTCAAGGGCGCGGCGGGCGAGCTGCTGGCCACGCCCACGCGGGCCTTCCGCCGCGCCGCCGGGTCGGACGCCGCCCACCTCGAGGCCACGCTGTCGAGCGCGGAGCAGAGCAACAGCTCGATCGTCTACGGCGACCGCCTGATCCTCAAGCTGATCCGCCGGGCCGAGCCGGGGACCCACCCCGAGCTCGAGATCGGCCGGCACCTGAGCGAGCAGGCGTCGTTCGCCCAGGTTCCGCCCCTCGCCGGCCACCTCGAGTACCGGCCCCGGCGGGGAGACGGGGTGACGCTGGGGATCCTGCAGGGCTTCGTCCCCTCCCAGGGTGACGCCTGGCGTTACACCCTCGACAACGTGGAGCGCTTCTTCGAGAAGGTGTCCGCTTCCGAGCCGCCGCCGATCCCGGCGGTGTCCGCCACGCTCTTGGCCGACGAGGGTGGTCTTGGGGTCTCTGACCAGGAGCGGGTCGGCCCCTACCTGGAAGCGGCACGGCTGATCGGGCAGCGTACCGGCGAGCTGCACATCGCCCTCGCCGCGGATGCCGGCGACCCGGCCTTCGCGCCCGAGCCCTTCAGCGCGTTCTATCAGCGCTCGCTCTACCAGTCGATGCGAAACCTCACCGAGCAGAACCTGGGGCTTCTGCGCGAGAAGCTCCCCCGGCTCCCCCAGGAGCTGCGCGGCCTGGCTGAGGAGGCCTACGGCCAACGGTCCGCCCTGCTGCGTCGGTTCCGGGCCATCCTGGACCAGCGTATCGCCGGCAGGCGCACCCGGATCCACGGCGACTACCACCTCGGCCAGCTCCTCTTCACCGGACGGGACTTCGTGATCCTCGACTTCGAGGGCGAGCCGGCGCGGCCGCTGAGCACGCGGCGGCTCAAGCGGTCGCCCTTGCGGGACGTGGCGGGCATGGTCCGCTCCTTCGACTACGCGGTCCACCAGGGACTGCGGAACCACGCCGTCCGCAGCGGCGTGCGCCTCGAGGAGCTCGGGGGATATGAGCCGTGGGCGCGCCACTGGTACCGGGAGGTCGCCCCGACGTTCTTGGAGGCCTACCTCGAGACCGCCGGCTCCCAGCCGTTCCTGCCTCAGGCCCGGAGCGAGCTGGCCGGCCTGCTCACGGTGTACCTGCTGGAGCGGACCGTGTACGAGCTCGGCTACGAGCTCAACAATCGCCCGGAGTGGATCCACCTTCCCCTACAGGGGCTGCTCCACCTCATGGAAGCCGAGGTTTGACGGACGCCCTCGGCGCCGTCGGCCGAGGCCGGCCAGGGAGGCACCGATGACCGAAGCCGGAGCCGTTCGCAACGACCTCTGCCTGTTCGACGACGCGGACCTGCACCTGTTCAACGAGGGGACCCACTTCCGGATCTACCGCCAGCTCGGCTCCCACGTGGTGGACCAGGGCGGCGAGCGGGGGACGTACTTCGCGGTCTGGGCCCCCAACGCGGAGAGCGTCTCGGTGGTGGGGGACTTCAACGACTGGCAGCCGCTCTCTCACCCGCTGCGTCCGGTACAGGCTTCGGGCATCTGGGACGGCTTCGTGCCCGGGGTGCGCCAGGGGGCCGTCTACAAGTACCACATCCGCTCGCGGGTCAATGGCTACGACGTCAACAAGGCCGACCCCTACGCGATCCACCACGAGACGCCGCCCAAGACCGGCTCGGTGGTCTGGGACCTGGTCTACGCCTGGGGCGACGACGAGTGGATGAAGACCCGCGGGGCCCGCAACGCCCTGGACGCTCCGATGTCCATCTACGAGCTACATCTCGGCTCCTGGAAGCGGGTCCCCGAGGAGGGCGATCGCGCTCTGAGCTACCGGGAGCTGGCCCCCCAGCTCGCCGACCACGTGGAGCGGCTGGGCTTCACCCACGTCGAGCTGATGCCGGTGATGGAGCACCCGTTCTACGCCTCCTGGGGCTACCAGGCGACCGGGTTCTTCGCCCCCACCAGCCGCTACGGCACGCCACAGGACTTCATGTACCTGGTCGACACCCTGCACCAGCGCGGCATCGGCGTGATCCTCGACTGGGTCCCCTCCCATTTCCCCACCGACGAGCACGGGATCGGCTACTTCGACGGCACCCACCTCTACGAGCATGCCGACCCGCGCCAGGGTTTCCACCAGGACTGGAAGAGCTCGGTCTTCAACTACGGGCGCCACGAGGTGCGCAGCTTCCTGGCCTCCAGCGCCTTCCTGTGGCTGGACGCCTATCACATCGACGGCCTGCGGGTGGACGCGGTGGCCTCGATGCTGTACCTCGACTACTCGCGCAAGGAGGGCGAGTGGATCCCCAACACCCATGGTGGCCGGGAGAACCTGGAGGCGGTCGCCTTCCTGCAGAAGCTCAACCACGACGTCTTCAAGGAGCGGCCCGACACCCAGACCATCGCCGAGGAGTCGACCGCCTGGACGATGGTGTCACGCCCGGTCTACCTGGGTGGCCTCGGCTTCGGCCTCAAGTGGGACATGGGCTGGATGCACGACACCCTGGAGTACTTCACCAAGGACCCGATCCACCGCCGCTTCCACCAAGGCAGCCTCACCTTCCGCATGCTCTACGCCTTCCATGAGAACTTCGTGCTGCCGCTCTCCCACGACGAGGTGGTCCACGGCAAGGGCTCGCTCTTGGGCAAGATGCCGGGGAGCGGCTTCGAGCAGTTCGCCAACCTCCGGGTGCTGCTCGGCTACATGTACGCCCAGCCGGCCAAGAAGCTGCTGTTCATGGGGGCCGAGATCGCCCAGCGCGCGGAGTGGAACCACGACCAGAGCCTGGACTGGCACCTGCTCCAGTACCCGAGCCACTTCGGCATCCTACGCTGGGTGGAGGACCTGAACCGGCTCTACCGCCAGGAGCCCGCCCTCCACCAGCTCGACTGCGACCCCGCCGGCTTCGAGTGGGTCGACTGCAACGATGCCGAGAACAGCGTGCTCAGCCTGCTGCGCAAGTCCCGCTCCGGCCGGGAGGTGATGCTGGTGGTGTGCAACTTCACGCCGGTGCCCCGCCTCAACTATCGGCTCGGGGTGCCACGCGACGGCTTCTGGCGCGAGTGCCTCAACAGCGACGCGCCGACCTACTGGGGCCGCGGCTTCGGCAACCTGGGCGGCGTCGAGGCGGCGCCGCTGCCGGCCCATGGCCGGCCCCACTCACTGACCCTGACGCTGCCCCCGCTGGGCGCCGTGTTCCTGAAGAGCGAGCCGGAAGCCTCGGTCGACGAGCCCTCCTCGTTCTCATGAGGCTCCGAGCCGGAAGCCCCTACCCGCTCGGCGCTACCTGGGACGGGCGGGGCGCCAACTTCGCGCTCTTCTCGGAGAACGCGACCCGGGTCGATCTCTGCCTGTTCGACTCCCCCGACGCGCAGGTGGAGTCGCAGCGTGTCGCCCTGCCGGAGCACACGGACATGGTCTGGCACGGCTACGCGCCTGACGTCCGTCCCGGGCAGCTCTACGGCTACCGGGTCGAAGGGCCGTTCGACCCCGACGCCGGCCATCGCTTCAACCCCAACAAGGTGTTGCTCGACCCCTACGCCAAGGCAATCGGGCGGACCCTCACCTGGGGCGACGAGATGTTCGGCTACCACCTGGGAGACCCCGCCGAGGACCTCTCCTTCGACACCCGCGACAACGCCGCCCTTGCCTGCCTCGGTGCGGTGATCGACCCGGCCTTCACCTGGGGCGACGATCGCCCGCCCCGCACCCCCTGGCACCGTACCGTGATCTACGAGCTGCACGTCAGGGGCTTCACCCAGCTCCACCCGGCCGTGCCGGAGGGCCTCCGCGGCACCTACTCGGGGCTCGCCTCGGAGCCGGCGATCCGCCACTTGAAGGAGCTCGGGGTCACGGCCGTGGAGCTGATGCCGGTCCACCACCACTCCTACGACCGCCACCTGCTGGATCGCGGCCTGAGCAACTACTGGGGCTACAACACCCTCGCCTTCTTCGCCCCCGGCGTCCGCTACTCGGCCTTCCCCTCGCCGGAGGAGTCGGTGCGCGAGTTCAAGATGATGGTGCGGGCGCTGCATGCCGAGGGGCTCGAGGTCATCCTCGACGTGGTCTACAACCACACTGCCGAGGGAAACCACCTCGGCCCCACCCTCTCGCTGCGGGGCATCGACAACGCCGCCTACTACCGCCTGGTCCCCGACCAGCGCCGCTACTACATGGACTTCACCGGGTGCGGCAACACCCTCAACATGCTCCACCCTCGGGTGCTGCAGCTCATCATGGACAGCCTGCGCTACTGGGTGATGGAGATGCACGTCGACGGCTTCCGCTTCGACCTGGCCAGCGCCCTGGCCCGGGAGCTGTTCGAGGTGGACAAGCTGGGCGCCTTCTTCGACATCATCCACCAGGACCCGGTGCTGTCTCAGGTCAAGCTGATCGCCGAGCCGTGGGACCTCGGCCACGGCGGCTACCAGGTCGGCAACTTCCCGGTGCTGTGGACCGAGTGGAACGGCAAGTACCGCGACACGCTGCGCCGTTTCTGGCGCGGCGACGGCGGCGTGGTCTCCGAGATGGCAACCCGCCTGGCCGGGAGCAGCGACCTCTACGAGCAGAGCGGCCGGCGGCCCTATGCCAGCATCAACTTCGTGACCGCCCACGATGGCTTCTGCCTCCAGGACCTGGTCAGCTACAACGAGAAGCACAACCAGGCCAACCAGGAAGGCGACGCGGACGGCGAGAACCACAACCTGAGCTGGAACTGCGGGGTCGAGGGCCCCACCGACGACCCCGAGGTCCGTCGTTTGCGGGAACGCCAGAAGCGCAACTTCATGGCCACGCTGCTGCTCTCGCAGGGGGTCCCGATGCTCCGCAGCGGCGACGAGCTCAGCCACACCCAGCGGGGCAACAACAACGCCTACTGCCAGGACAACGAGATCTCCTGGCTGAGCTGGGTACTCGACGCCGACGCCGCCGAGTTCCTGAGGTTCGCCCAGAAGGTGCTGGGCCTGCGCCACGAGAACCCGGCCTTCAGGCGGCGCAAGTTCTTCCAAGGCCGGCTGCTGCGAGGCGGCGAGGTCAAGGACATCGCCTGGTTCGAGCCGAGCGGCGCCGAGATGGGCGACGCGGCCTGGGCCAGCGACACGGTCCGCTGCCTGGGCGTGCGGCTGGCGGGGGACGCTCCGGACGAGATCGACGAGGCCGGCGAGCGTGTGCATGGTGACACCTTCCTGCTCCTTCTGAACGCCCACCACGAGCAGGTGCCGTTCCGGCTCCCGTCGCAGCGGCGGGACGAGTACTGGGAGCGGGTGATCGACACAGTGAACCCGCGAGCCGAGCGCCGACCGGTGCGCAGCGGGACCCGCTACGCCCTGGAGGGGCGCTCGCTGGCCGTCTTCCGGCTCGCCAAGCGAGCCAAGCTTCCCGGCCGGCGGTCGAGTAGACTCCCCTGAGCCGGGGCCGGCGGCAAAAAGCCGGCCCGACCCCGAGCCGAGAGACCCTGACCGTGTCCATCGCCCCCAAGCGCCTGCGTCCTGTCGCCCTGCTCGCGGTCGCCGCCAGCCTGGTGCTGCTGATCGGGCTCCTGGCCAAGCCGAAGGACGCGGTGGACGTGCCGGCGCCTCAGCCCCCCACCCAGACCGACGTGAGCCGTCTCCGGCGTCTGTCGCTGCGGGGTACGCTGGACGCCCTGGCGGGCCTCTTCGAATTGATCGCGAAGGACGTGGAGGGCCACATCGTCTACCTGGCCAACCACCGCAGCACCGGCGTGGTCTGGGATGCCAGCCTGGTGCTGGCACCGCACCTGGCAGGGAAGTTCCCCGCCTGGGAGGCCATCACCCTGGCGGGGGGGGAAATGCTTCCGGCGCGCACCACCCTCACCGGGCCGCGGCTTCCCCTGGTGGGGCTGACCGTCCCGGGGGCCGAGCTTTCGCCTGCGGCGCGCGCCGAAGCGCCACCCGAGGTCGAGGGCGCCTGGCTGCTCGCCGCCTGGCGGAACGATCAAGGCCTGGGGCTCTCGCCCACCAACTATCTGGGGAGCGCCGAGGTCTACTGTGGCGAGGTCCGCGGCCGGGAGTTGCGGATCAGCCTCCCGCTGGACGAGAGCCTGGCGGGCGCTTGTCTCTTCGATCTGGACGGCCGGCTGATCGGCGTCGTTCTCCGTTGCGACAATCGCTGGACGCCGGTCTCGACGCCCACGGTCGAGGCGCTGATCGCCTACGGCGCCACGGTGCCAGGCCGGCTGCAAAGCCGATTCGGCCTCGGCTTCCGGGCGCTCTCCGATGCCGAGCAGGCCTACTTCGGGACCGAGAGGGGCGCGCTCATCGATGAGGTGTGGGTCGGCTACCCCGCCGACCGGGCGGGTCTGCAGCCCGGCGATGTCATCCTCGAGCTGGATGGTCAGCCGGTGTCCTCACCCGAGCAGTTGGCGGCGTTGCTGCTCGAGCGATCCGCCCCGGCGCCACGCCTTGGGCTCAAGCGCGGGACCCGCGTCCGCCAGGTCGAGCTGTCGGACCAGACCGAGGAGGAGAAGGACGCCTCGGAGGATGTCGGCCTCGGCTGGGCTTCGGCCCCACCCGGCCACCTGATCGAGTCGGTGCTGGAGGGGAGCCGGGCCGACCAAGTCGGCATTCTGGCCGGCGATCGGCTGCTGCGCATCGACCGGACGCTTCCGGGCAGCCTGGCGCAGGTCCGCCGGACGCTGCTGCGGCGGCAGCAGCCCGTCTTCCTCGAGCTGGCCCGCGGACAGAAGCGTTACGGGGTCCTGCTCGAATGATGAACGAGCTGGCCTCCCTGGGCCTGATCCTGTTGCTGGCCCTGGTGGCCGGTCACGCCGTGAGGCTGGTCCGGGTCCCCGAGGTCACCGGCTACATCCTGATCGGCGTGCTGCTGGGTCCCTCGGTGCTGGGCTGGGTCTCGCAGAGGAACCTCACCGCGCTCGAGGTGCTGAGCGAGGTGGCGCTGGGTCTGATCCTGTTCTCGATCGGATCGGTCTTCGAGTTCTCGCGCTTCCGCCGCCTGGGGAGGCAGATCGTCTACCTGACGCTGGTCGAGTCGTCGCTGGCGGCGATGCTGGTGAGCGGTGGGATGCTGCTGCTGGACCAGCCCTGGCCGGTCGCGCTGCTGCTGGGGGCGGTGGCGATGGCCACCGCCCCGGCCTCGACCTTGATGGTGATCCGCGAGACCGACAGCGTGGGCCCTCTCACCGAGAGCCTGCTCGGGATCATCGCCGTCAACAACATCTTCTGCATCATCGCCTACAGCCTGGTGGCGACCGCCATCGACCTCACCGCGCCCGTCAGCGACGCGACCGGGCTCCTGTCCACGCTGTATCGGTCGGTCTACCCGTTGGTGTGGCAGCTCGTCGGTTCGGTGGCGCTCGGCTACCTGGTCGGCCTGCTGCTGGCCTTCTGGTCGATGAAGGTCAAGGAGAGCGGCGAGATGCTGATCCTGCTAGCCGGCTCGATCCTGCTGTGCGTGGGCTCGGCCCGGATCCTGGATCTGTCGCCGCTGGTCGCCAGCATGTCGGTGGGGGCCACCATGGTCAACCTCTCCCGCACCAGCCGGTGGCTGTTCGAGACGCTCTCCGGGACCGACCCTCCGTTCTACGCGATCTTCTTCGTGCTGGCGGGAGCCGACATGGACGTTTCGCTGGTCGCCTCGATGGGCCTGCTCGGCGTGGTCTACATCCTGGGCCGGGCGGTGGGCAAGTTCGGCGGTGCACGCCTGGGGGCCCACTGGCTGGCCCTCGACCACCGGGTCCAGCAATACCTGGGCTACGCGCTGATGGCCCAGGCCGGCCTGGCCGTGGGCCTCACCCTGGTGATCGATCGACGCTTCCCATCCCTCGGGCCGGTGGTGACGACGGTGGTGCTGGCTTCGGTGGTGATCCACGAGATGTTCGGCCCGATCAGCGTGCGCTTTGCCCTGGTTCGCAGCGGCGAGGCGAAGGCGAAGGGGGCGCGGCCCGGCGAGAGGGATCCGTTCGGGGTGGTCGGGAGTCGATCCTCCTGACCCGCTTCAGCCCGCCTCGGCCTCCGAGGAGGAGGCCGACGTGGCCAGGCGGGGAGCCCTCAGCACGTCGAGGCGGTAGATCCGGATCGCCGAGAGCACCAGCGAGAGGACGAGGGGCCCCACGAAAAACCCCAGCGGACCAAAGGCCATCATCCCGCCCAGGATCGACAGGAAGCCGAGCAGGGGGTGGATGCGCGCGGAGCCGCGCAGCAGCAGCGGCTTGATGACGTTGTCGATGGTGCTGATCACGAGGACCCCATAGAGAGACATCCCCACCCACTGCCAGGTGACCCCTTCGAAGTAGAGATAGAGGCAGGCGGGGATCCAGCCCAGGGGCGAGCCCACCATCGGTATCAGCGCTGCCAGCACCACCAAGAGCGCCCACAGCAGCGGAGCCGGGACACCGAAGATCAGGAAGCCCAGGTAGGCCAGCAGCCCCTGCGCCAGCGGGACCACCACCATCGCCTGCAGGACGCCCTTCACGGTGCGACCGAGGTGGTCGGTGATCAGCTCCTCCTGCACCGTGGAGAAGGGCGAGATACGGCGCAGCTCGGCCCGCAGCCGTCCGCCGTCCCGGAGCAGGAAGTAGAGCGTCAGCAGGAACACCACCAGGTCCAGGAAGGCGGCGCTGAGACGGGCGACGGCGTGCTGGATCAGGCCGTTGAGGGCGGCCGCCCCACGCCGTAGGGCATCGGAGACGAAGTACCCGAGCTGCGGGCTCTCCACGTCCAGCCAGACCCGTAGCGAGGGGAGCCGCTCCACCACCTGGCGCTGGTAGAGGTCGCGCAGGGCCAGCGGCTGCAGGTGGGGCCGGGCCCAATCGAGGAACTGGGCCGCCTCGTAGCTCAGCGTCGCCGCCGACACCAGCACCGGCACCAGGATCACCAGGGTGACCAGCAGCACCACCAGGCCCGCCGCCGGGCCGGCCCGGCGCCACAACGCCCGGGTGAGCCGCCGCTGCAGCGGGTTCAGGAACACCGCCACCGCCGCCGCCACGCTGACCGTGAGCAGGAAGCGGCGAAAGACCATGAAGGCCAGGACCAGGATGACCAGGAGCGCCGCCAGAAGCGGCGCGAGCTGGCGACGCCTTCGTTGCCGGGTGGCGGGTGCAGGGTCGTCGGCCATCAGCTCGCTCCCATGGGGGTGCCGGCGGGATCGCTCGGCGACCGCTTCACCCGAAGCCCGAGGCTCAAGCCCGCACCCGGCACCGCGCCGCCCGGCGTCAGTGGGTGGCGGTGGGCTCGGGCGCCGGGGCCGCCGTCTCGGGTTCGGCCTCGTCGGCCGGCGTGACGGCGTCGGCCGGCGTCGCCTGGTCGGACGGGAGGGTGGCGGCGTGGACGGTCGGCGACGTGAAGCGACCCGGCTGGACCGTCTCCGCCACCCGCTGCATCGGCTCGTGCAGGAAGGCCAGGAACGGCTTCGGATACAGGCCGATCCAGAAGCACAGCACCACCAGCGGGACCAGGGTGGCCAGCTCCCGGCGGTTCAGGTCGACCAGCTTCCGGTTCTCGTCCCGGTCGACCTCGCCCCAGAAGACCCGCTGGTAGAGCCAGAGCAGGTAGGCGGCCCCGAGCACGATGCCGAGCACCGCCCAGTAGGCCCAGACGTGGTTCACCGAGTAGGCCCCCTGCAGGATCATGATCTCGCCGATGAAGCCGTTCAGGGTGGGCAGCCCCATCGAGGCCAGGAAGATGATCAGGGTGAAGGTGGCGTAGATGGGCATCACGTGGGCCAGGCCCCCGAACTGGGCGATCTCCTTGGTGTGGCGCCGTTCGTAGATGAGGCCCACCAGCAGGAAGAGCCCGCCGGTGGAGAGGCCGTGGTTGACCATCTGCAGCACGCTCCCCTCGAGGCCGAGCGGGTTGAGCGCGAACATCCCCAGCATGCAGAAGCCCAGGTGGCTGACCGAGGAGTAGGCGATCAGCTTCTTCATGTCCTTCTGGACCAGCGTCACCAGCCCCGCGTAGACGATGCCGATGATGGCCAGGGTGACCATCCACGGGACCGCCTCCAGGGTGGCCTGCGGCAAGAGCGGCAGCGAGAAACGCAGGAAGCCGTAGGTCCCCATCTTCAGCAGCACGCCGGCCAGGATCACCGAGCCGGCGGTGGGCGCCTCGACGTGGGCGTCGGGGAGCCAGGTGTGGAACGGGAACATGGGGACCTTGATGGCGAAGCCCAGGAAGAAGGCCAGGAAGACCCACCACTGCAGGTCGGCGGGGATCCCCATCTGGTACCACTGGGTCACGTCGAAGGTGGCCTTCCCCAGAATCTCGCCCGACTTGAAGTACAGGGCCAGGATCCCCAGCAGCATCACCACCGAGCCGACCAGGGTGTAGAGGAAGAACTTGATGGCGGCGTAGAGCCGGCGTGCCCCACCCCAGATCCCGATCAGGAAGTACATCGGGACCAGCATCAGCTCCCAGAAGACGTAGAAGAGGAACATGTCGAGGGCGCAGAAGACGCCCAGCATGCCGGTCTGGAGCAGCAGCAGGAAGATGTAGTAGGGGCGCACCCGGTCGGTGATCGCGGTCCAGGAGGAGAGCACGGCGATGAAGCCGAGCAGCGTGGTCAGCAGGATCAGCAGCACGCTCACCCCGTCGACGCCGAACAGGTAGCTGACGCCGATCGAGGGGATCCAGTCGAGCCTCTCCACGAACTGGAAGGGCGTCGGGTGGGAGCGGTCGAACCAGAACCAGAGCGGCAGGCTGACCAGGAAGCCGAGGAGGGCGATGCCGTTGGCGGCCCAGCGCACCCTGTCGTCCCTCCCCTTGAAGAAGGGGAAGAACAGCAGGCACGCCGCCCCCAGGGCGGGTAGGTAGGTGATGATCGAGAGGATGTGCTCTCGGTAGAACTCCATCGCTCGCTCCTGCTTGACTCCTCTACTGGATCAGAAGGCTGGCCCCGATCATGAACAGGACCGCGATCAGCATGGCCAGGGCGTACTGCTGGACCAGGCCGTTCTGGAACGCCCGGAAGGCGTAGCTGAGGTTGTCCAGGATCCACGCCGCCAGGTTGACCAGGCCGTCCACCACGTACTTGTCCCAGGCGTTGGAGAGCCGTGCCACGATGTCGCGGGCGGTCCAGGCGACGCCGTTGACTCCGAAGCCGGGGCGCACCTGGCCGTCCCCGCCGTCGATGACGAAGCGGTCCACCTTGTGCAAGGTGCTCCCGCCGCCCAGCGCCAGCCCCCGCACCACCACCTTCCCGTACAGCTCGTCGACGTAATACTTGTTCAGCAGCACCCGGTGGATCCCCGACCAGGACTCGGCGAGGCGCTTGGGGATCTCGGGCCGCCAGACGTAGAGGCGCGTGGCGATCAGGAAGCCGATCAGCGCCACCGTCACGCTGGCCGCCATCAGGCCCAGCTCGGCGGCATGGCCCGGGGCCGGGCGGGTGAAGATCGCCTCCAGGGTGTGGTTCGCGTCGGCGTAGACCGGGTGCTGGAAGTGCTCGATCCAGTTGCCGCCGAACAGCACCGCGGGGACCCCGAGGAAGCCCACCAGGATCGCCCCCAGCGCCAGCACCTGCAGCGGCAGGATCATCGATCGCGGCGACTCGTGGAGGTGGTGGGCCTGCTCCTCGGTCCCCCGGAAGGTGCCGTGGAAGGTCATGTAGTAGAGGCGGAACATGTAGAAGGCGGTCATCGCCGCCGCCACGAAGCCGATCCCCCAGACGACCTGCCCGTAGCCGCCGATCTTGAAGGCGGACCAGAGGATCTCGTCCTTCGAGAAGAAGCCGGAGAAGAGCGGGGCGCCGGCGATGGCCAGGCAGCCCACCAGCATGGTGACGTGGGTCCAGGGGAGCTTCTTCCACAGCCCGCCCATGCTCCGCATGTCCTGCTCCCCGGACATGGCGTGGATCACCGAGCCCGAGCACAGGAACAGGAGCGCCTTGAAGAAGGCGTGGGTCCCGAGGTGGAAGACGCCGGCCCCGAACGCGCCCACGCCGCAGGCCAGGAACATGTAGCCGAGCTGGCTCACCGTCGAGTAGGCCAGTACCCGCTTGATGTCGTTCTGGACCAGGCCGATCGAGGCGGCGAAGATGGCGGTCGTCGCCCCCACCAGGGCCACCACCAGCAGCGCGTTGGGGGCGTGGGCGTACAGGGTCGCCGAGCGCGCCACCATGTAGACGCCGGCGGTCACCATGGTGGCGGCGTGGATCAGGGCCGAGACCGGGGTCGGGCCCTCCATCGCGTCGGGAAGCCAGACGTAGAGGGGGATCTGCGCGCTCTTGCCGCAGGCGCCGAAGAACAGGCACAGGCAGGCGATCGTGAGCGTCCCCGACCAGACGTGCTCGACGGGGAGGTGGGCAGCGGCGGCCATCACGGTACGGAAGTCGACGCTTCCGAAGGTGAAGAAGATCAGGAGCACGCCGAGCACGAAGCCGGCGTCACCGATCCGGTTGACGATGAAGGCCTTCTTGCCCGCATCGGAGGCGCTCTGCTTGTGGAACCAGAAGCCGATCAGCAGGTACGAGCAGAGCCCCACGCCCTCCCAGCCCACGAAGAGCACCAGGTAGTTGGCGCCCAGGACCAGCGTCAGCATGGCGAACATGAACAGGTTCAGGTAGGCCATGTAGCGGGCGTAGCCGGCGTCGTGGGCCATGTAGCCGACCGAGTAGACGTGGATGAACAGGCCCACGAAGCTGACCACCAGGATCATCACCGAGGAGAGCGGGTCGACCTGCAGCGCCCAGTCGACGTGGAACGGCACCGCACCTGTGGCGGCCTCGGTCATCCCGCCCGGGATCCAGCTCCAGACCACCTGGACCAGCGTCCCGTCGGGGGCCGCGTGGGCCTCGATCACGGCCAGGACCGCGGCCAGGAACGATAGCGCCACGGCCAGGCACGCCACCCCGCTCACCAGCGGGGAGGGCCGAGGGGGGTGCTCGCCGTGGTGGCTGCCCTTCTCGGAGAGGAAGCGCACCCCGACGATCAGGTTGAAGAGGAAACCCAGCAGGGGGAAGAGAGGGATCAGGTAGAGAAGCCGGCTCATCGTGTCCTCGCTGCTCTCGGGCAGGTCCGGAGCCGCAAAGCGTTGCTGATCTTATAGAAAGGGCTGAAGCGCCGTCAAGTTACGAGGCCCATCCCCGGCTCAGTCGTGTCGCAGCACCTCGGCCGGGTCGATCCGGAGCGCCCGCCGGGCCGGCAGGTAGGCGACCGCCAGCACGGTCACGCTCAGGGCCGGCACGGGGACCGCGGGTGCCGGGGCGGCGCCGGTCCCTGGCGAGGATCCATAGCGCGTTGACGCCGGCGGAGCGGGAAACCTATAGTGGAATCCCGTGTCGATGGTATCGATGCCCGCCCTGACGTTGCTGGCCCTGCTCGTCTCGCAGGCTGGCTCCCCTGCTCCGGCAGAGGTGCGCACCCTCTCCGCCTCGATCACCGACTCGAAGGGCTCGCCAATCCTCGATCTCCGCCCCGATGAGGTGGCGCTGCTCGAGAACGGCGTGGCCCGTGATCTCGTCCGGATCGAGCGGGACGAGAGGCCGCTGACGGTGGCGATCCTGGTGGACTCGAGCGCCCCCCTCGAGAGCGACTACCGCTTCCACGTGGTGGACGCGGCCGTCAGCCTGGTCCGCGGGCTGCCTGCCGGCACCCGCTACGCGATCTGGACCACCGGCGATCGGCCCGAGCAGCTCCTTGACTTCGGCACCGACCCGGAGCCGGTCCGCGCCGCGCTGCTGAGGGTGATGCCGCGGGGCGGCAACCGGTTGATCGACGCGGTGGTGGAGATCCCCAAGGACCTCGAGGCGAAGGAGGGCGCGCGCACCGAGGTGATCGCGTTGAGCGGCACCGGCGTCGGCTTCACCAACTACGACCGCATCCACGCGGTAGCCCGCGCCTCCGGGTACCCGTTCGTCTACGACTTCGTACTCTTCGATCTGGATCCAGCCTCTTCGTTCCAGGCGCTGGGTGGCGGCGAGGTGTCGAGGGTCGATTACGAGTACGTCGCCTCCGAGCTGGCCCGGAAGACCGGCGGCTACTACCAGCGGCTGCTGACCGCCATGGGTCTCTCCCGGACCGTCCAGAAGCTCACGGCGGACCTTCGCGGCCGGTACCGAATCCGCTACGTGACGCTGCCCGAGATCGAGAAGCGCAAGCTGGAGCTGCAGGTGGCGCGTCCGGAGGTCAGGGTCCGGCTCGGGACGCCGGAGGTCGAGGAGCCGTGAGCCGACGTCTCCTGCCGCTTCTGGTGATCCTGGCCGCGGCCGTGGCCACCGCGCAGGACCGTCCTCAGCAGGCCCCCGCTCCCCGACCCACGCCGACGCCGCGGCCCCTCACCTTCGAGGTCGAGGTCGAGATCGTGAACCTGACGGTCTCGGTCACCGACGCCCGCAACCGGTACGTGACCGATCTCGAGGAGAAGGACTTCGCCGTCTACGAGGACGGGATCCGCCAGCAGCTCTCGGTCTTCACCCACGAGAACCTTCCCATCTCCCTGGTGCTGCTGATCGACACCTCGGCGTCGATGGACCAGAAGCTCTCGGTGGCCCAGGCCGCCGCGATCCGCTTCATCGCCACCCTGCGCCCCCAGGACGCCGCCGAGGTGGTGCAGTTCAACGACCGGATCAAGACCCTTCAGGACTTCACCGCCGACCACGAGGCGCTCGAGGCTGCGGTGCACAACCTGCACGCCTCGGGGCCGACCGCACTGCACAACGCCCTCTACATCTCCCTCAAGGAGCTGTCCAAGGAGAAGCGCGCCGGCGAGCTCCGGCGACGGGCGATCATCCTGCTCTCGGACGGTGAGGACACCGCCTCGCTGGTCACCGACGAGCAGGTGGTCGAGCTGGCCCGCCAGTCCGAGATCAACATCTACTCGATCAGCCTGAGGCCGGACCGGGTGCGCGAGAACGACCGGCTCGCCTTCAGCCAGGCGGCACACCTGCTGACCACGCTGTCGCGCGAGAGCGGCGGCCAGGTGTTCTTCCCCGCCTCGCTCTCGGAGCTCGACGCCGTGTACGACCGCATCGCCGAGGAGCTCCGCACCCAGTACAACCTGGGCTACGTCTCCGCCAACAAGCGTCGCGACGGCAAGTGGCGGCGTATCGTGGTGCGGGTGCCGGACCGCGACGACGTGCATATCCGTCACAAGATCGGCTACTACGCCCCCAGCTAGGAGGCGGTCCCGGGGACACGATCCGGGTTTCGTGGCGGCCGGGGAAGCCCGGTCATGTCCCCGCACGCAGCCCGGGAAATCGGGTCATGTCGGGCGCGGGGGACACGATCCCGATTCCCCGGTTTGACCGGGGGAATCGGGTCATGTCCCCTACCAATTGAAGTAGACGCCGAAGCCGGGCCCGCCCAGGCGCACGTCGCCGTGGGGTCCGCGCAGACGGAGCCCGAAGCCGGCCCCGGGCACCCCGTCGAAGTAGTAGCCGGGAGGGGCGTAGTACGGCGCGCGGTAGCATCGATAGCCGGGCCGGCACGGACCGTAGTGCCGCTGCCCGTAGTACCGGTAGGGTCGGTACCCGTACCCTCGATGGGCGGGACGGTATCGAGGGGAGTAGCGGTGCCTGCGGTCGTACCTCGGCGCCGGGCGGCGGTCACGGTCCCGATGGCGCGGGGCCTGCCGCCAGCTTCGGTGGTCCTGGCGGCGTGGCGTGGGGCGATAGCTTCGGCCCTGCCGCGTATCTCGGCGCTGGGCCTCGGCTGGGGACGGCTGGATCAACCCGAGCGCTCCGGTGAGCGCCAAGGCGGTGGCCATGGTCGTCAGCCTCATCGGGTCACCTCCTCTGGTCCGGTCTTCCGATGAGCGTCTAGCAAGCCGTGTTCCACGGCGAAGACTACGCAGGCTCAATCGCTTGCGGAAGAGGGGCCGTGCTCGGGTCGGACTCGCCCGGGGACAGGGTGGGCTTTGTTGGGGACAGGCGCGGCCCGCCGCGGTCTACTCCAGCCAGACGCGGACGCTGGTGTCCTCATCCTGGATGGTGACCAGGTCGTCGGCTCGCCCGATGGCTCCGTGGCCCGACAGGTGCAGATCCTCCAGCCACTCGAGCGGCTCTTCGTCGGTCAGCGCGCGCAGCAGAGACAGAGGCAGATTCACCGAGACTGTGGGGCGCGCCGATCCCTTCTCCTGGACCCGCACCCGGAGCCACCGCGGGGCGACGGGCGGCTCCTCCCCCTTGGCGGGCTCCTCCTTGGCGGGCTCCTTCTGAGAAGTGAGCTCCGGCTCGGTGAGCTCCTCCTGGGACCCGGCGGTGGGCGCGGCCTCGGCGGCCACCGCGTGACGCACGACGGCCAGGTCGTCGTCCAACACGCCCGCCCGAGCGGGCAGCGCCAGGGCCGCGGTCAGGACGACCAAGCTGAAGAGGCTCCGTGTCATGTTCCGCTCTCCTTCCC
Source organism: uncultured Acidobacteriota bacterium (assembly GCA_964574335.1). Classification (GTDB taxonomy): domain Bacteria; phylum Acidobacteriota; class Vicinamibacteria; order Fen-336; family Fen-336; genus CAZNNH01. The sequence goes on along the minus strand of CAZNNH010000039.1, from coordinate 5,707 downwards.
CCGGTCCACCCGTCACTCCATCCAGATCTTGATGTGGGTGTCGTCGTCCCCTTCGATCTCGATGATCTGGGTGGGGCCAAGCTCCTCGAGCTTCTGCCAGAAGTTCTCCACGTCGTAGCCCTCCTTGCGCAGGTCCTCTCGCGCATCGTCGGGCAGGGCCTTGAACACCAGCTCGGCCAGGCCGAGGGGGACGTTGATCGAGACGCTGGGCTTCTTCTCGCCGTGCTCGTAGACGCGGAGCTTGATCCAGGTGGCCGCCTTCTTGGCCCGGCGCGTCTCCCGCCGGCCGGGGCTGGCCTCGGGGAGCGGGCGAAGCGCCTCGGGCTGGATCCGCAGCAGGATGAGCTGGGCACGGTCCCGGAGGTCGGGATCGTCCTCGGTCTCGACGATCTCCTTGAGCACGGGAACCGCCCGCCTGCCGGGGTCGGGGCCGAGCCCCCCGAGCTGGAGCGCCGCGTAGTAGCGCACCGTCCTGCTGGCGCTCTGCAGCCCTTCCTCGAGCACCGGCAGGTAGTGCCGGTTTCCCTTGCGGTACAGGCGAGCGGCCAGCCCGATCCGGCTGGTGCGGGCCTCCTGGGTCAGGGTCGGATCGGACGGCCCGCGGTCGAGATAGGCCCCGTACTCCCGCAAGGCCTGCTCGTACTGGTTCAGGTTCTCGCTGCAGCGGGCCACCCAGTAGGCGGCGACGTCGGCCCGCTCGCCGCTCGAGCGGTCCTTTACCTGCTGCCAGGCGTAGCGGGCTTCGACGTAGCGCCGGTCGAAGAACATGGCCTTGGCCTTGCGCAGCGTGTCGTCGTCGACGTTGGCGGCCCCGGCGAGGCGCGCGCAGCCGGCGGCGAGGAGCAACAGGCAGACAAGCCGCTTCATCCCGAAAGCTCCCGGGTCATGAGCGAGATCTTCATCAGCAGGCGGCGCTCGGCGATCTGCTCATGGATCGCCTGCAGGTCGCGGGCTCGGGCGCAGGCGGGGAGCGTGGCCAGCTCCCGCAGCACGTTGTCGACGTCCTCGAGCACCGGCCGGACGCTGGCCACCTCGACCCCGTCCGTCTGGACCAGGAGCGTCCGTCGCGCCAGCAGCTCCCGGCTGCGTCGGGCCTCCTCGGCCACGTCCAACGTCCCCCCTTCCTCTTCTCTGTCGCACAGCGACGGCGACGGCGTGGCCGCCACCGTCACCAGCACGTCCTGGGCCTCGCTGAGATAGCGGACTGCCTGCTGCCGGGCCAGGCTGCGGTCCAGACGGTCCAGGATCTCGTCGGAGATGCTGATCGGCTCCGGCGCTGGCACCCGGACCGTGGGGGACCGGCCCAGCCACACCGCCACCACCAGGGCGGCCGCCACCACGGCCGGGAGGGAGAACAGCGCCGAACCCCAGCGGAGCGCCTTCCGGGGCGCCGCTTCCGCCTCCAGCCGGGCCCCCACCCGACTCTCGAGCGCCCCGAGCGAGATCGGCGGGCGGGCCTGACGGACCGGATCCTGGGCCAGGAGCGTCACCAGCTCCCGCATCTCGGCGAGCTCGCGCCGGCAGCGGGCGCAGGTCGCCAGGTGCCGATCGACGGCGGCACGCTCGCCTTCGGGCAGCGCGCCGGAGGCCAGCAGGCTGACCTGACGAGACACCCGGCCGTGCCCGAAGAGCCTCATGCCTCACCCCGCAGCCCGGCCAGCCGTGGCCGGAGACGGCGGAGGGCGCGGTGCAGGCCGCTCTTCACCGTCCCGAGGCTGACACCGAGCGTCTGTGCGATCTCCTCGAGGCTCAGCTCCTCGTAGTGCCGGAGCACGAAGATCGCCCGCTGGGTCTTGGGCAGGCACCGCAGCGCGGTGGAGATCCGCTCGGACAGCTCGCGGGAGAGCACGCTGCGCTCCGGGGAGGGGTCGTCCGCGCGGAGCCGCGGGTCGCGCTCGGCGTCCTCCGCGAGCGGCTCGACCACCCGGCGCCGGTACCGGCGGCGGCGATAGACGTCGATCGAGTGGTTGACGGCGATCCGGGTCAGCCACGGAGCCACCTCGGACGAGGGGTTCCAGCTCGGCGCGTTGCGAAAGGCCTTCACGAACGTCTCCTGCACCACATCGAGCGCCTCATCCGCGTCCCGCAGGTAGGAGAGGGCGATCCGGTAGAGCCGCTGGTAGTGACGGGCCATCAGCGGCGACAGCGCCTCGCGGTCGCCTTCGCCCAGGCGGGCCATCAGCTCGCGGTCGGTCGGTCCTGTGGTCTCGATCGCAGAGCACGACACCTCCTACCACCAAGCCCACCGGCCGTGGGGGAGCGCCACCCGCCACCCGTCGCGTAGTCTCACCACACTCCATCGGCTGCGGCCGAGCTCCAAGTCAGCTCAGCCAGATCAGGACCCGCTCTCCGTCGTCGTCGTTGACCTCCACCAGGATGCCACGCCCGGCCTCGGCGAGGTCCCCGAGACGCAGGTCGCGTCCCGCGTGGCGACGGATCCTCTCGCGCGTCTTCCGGTCGAGCTCGACGTCGAGGTCGCCATTGTCACACAGCATCTCGATCGGAACCCGGACCCGCACCAGCTCCTCGTCGTCGGGGTCGAAGGCCAGGATGTTGAGGGTCTCGGGCGGTCCTTCCGACCCACGTGCCGCCTCCGCCTGGTGACGGGCCGCCGCGAAGACGTGCCCCGGATCGGAGACGTGGCTGACGTCGACCAGGCAGCCGGCCGCCAGAGCGGCTACGGCGACCAGCATCGCGACACGACCGAGCCGTCTCATGCTCCCCTCCCACTCCAGGGATCGGCCTGCCGCGGGGGCGCGGCCCGGTGATCCCTGCCCTGATAACGCGCGACCCCCCCGGGGGGTTCCCGTGGGCGGCCCGGGCCGCAAATCCGCCCAGCTCGAAGGAACTGGACGCGACGTCGGAAGCTACCGCGTTCGGGGCCGGGGGCTCGGGGGTGGGAGCCCTACCAGTTCTGACAGCGCAGGCCGCCGGGCAGCCACTCCACACGGGCCACCACGGCATCCAGCGCCTCGCGGCCCCGGGAGACCACACAGGTGGCCTGACCGACCACCGTCGTGCCCTCGAAGACGCGGTAGGTGCGGCGGTCGCCCCGGTGGACACACTCCACCGTTCGGCGGGTGGCCCCCGGCTCGAGGTAGGTCTCGGGGCTGGCGCCCTCGCCCTCGGCCGCGATGGAGACGGGCGAGCCCGACTGTCGGCTGTTGACCAGGTCGATCTGCAGGTCGGAGCAGGTCTTGAGCCGGTCGTCGAGGTAGTCGCAGCTCGGGGCGGCCAGCATCGCCAGCAGGAGGGTGGCCGTGAGCGAGGCGCCTGCGCCTCGCCTCATCGCCCGGGCCGCCCTTGGGCGCGCTTCCCCCCGAACGCCGCACCCAGGGCCCAGTTGACGATGGCGATCACCAGGCTGCCGAGCATCCCGGAGAGGATCCCGGAGACCGAGTAGCCGGGGAGGAACCACGACGCCACCCACAGCAGCAGGCCGTTGAGGATGAAGTAGAACAGGCCCAGGGTGAGGATGAGGAAGGGCACGGAGAGCAGCAGGGCCAGCGGTCGGACGATCAGGTTGAACAGGCCGAACAGGGCCCCCGCCACCAGCAGCGTGAGGAAGCTGCCCCGAAAGTCGATCCCGGGCACCACGATGGTGGCCAACAGCGCGGCGGCGTTGGCCAGGATCGCGCCGATCAGTCGCACGCCCTATTGTCTCCCATCCCCGCCTACTCGGGTGGCTCGACCGGCACCTCGACGTTCTCGAAGTCGGGCGGCGGGGCGAAGCGCTCGTCCGGGATCGGGCCGACCCGGATTGCGGTGACGGTGGCCAGGGTCTCCTGGATGCCGCCCGCTATCTGCAGCCGCGTCCTCGTCAACATCGGGAATCCGGAGAGCTTGCGGACCTCGGCCAGGATCGGGCCTAGGGCCTGGTCGGCGCCCGACCACTCGAGGAGCCGGGCGAAGGTCTCCATGCCCACCGGCAGCTCATCGGTCAGGTAGAGGTCCATCACCACGCTCCCGGATCGAATGCGGACGCCCCGGCAACGGTGGCCGGCCACCACCCGGGACTGCTCGAGAGGCTGGCTGCGCGCCTGGTCGCCGCCCATCAGGTCGGCGGCGGTGGCCAGCTCCAGGTGGGAACGGGTCCGCAGCTTCGCCAGATCCAGGGTCTCGTAGCGTCGATGCTGGGGGTCGAGCCTGAAGGCCTGCTCGGTGTCGAGACGCAGGATCAGGGCCGCCGCTTCGCCCGGCTCGCCGGTCTCGATGCGCATCCGGGGCCCCGAGTGCCAGACCCGGGACACGACCCGCCGGCCCGGCTGGTCGTTGAAGCGGGCCATCGTCTCCTGCTCGAAGTAGACATCGGCGGCGCCCGCCAGGTGCGCCCCGGCGAGGAGCCCGGCCATCGTGATCGACGCGGTCGCCATTGCCCTGGACAAGGGGTCGCCTCCTGGCCTATTCTTCGCAGCCTAGCAGAGGTGAATCGGGTCGTGAAGCCAGTATCCTCTGAACGGGGGGACGTTCGCCAGGCGGTCCGCGAGCTGCTCCAGGCGGACGTCGATGGCGAGTCGCTGGTCTCTGCCTTCGAGGCCCGCAGCGGGACGGGCCAGGTCGCCGACATCTCTGCCGGGGGCCTGCTGGTCCGGCTGAAGAAGCCGGTGCTGCCGGGCATCACCCTCAACGTGGTGGTGCGTCCCAAGGACGCCGAGCCGCTGGGCCTGCGGGGCGAGGTGGTGCGCGTTCGCCAGGCGCCGGGGCACCAGGCCCTCTACGACATCGGCCTGCGGCTCTCGAGCGACGCGTCGCTGGCGCTTCTGGCGCTTCAGCCTCCCAAGGGAAACGCCTGAGGAGGCGCGGCCATGCTTGCCGCGGTCCTCTTCTTCTGCTGTGCCACCCAGCTCGAGGCGACGGGCCAGGACGCCAGCGAGTACGTGCGAGGCCTGGCCGCCCAACAGCGCTCCGCCGAAGCCGCCCTGCAGGACTACGTCTACGACCTGACCGAGCTGCGGGAGGAGCTGGACCGGCACGGACACGTGACCCATCGCCGAATGCTCCGCTTCGAGGTCTTCCACGTTGGCGGCCGCCCGGTGAGGCGGTTGGTGGAGGTCGACGACGAGCCTTTGCCGCCCACCCGCCAGAGGGATGAGGACGCCCGGGTCCGGCGGCGGATTGCCGAGGTCAAGAGCGGCCGCGCCGAGGCCGCGCGACCCGGGGTGTCGCTTTCGGCGGTCCTGGAGCGGTACCGGTTCGAGGCGGTGGGCCAAGAGGAGGTCCGTGGGCGCTGCGCGCGGGTCTTCGACTTCCGCGCGCCGCCCAGCGACGAGGAGCCTGGTGACGTCGACGACGTGCTCCAGACCCTGGCCGGCCGGATCTGGGTGGATGCGGCGGACCAGCAGGTGGTCCGGGCCCAGGTCTACAGCGAGACAGGAGAGGCGCTCGAGCTCGGAGCGCTGGGCTCGCTCTCCGAGCTGGGCTTCGAGCTCAGCTATCGCAAGCTGGACGGCAAGGTGTGGCTCCCGTCCAGCCTCCGGACCTTCGTGTCGGGGCGGAGGATGATCAACCGGTACCACCGTCGCCGGACGCTGATGTACGAGCACTTCCGGCACCCCGAGGTCGACGCCACCGAGAGCCTGCACTTCTGAGGGCGTGAGGCTTGCCGGACGGCCGAGATCCTTCCGGGGTGCAGCTTCGAAGAAACACTCAGGATGACAATCCCAGGGCGTCATTCTGAGTTGGGCACCGGCGTGACCGCCGGTCAGTG
>CAZNNH010000038.1:35790-42003 GCA_964574335.1 uncultured Acidobacteriota bacterium | reverse complement strand
ATTCGGTCGCCGCTATCGAGCGGGGGGCTCCCGCCCCCCGATCCCCCGGACCCGAGCGCGGAGGCCTCCGGCGTCGCGTCTGGCGCCCCGAGAACGGCGACGAGGTCCCTCAGTCGAGGAGCGCCTGGGCGATGGCATCCACCGCGGCGATCGCCTCCCGCGCCGGACCGGTGTGGTTGTCGAGGATCACGGCGAAGGCGAGGCGTCGCCCGTCGCGTCGGTTGACGTAGCCGGCCAGGGCGCTCGTGTGGTCGAGGGTGCCGGTCTTGGCCAACACGCGGGCGCGGGCACCGGAGAGGCGCCGCTCGAGCGTACCGTCGACGCCGGCCAGCGGCAGGCTGGCACGGAAGACGGAGGCCTGTGGGTGGTGGTCCATCGCCACCAGAAGGCCCACCAGGCCGTGCGCCGTGACCAGGTTGGAGCGGGACAGCCCGGACCCGTCACGCAGGTCGAGACCGTCCACGTCCACGCCCAGCCGCTTCAGGAAGTCCCGCACCGCCTGGAGCCCGGCCTCGACGCTGCCTTCGCCGCAGCGCTGCCAGCCCAGCAGCCTCAGCAGCATCTCGGCGTGGAGGTTCTGGCTCTCCTTGTTGATCTCGGTGATGACCTCCGCCAGCGGGCGCCCCTCGTAGACGGCCAGCACCCGCGTCCCTTCGGGCAGCGGCAACGAGGTCGTGGCCACGGGCCCCGCGTGGCGGATGCCGCGCGCCTCGAGGACCTCGGAGAACACCGTGGTGGCGTAGCGGGCCGGGTCTTCCAGGGCGACGTGGAGGGTTCGGGTCGGGGCCCCGATCGGGTAGCTGCCGGCGAGCCGGATTCGGTTCGATCCCAGGGCGGGGACCAGCGTGAGCTCGTCTTCGGAGCCGGACGGCGAGGTCACGGCCGAGGACTCCACCGCGTAGTAGGCGGACACCGGCTGGCGCCGGACTCGGATCGGGTCGCCCGGGCGCTCGCCTGGGGTGACCTCGAGGTCGGCGCAGTTGTCGTTGAACGAGAGCGCCGACACCTCGGCACCGTACCACCAGACGAGATCCTGCCAGGTCCAGGAATCCCCCCGCCGATCGCCGACGAAGAGCCCCTCGTGACCGACCAGCCGACCCTCGACCTCGCGCACCCCCGCCGCCACCAACGCGTCGGCGAGAGCGTCGAGGGGCGCCGTGATCCGCTCCTCGAAGAAGCGTCCCGAGAGGTTCGGATCGCCCCGCCCGACCAGGAACAGGTCGCCGATCAGGCGACCGTTGGCGTCGAGCCGGCCCACGGTCTCGACGGTGGTCCGGATCCGGGCCACGGGCCCGAAGGCATCGAGCGCCGCCGAGGTGGTGATCAGCTTCTGGACCGAGGCCGGCCGGAGGCTCTTCCCGGCCAGATGGGCAAACACCATCTTGCCGTCGGGCAGCTCGCGGACCTCGACCGCGCAGATGGCCCCGGCCAGCTCGGGGCGCTCAAGCACCGAGTCGACGCGTCGAGCGATCCGCTCGGCGGACAGCGCCGTGGCCGGTGAGGGGACCGCCGCGACGGCGGCGGCCAGCGCGACGAGGGCCCAGGTCCGACGCTTCATCCCTCCTCCGAGAGGCCCGAGACCACCTGACGCTTCACCTCCTCGGCCAGCGTCTCGGCCTCCTCCGCCGTGCGTCCGGTCGTGGCCACCGGAGCATGCAGGCGAACCTCCACCGTCCCGGGCCGGAGCGACAGCAGGCCGCGCGGCGCCACCCGCGCCACCCCGACCAGCGAAACGGGGACCACCGGCACGCCGGCCTGGATGGCCAGCAGGAAGCTGCCGCGCTTGAACAGACCCACCCGCCCGTCGCGGCTTCGGGTGCCCTCGGGGAACACCACCACGCTGGTGCCACCACGGATCCGAAGGGCCGCCTGCTCCAGGCTGCGGCGGGCCCGGAACGGGTTGGTGCGGTCGATGGCGACGTGACCGGCCGCCCACAGGCACCAGCCGACCAGCGGCACCCGGCGTAGCGATCGCTTGTGGATGATCCGGAACTCGGCCGGAACGAAGCCGAAGACCAGCAGGATGTCCGCCGCGCTCGTGTGATTGGCGGCGAACACGGCCGGAACGGGCAGGTCCCTCCCCCCGCTCACCGCGGCCCGCACCGCGCACAGCCGAAGAAGCAGACGCGCCCAGCACCGGATCCCCCCGAACGCCAGCCTGCCGGAGCGGTCGACCAGCCCCGTGACCAAGACGTAGCCGCCGAACAGGAGCGTCGCCAGGACGGCGACGGGGACCACCACGACGGTCCGCATGCCGCCGCCCTGCCCGGTCACTCCGATTTGGCGTTGGCCAGAGGCTCCGCCTCGCCCCCGGGCGGCTGGGCAGACCGAGCCTCGCCCCCGGACGGCGGGCCGCCACGATCCTCACGTGCGACACGCTCGCGGCCGGCGCGGCCATCCCTTCGCGACTCCCGCCGCGAGGGCTCCTCGGTGCTGGCTTCGGGCCAGCGACAGAAGATCATCTTGCCGGCCGTCGTCTGCAGCACGCTGGTGACCGCGACCTCGATGGTGCGTCCGATGGCCCGCTTCCCCTGGTCGACCACCACCATGGTGCCGTCGTCCAGGTATCCGACCCCCTGGCCCGACTCCTTCCCCTCCTTCAGGATGAAGACCCGCATCATCTCGCCGGGTAGCACCACCGGCTTGAGCGAGTTGGCCAGCTCGTTGATGTTCAGCACCTGCACGCCTCGAAGCTGGGCCACCTTGTTGAGGTTGAAGTCGTTGGTCACGATCTTCCCGTTCATCCGCCGCGCCAGCTCGATCAGCTTGAGGTCCACTTCGCGGACGGCCGGGAAGTCCTTCTCCACGATCTGCACGTGGACGTTGGCCATCTTCTGGACCTTCTGCAGGATGTCGAGGCCCCGCCGGCCGCGGTTTCGCTTCAGCGAGTCCGAGGAATCGGCCACCTGCTGCAGCTCTCGAAGCACGAACTGCGGGACCACCAGCGTCCCCTCCAGGAATCCGGTCTCGCAGATGTCGGCGATGCGGCCGTCGATGACGACGGAGGTGTCGAGGATCTTGTACTGATGGAGGCTGGCCGAGTCACGGAAGGCGGCGATGATGCGTGCCGGCTCGAACCACTCCCCTTTCTGGCTTCCCAGGGTGATGCCGATGTAGACCAGAAACAGGACCAGGCCCACCTGCAGGAACTGGCTGTCGCCGATCGCCACCCCCTCGAAGGCGCCCCAGAGCAGGCGCGCACCGACCAACCCGGTGACACCCCCCACCAGCGCCCCGACCATCTGCGGCCCCGGGACCCGACGGACGCGGATCTCGATGGTGATGATCGCGGCCGCCGCCAGCACCCCCAAGAGGACACCCAGCCAGGGTCGCTGCGCTCCCCATATGACCGGCCTGACGAAGGCATGTCCGGCGAGCGCCAGCATGGCTACGGCGAGGCCTCGGAAGACGAAGAGCCCCATGATCGGACCTCTCGTGGTCACCCTCTCCGGGCGGCCACCCAATGAGTGAAATCAAGCAGACGAATGGATGAGACACGGGGGGCATCATACAACCAGGCGTATCCTCGGCCCACCCCGGCAGTGATCCAGGTCACCCGACGGCTCAGTAGTCGAACAGGCGGTCCAGGGCCTGCTCCAGCGTCTGCACCCCGATCATCTCGATCGCGCCCGAGCCGTCGGGGGCGCCGCTCACGCTGCGGGCGGGCAGGACGCAGCGGGTGAAGCCCATCTGCTCGGCCTCTCGGACCCGCAACGCGGCCTGGCCCACGCCGCGGACCTCCCCCCCAAGGCCGATCTCGCCGAAGACCACCGTGTGTGGGGCCAAGGGACGGTTCCGGAACGACGAGGCCACCGCTGCTGCCACCGCCAGGTCGGCGGCCGGCTCGGAGACCTCGACGCCCCCCACCACGCTGACGAACACGTCGTCGCCGAGCAGCTCCAACCCCACCCGCTTCTCGAGCACAGCGATCAGCAGGCTGGTGCGGTTGGGGTCGATGCCGATCGACATCCGCCGAGGCGTGCCGAAGGAGGAGGGTGAGACCAGCGCCTGGACCTCGACCAGCATCGGGCGCGACCCCTCGATGGTGGCCACCACCGCCGAGCCCGGCGAGCCTTCGAGGCGCTCCTGGAGGAAGAGGGCCGAGGGGTTGGGAACCGGCTTCAAACCGCTGCCGGTCATCTCGAAGACGCCCATCTCCGAGATCGCACCAAAGCGGTTCTTGACGGCGCGGACGATGCGGTGGTGCTGGTGACGCTCCCCCTCGAAGTAGAGGACGGTGTCGACGATGTGCTCCAGCGACTTGGGTCCCGCCAGGTTGCCGTCCTTGGTCACGTGGCCGATCAGGAAGCAGGTGATGCCGCGTCCCTTGGACAAGAAGAGCAGTTGGGTAGCGACTTCCCGGACCTGGCTGATGCTGCCGGGAGCCGACGGGAACTTGGAGGAGAAGACGGTCTGGACCGAGTCCACGACCAGCGCCGCCGGCTTGAGGACCTCGACCTCTTGCAGGATCCTCTCCAGCGAGGTCTCCCCCATCAGGAACAGACCGCCGCCGGTGACGCCGAGGCGCTCTCCGCGCAGCTTGACCTGCCGCTCCGACTCCTCGCCAGACACGTACAGGACCGCCCCGCCGCGCCGGGAGAGCAGTTGGGCCGCCTGCAGCAGGAGGGTGCTCTTGCCGATCCCGGGCTCGCCCCCGATCAGCACCATCGACCCCGGGACCAGGCCGCCGCCCAGCACCCGGTCGAACTCGCCGATGCCGGTCGAGACCCGGGCCGCCTCCGCGCCGTCCACGGCATCGTACGGGTGTGGCCGGCCCCCGAGCTCGAGGCGCAGCTCGCCCTGCCGGGCCGGCTCGGGCGCCTCCTGACGCTCCTCGACCAGGCTGTTCCACTCCCCGCAGTCGGGACAGCGCCCCAGCCACTTCGAGCTCAGGAAGCCGCACGCCTGGCAGGCGAAGATGGTGCGGAGCTTGCTCACGCCGGGATCACGCGGAGCCCCACTCCAGGTTCTCGAAGCGGGTGTACTCGCGGATGAAGGCCAGCTTGACGGTTCCGGTCGGGCCATTGCGCTGCTTGCCGATGATGATCTCGGCGATGCCGCGGTTCTCGTCGGTGGGCTTGTACTCCTCTTCGCGGTAGATGAACATCACCACGTCGGCGTCCTGCTCGATGGCCCCGCTCTCGCGCAGGTCGGAGAGCTGCGGCCGCTTCTCGGTACGGGACTCGGGGGCGCGGGAGAGCTGGGACAGGGCCACCACCGGGACCGAGAGCTCCTTGGCCAGCCCCTTGAGCGAGCGCGAGATCGAGGCGATCTCCTGCTGGCGGTTCTCGACCCGGCCCGCCCCGGAGACGAGCTGCAGGTAGTCCACGATCACCAGCGCCAGGCCGTGCTCGGCCTTCAGGCGCCGGCACTTGGCACGGATCTCCAGCGGGGTGAGGGTGGCCGAGTCGTCGATGAAGATCTGGCACTCGGAGAGGTCGGCGTAGGCCTTGGCCAGGCGGGCCCAGTCCTTCTCCTGCAGGTTGCCGGTACGCAGGCGGTGGGCGTCGACCCGGGCGTCGGAGCAGAGCAGGCGCAGCACGAGCTGCTCTTTGGACATCTCGAGGGAGAAGACGCCGACCGTCTCCCCGGTCTTCTTGGAAGCATTCTGGGCGACGTTCAGGCAGAGCGAGGTCTTTCCCATCGCCGGCCGCGCGGCCACGATGATCAGGTCGCCCCGCTGCAGCCCGGTGGTGCGCTCGTCGAGGTCCACGAACCCGGTGGGGACCCCGGTCACCAGCTCGCGGGATTGGGCGAGTTGGTCGATGGTCCGGAAGCTACCTTTGACGATCTCCCGAATCCCGACGAAGCCCTGCCGCATCCGCCGCTCGGCCAGGTCGAAGATGGCCTTCTCGGCGCGGTCGAGGAGCTCGGCCGCCTCCTCTTCGGCCTCGTAGCAGGACTGGGCGATGCGGTTGCTGGCGTGGATCAGGTTGCGAAGGACCGCCTTCTCCTTGATGATCCGGCTCCACTGCTCGACGTTGTGGAGGCGGGGGACCCCGTCCAACAGGCCGGCCAGGTAGGCGGCCCCACCCACCGCCTCGAGCGCCGAGCCGCGAACCAGCTCGTCCTTGAGCGTGACCAGGTCGATCGGCTGGCTGCGCTCCGCCAGCGCCGCCATGGCGTCGAAGATGCGGCGGTGGGATTCCCGGTAGAAGTCGTCGCGGGCCAGAAGCTCGGCGGCGGAGTTGAAGGCGGCGTTGTCGACCAGCA
>CAZNNH010000038.1:13032-35780 GCA_964574335.1 uncultured Acidobacteriota bacterium | reverse complement strand
CGTCGGCGTTGTGCGGTAGGACCCTCTCCCGAGCCACCGGCTCGCTCGCCATCCCGGCCTCTCCCAGAGATGCAATTCTGCCCGACCGACCGACACCGGCAGGTCCGCCGGCGTGGCCGGGCCGGTTCTCACCCCTCCTTGCTGACCAGCACCTTGAGGGTGGCGCTCACGTCCGGATGCAGGCGCAGCTTCACCTCGTGATCGCCGAGCTGCTTGATCGGCTCGTCGAGCATCACCTTGCGCTTGTCGACGTGGACGCCCTTGGCGGCCAGGAACTCGGCCACGTCAGAGGCGGTGACGGACCCGTAGAGCTGGTCGTTCTCGCCGACCTTTCGGGGCGCCACGAAGCGCATCGAGGCGATCTGCTCCGCCAGCCCCTCGAACTCGGCCCTCTCCTTGGCCATCCGGGCCTCGTGGGCCTTCCGTTCGCGCTCGATCAGGGCCCGGTTGGTGTCCGTCACCAGCATGGCCAGGCCGTGGGGGAGCAGGTAGTTGCGGCCGAAGCCCTCGGCCACCTTCACCACCTCGCCCCGACGCCCCAGCTTGTCGACGTCGGTCCTCAGGATCACTTCCAATTCGGCTCCTCCTTGACTGGCGGGCGACCGTGGGCGCCCTCGACTGCCGAGCTAGCCTTCCCGCGCTCCCGGGGGCTCGGCGAACCTCCGGAAGTCGGCCCAAGTGTCGAACAGCCCGAGGAGCGCCAGGATCGGAAGCGCCCATGGGCTCAGCAGCAGCAGCAGGACCAGCCCGGCCCGAAGCAGCGCCGGGCCGGCCAGCCGGCGGGCATAGTAGGCGACCACCGCCAGCCCCTGCAGGGCATAGAGGAAGGCCACCAGAAGCAGGGCGTTGTAGGCCCCGCTGCGGAAGGCAGGGACCAGTACCGAGCCCCCCGAGATGACGAACGCCACCGCCAGGCCGAACGGCCAGCGGAGGCCTTCGAGGTCGCCGCCCTGCAGCCAGGCCGGCTGGCGACGGGCCAGGTACGCCCGCAACAACGCGGCGTTGGCCACCACCAGAAGCCCGCCCATGATCAGGAACGCTGCGGGGTAGACGATCCTCCAGGCGGCCAGGATCTGGCCGAGCTGGTCGGTCCACTGCTCCACCTGCTCCGCGTCGAAGCCGCCCTTCTGCAGCTCGGCCAGGAACTCGTCGGAGCGCAGGTGCCTCAAGGGCTCGCTCACCTGGCTCGCCAGCTCCGGGCCCGCCCAGAGCAAGGCCAGGCCGATCTCGACCGCCACCAGCGCGAAGCCCCAGAGCCCGCCACGGAGCAGGCCGTGGCCTGTGGCCAGCGCCTCGCCCAGCAGCAGGCCGGGGGCGGCCAGCAGGCCCACGAAGACGAGGGCCTGCCCGGGGGAGAGCGTCGCACCCAGGATGCCCGTCGAGACGAGCGTGGCGAGGAGCGCCGCGACCCGCCCTCCCCGCAGGCGGCTCAGGATCAACGGGAAGGGGGAGAAGAGCGCCACCAGCCCGAGCGGCGCCCAGGGCCCCGGGACGGTGAGGAGGAGCGAGGCGCAGAACAGCAGACAGGAGGCGACCGCCGAGCCGACGACCTCGACGGAGCGAGGCTCGTGAAGCCTCCCCGGCGGCGACACCCCCGTGGGCTGGTGTTGCGGGCTGAAAACCAAGGCGCGATCCGGCGGGAGGTCCGAAGACCGGGACCTCCCGCCCTCCTCAATCGGCTGCGAACGGCAGCAGCGCGATCTGGCGGGCGCGCTTGATGGCTACGGTGAGCTTGCGCTGGTGCTCCGCGCAGGTCCCGAACATACGGCGCGGCAGGATCTTGCCTCGCTCCGGCACGAAGGCGGAGATCAGCTTGACGTCCTTGTAGTCGATGTAGTCGATCTTGTCCGCGCAGAACTTGCAGACCTTGCGACGCCGGAAGAAGTACCGCTTTCCGTCCTTGCGACCACCTCGCCCTCCCCCACGGGCCTTCGCCGAGTCCGTGCTCACTGGGCACCTCCCGCCTCGGGAGCGGTGGCGCGGGGCCGGCGCCGGCGCTTCTCCTCTTCGGCGGCACGCTTGGCCTTGCGCCGCTCCGCCTTCTTGAGCTCGACGTCGACCCGCACCGTCATGAACTTGACCACGCCGTCAATGACTCGGATCCGGCGCTCGACCTCCTTCAGGAGATCGGTGCCGCCGACGATCACCATCAGCACGTAGTAGCCCTCCCGGTACTTCTTCACCGTGTAGGCCAGGCGCTTCTTGCCCCATCTCTCGACCGTCTGGACCCGGCCTCCGCCCTTCTCCACGTAGCCCTGGATCTGCTCGATCAGGACGTCCACCGCAGCCTCTTCCAGGCCGGGGTTGGCAATGAACAACAGCTCGTAGGTACGCTCGCTCACCTGTTCGTTCCCTCCTCTCGGGTCCCCGTGCCGCCCGCGGCAGCCGGGTCGCCCGTTTGGCAGCCCCCGTCAGGGCCGCTACTCGGGGCGAGGAGCACGCCCTCCTCTAGAAGGGCGCCTCGCCATCTCTGTCTCGAGGCGCGGCTCGCCTCACCTGCTCCTCGGACCGTTGAACCGGTCCATCGCCGCGGCGGCGCCTTCCCGGATCAGCCACTCGACTGCATCCGCTGCGCCGCCGACCGCTTCCTGTACCACCAAGACCTCGTCTTCTGGGAAATCGGAGAGCACGTAGCCGGCCAGATCCACCGGCAGCTCGCCCTTCCTGATCCCCAGCCGCACCCTCGGAAACTCGTCGGTGCCCAGCACGTCGATCACCGATCGAAGCCCGTTGTGGCCCCCATGTCCTCCGCGTTCACGCACCCGCAGGGCGCCGAGCTCCAACGCCACATCGTCCTCGACCACCACCAGGTCCGCCGGAGCGCCCTGGCACGCCGCCAGCACGCGCCCCACCGCCACCCCGCTCCGATTCATGAAGGTCTGCGGCTTGATCAGGACGACGTCCTCACCTGCCAGCCGGACCTGGCTGACCCAGGCTTCCTCCTCGGTGCGCCCTCGAGGGGCCTGGGCACGCGCCGCCAGGACGTCGATCACCATGAACCCGACGTTGTGCCGGTTGCGCCGGTACTGCTCGCCCGGGTTGCCGAGACCGACCACGAAGCGCATCGACGGTCAGATCCGAGACCAGGATAGCCGCGAACCGCCGCCCGGCCAAGCCGGGCGTGCGAGCGGGCTCCCGGAACCGGAGGCGGCCCGCGCCCCTAACCCTTCCCCTTCGTCTTGCCCTTGGCCTCCTCGGCGACAGCGGCCTTGGCCGGCGCCGCGGGGGCCGCTGCCTCGCCGGCGACAGCGGCCTCCTCGGCGGGGGCTGCCTCGGCCGCAGCGGCCTCCTCTGCGCGCTTGACCACTACGTGGGCCACCACCACCTCAGGGTCAGTCAACATCGTGACCTTGGCTGGCGCCTGGATCTCGCCGACCCGAAAGTGCTGGCCGAGCTCGAGGGCGCTCACGTCCACCGTGATCCGCTCCGGGATGTCGGCGGGAAGGCACTCGCACTCCAACTCGCGGCAGATGAAGTCCAGAAGCCCGCCCTGGTTCTTGACGCCCACCGGCGTCCCCTGCAGCTCGACGTGCACCTTGACCTTCATCCGCTTGTCGAGGGCCAGCTCGAAGAAGTCGGCGTGCAGGAGCTGCCCCTTCAGCGGCTCGAGCTGGAACTGCTTGAGGATCACCTTCCGTCGCGCCCCCTCGAGCTCCAGGTCGAACAGCGTGTTCTCTCCCGAGGAGCTTCTCAGGATCGCACCGATCTCCTTCGGCGAGACCGCCACCGCGACCGCCTGCTTGCCGGCCCCGTACACGACGCCCGGGATCAGGCCCTGGGCCCGAAGGCGTCGGTTGACATTCTTCCCCGTCTCGGCCCGGCCTTGGGCCGAGACCACGAACTCTGGCATGGCTAGCGAGCTCCTTCCTCGAACCGTAAGGGCGCAACGGCCGGCGGCAGCCGCCCGCCGTAGCCCGAGCGCCCGACTACACGAACAGGCTGGTTACGGACGCCTCCTCATGGATGTTGCGGATCGCCTTGCCCAGCAGCTCGGCGATGCTGAGCTGGACGATCTTGGCGCAGCGCTCCTTCTTGGGCCCCAGGGGGATCGAGTCGGTCACGATCAGCTTGGAAAGTGGGCTCTTCTCGATCTTCTCCATCGCCCGACCCGACAAGACCGCGTGCGAGCACGAGGCCAGCACCTCCCGGGCGCCGGCCTCCTTGAGCGCCTCGCCGACCTTGGCCAGGGTGCCGGCGGTATCGACGATGTCGTCCACGATGAGGGCGGTCCGGCCCCGCACGTCGCCGATCACGTGGTGCACGTCGGCCACGTTGGCCGTCTCGCGGCGCTTGTCGACGATCGCCAGGCTGGCGGTGAGCCGCTTGGCGTAGGCCCGGGCGCGCTCGACACCACCGGCGTCCGGCGAGACCACGGTCAGCTCCGGAAGCGCCAGCCGGGAGACGTAGTCCATGATCACGGGCGCCGCGAAAAGGTGGTCCACGGGGACGTCGAAGAAACCCTGGATCTGGGAGGCGTGTAGGTCCATGGTCAGGATCCGGTCGGTGCCGGCGGTGGAGAGCAGGTCGGCCACCAGCTTGGCGGAGATCGGGACTCGGGGCTTGTCCTTCCGGTCCTGACGGGCATAGCCGTAGTAGGGGATCACCGCCGTCAGCCGGGAGGCGCTCGAGCGCTTGAAGGCGTCGAGCATCACCAGCAGCTCCATCAGGTTCTCGTTGACCGGAGCGGACGTCGGCTGGACCACGAACACGTCGGCGCCGCGCACGTTGTCCTGGATCTGGAACCACACCTCGCCGTCGCTGAAGCGGGCCAGATGGCCTCTCCCCAACGGGAGCCCGAGAGCTCGGGCGATCCCCTCGCCCAGGGCGGGGTGGGCGCTGCCGGTGAAGACCCTCAACTCACGAGCCATCGGACTCTCTCTGGTGACCCGCGGCTTCGCGGGACAGTGACCGCCTTCCGACCTCGGGACACGGCCACCGCGCCCCCGAGGTGGCTGGGGCGGAAGGATTCGAACCTTCGAATACGGGGTCCAAAGCCCCGCGCCTTACCGCTTGGCCACGCCCCAACCGGGGGCGCTCTTACGTCGCCGGCGGCGTCTCCGCCGGGGGCGGCTCGGGCTCCGCGGAGGAGCCCCCCTCGGGGGTGTCGGCTGCCGGCGTGGCACCAACCTGCTGCTTGTACACCGACAGCACCTTCTCTTCCAGGTACTGTCGCATCTGGTTGTTGAGCGGATGGGCGATGTCCTTGAAGGTACCGTCCTTCCGCTTCTTGCTCGGCATCGAGACGAACAGGCCCTTCGGACCGTGGATGATCTTGATGTCCGTGACCACGAAACACTGATCAAACACGATCGAGACGAAGGCCTTGAGCTTCTCGTCGTCTACCGGGATGACCTTGACGTCTGTGATCTCCATGGTGTCGGCTCCTTACCTGGTCTGCCCTCGGCCCGGTCCTCCGCCGTCCAGCGGCCACCCCACCAGCCTGCGATACTGGCTCAGAGAGACGGTCCCCACTGCCTGGGCCGCGAACCCCGCGGCCTTCAGGGCCAGCTTGGCTTGCCGGGCCGAACCCCGCTCCGCGAACATGCCGAAAAACGCAGCGCCACTCCCCGAGAGTGACGCCAGAAGCGCCCTCTCCCGAGCCAGCACCCTCCGGATGCGTCTCACCGGGCCCTCCAAGCCCGGAG
Organism: uncultured Acidobacteriota bacterium; assembly: GCA_964574335.1. Classification (GTDB taxonomy): domain Bacteria; phylum Acidobacteriota; class Vicinamibacteria; order Fen-336; family Fen-336; genus CAZNNH01. Next base: position 30,135 of record CAZNNH010000038.1, on the reverse strand, counting down.
CTTCCTCGAGGGCCGCCCGCTCAAGGTCGTTGGCCAAGAGAGAGTAGTCCCTCTCTCCCTCCAAGTCCCTCGATACAAAGCGGAAGATCGTATTACTGATTGCACGTGGTGTCAAACGACCGGTATGACGCGCAAACACCCGGGCGGTGGCCACGGGAGTGGACAGGGTGACCAGGACGACCCGAGCCTGCACCTGGCGCCTGAGCGGGTACACCTCGTCGCCTCGTCCCACCCCAAGGGCCGTCCCGCCGCACAGGAAGAACGGGACGTCCGCGCCGATCCGACGGGCCAGCGGCTGAAGCCCGGACGGCCCGAGGCCGGTCCCCCAAAGCCGGTCGAGGCCGATCAGAGCCACCGCGGCGTTGCTGCTGCCGCCACCGAGGCCGGCCGCCACCGGGATCCGTTTGTGGATCGTGATGGTGGCCCCGCGGGAGGTCCCGGTGGCGCGGGCGAGCTCGCGGGCCGCTTGGACCACCAGGTTGCGCTCATCGACCGGGACATCGGGGTGGTCACATCTCACCTCGAAACCCCGGGAACGGGGAAAGATGTCGATCTGGTCCCGCAGGCCGATGGTCTGGAAGATCGTCCGCAGCTCGTGGTAGCCGTCGGCCCGGCGCCCGAGGACCTCGAGCCCCAGGTTGATCTTGGCCAACGAGGGCAGCCGCAGCATCCTCACCGCCCCCCCCACAGCTCGCGTGCCTGGCTTGCGTCGACACGCCGGAAGCCCGAGTGGACAGGAGGCTGGAAGGCCTCGGCGGGGAGATCCTGGTCAGCGCGGGGGTCCTCCACGCGGAGTTGAAGCCTCGCGCCGTCCGGCAGCCGAGCGTCGATCTGGCGGGGGAAGGCCGCCCCCCAGCGGACGCGGTAGCTCAAGAGCCGGGGCGAGCCCACCCCCACCAGCAGGTCCATCAGCTCCTCCGGCGCCAGGGCGACCCCGAGCAGGGCCTGCAGCTCCGAGGGCCCGGCCGGCCCCTCGTAGAAGGCGCGATCTCCAGGAAACACGGCGACGATCTGACCGGCCTGGGTGACGGCCACCAGACGCAGGCCTCCGGGCCCTGGTATCTCCAGGCGCAGAGCCTCCGGCCGCCGAAAGGCGACCAGCGCCTGGGTCCGCCCCCGCAGATCCTTTCCCCGCAGCGACACCCGGAGCGCGGCGCTGAAGGTGCGCGTGCTCCGCGCCCGCTCCAGCACCCAGGCCGGCGCCGGCCGGTATGCGGTGGCGCAGCCCACGAGCCCCAGCGCCACGGCCGCCAGCCAACCCGCCGCTCGGGGTAGCCTCAAGAGCCGGCCCTGCAGGCGGTCAGGGTCGAGCCCGCCCGGTCCCGGGCTGGACCTCGCGGATCTTGCGTTCGACGGCTTGACGATCCAGCTCCTGGTCCTCGTCCTCGCCCTCGAGGGCGCGCTTCCAGAAGCTCACCGCCTCCTCGAGCGAGCCCCGACGACGGAGAACGTCGCCCATGTGGTCGAGCATGACGGCGTTGCCCCCCTCCCGCTGAAGCGCCGTACGCAGCTTCCGCTCGGCCTCCTCCACCCGGCCCAGCCGGAACAGCGCCCAGCCCAGGCTGTCCAGGTAGGCGCCGTTCTCCGGGTCGAGCGAGACCGCCTTCTCGATCATCACCAGCGCCTCGACCAGCCGAACGCCCCGGTTGGCGTTCATGTAGCCCAGGTAGTTCAAGACCGGTGCCGAGTCGGGATCGACGGCCAAGGCCTCGTGGAACGCCTTCTCGGCCTGGTCCTCGTGGCCCTGCCGCTCGAGCACGGCTCCGAGCTGGAACAGGATCCGCAGGTCGTTGGGCTTCAGCCGGTCGGCCGCCCGCAGCACCTCGGCGGCCTCCGCGTACTGCCGCAGCCGCTGATGGAAGGTCCCCACCTGGACCAGCACCTCGGGGTCGTCCGGACGGGCACGGCGCAGCTCCTGGATCACCTTCGCGGCGGCCCGACGGTCGCCCTGCTCGTGGAGGATCTGGGCCTCCGCCACGGCGAGCTGGGGGTCGTCGGCGTGGCTCTGGCGGGCCTCACGAACGGCGACCAGCGCCTGGTCCATCTTGCCGGCGAGCCGCAGGGCTTCGACGTGATAGCCGAGCAGCGCGGCGTCCGGCTCCTGGGCGGCCTGGATCGCCCGCGCGAAGGCATCGGCGGCGGCCCCGTAGTCCTTCTGCTGCTGCCGAATGAACCCGAGATGGACCAGGAACACCCGGTCGTTGCTGGCCGCCTCGTCCGGGCTCTCCTTGGCCCGATCCCGCCCCAGCACCTTCTCGATCTCGGAGATCGCGGTCGGGTAGTCGCGGCGGGCTTCCGCGATCGTGACCTTCAGAAAGGACGCCTTGAGATCGCTCGGCTCCTCCGCCAGCAGACGGTCGGCGACCTCGGCCGCCCCAGGGTAGTCGTGCTGGTCTCGCAGGACTCGCCCCAGGAGATCCAGCGCGAAGCGGTTCTTCTCGTCGGCCTTCAGGATCGCCTGGGCCTGCTCCAGCGCCTCGTCGTAGCGCTCCTCTCGAAACAGCGCCTCACCGAGCTTGATCCGGACCAGAAGGTTGCGCGGCTCGACATCGAGGGCCTTCCGGTACTCGTCGATGGCCGGCTCGAGGTCCTCGGTCTGCGCGTACGCGTCCGCCAGGCTCTGGTAGCCGATCGACGAGTCTGGCTGGATGGCGATGGCCTCTCGGAACGCGTCGGCCGCGAGCCGCGGCTCTTCCTGGGCCATGTAGTGGGCGCCGATCTGTACGAAGCCCTCGAAGCTTCCCGGGTCGAGGTCGAGGTAGGTTTTCCAGGCCTCGATCGCCGCGGCATGGTTGCCCAGCCGCCCGTTGACCCTGGCCAGCTCCTTCACGCTGTCCCCGTCCTCCGGGGCCAGCCGGACCACCTCCGCGTACTCTCGGGCCGCCTCCTCGAGCGCCTCCTCCCCTCCGCCCAGCTCGGCCCGGACCCGCTGCAGCCGCGCCAGAACGCGGTGAGCCTCGGCGCTGGAGGGGGCCACCGCCACCGCCTGGCGGGCCGCCTCGAGCGCCTCCTCGATCCGGTTGGTGTCACGTAGCAGGGTGGCGATGGCCGCCCCGATCTCGCCCGATCCCGGATCCAGGGCCTGGGCCTTGCGGTACTCCTCGAGAGCGCGCTCTGGCTCGTCGGCCAGCCGCGCCTGCTCGGCCCGGCTGAAGTGGTAGTACGCGTCTGCTCGCGGCGTCGCCTCGGGGCTTCCCGGGGTGGTCGCCACGAGGACGAGAAGGACCAGCGGACCCATCATGCGTTTCGCTCCTCGGCTCAAGCTCTCATACGGCCGAGGGCGAAGTCAAAGCGGCCCGGCGGGCCGAGGGCGGAGCCGGTGCCCCACCCTCGGCCCAGGGCGGGCCGGACGCTCAGCCCTGCCGGCCGGCGGCCTGGTACTCCTCCAGCACCCACCCCTTGACGCGCTTGCCGTCGGCGGCCTGACCATCGACCGAACGCAGCAGGTCGAAGTACCGCCTGTCGTTGCCGACACCGAAGGACCGCGAGGGCAAGGTCACGAAGACCTCGCCGTCGGGTCCCCGCCACAGGGAGAAGCCCACCAGCTTCATCCCCTCGAGCGGCGAGGGTTCGTCGAAGACCAGCTCGGCCTCGCACACCAGACGCTCGGGACCGTTTTCTCTGCTCACGAACTGCAGACGCATCCTGTCCTCCTGACGGGTCGGGCGACCTCTTCGGGCCGCCCGGTCTGGCCGGCGGGAGAGCGTCCGGCAGTTGCGGAAAGACGGCAACGGGGCCATCCGGCCTCCGTGAGCGACGACACCAGAGACGCTAGCGCAGGTCGGTGCCTTTCCAGGTCCGCCCGCCGGCTACCAGCGTCTTTCCGACCTGGCGTAGACTCGGCCTGGGACCTTGTCTCACCTCTTGCCGGGCGGCCAAGCCGCTCATCCAAGCCGCCTCTACCCAGGCCTCGAGCGGGCCCAGCTCGGGCTGGTGGCGGCCATCGCCGCCACCAGCTTCGTCTCCATCTTCGCGGCTCAGGCGCTGCTCGCCCTCGGGATCCTGGTCTTCCTCGTCCGCCTGGCGCTGGGGACGACCCGCCTCCGTCGGCTGCCGGTGGACGGGCCGATCCTGGCCTTCGCGGTATGGTCGCTGCTCTCGGCGTCGTTCGCCTCCGATCCTCCTGCCGCATACGAGGACGCCAAGAAGCTGGTGCTGTTCGCGGTGCTGTACCTGGCGGTGGATTGCCTGGCGGGCCAGGAGCAGCGTGAGCGGGTGATCGACGCTGCGCTCCTCGGGGCCTGCGCCCTGGGCGGCTTCGTCCTCCTTCAGTTCTTCTTCCTCGGCTTCGATTCGCTCAACAGCCGTCCGACCGGCTTCCTCGGGCACTACATGACGGCGGCGGGCCTCTGCATGGGGGCGCTGGTGCTGGCGGCCTCGCGCCTCGCCTCCTGGGACCGATCGATACGCCTGCAGCGCTCGGACGCCGCGGCGCCGCTCGCCGTGGTCGCTGCCCTGGGCCTGCTCACGCTCTTCCACCGTGTGCGGTTCGCCACCATCGACGCCGAGCGCCTGGTGGTCCTGGGGCTGGCGGTGGCAGCGGCGTGCCTCGCCCTCTCGCGCTCCCGCTGGCCATCGCGCTCGGCGGGGCTGGCGCTGGCCGCGTTGGCGGCGCCGGTCTGCGCCTGGGCGCTTCTGGTGTCGCGGACCCGCAACGCCTGGCTCGGAGCCATCGCCGGCCTGTGCCTGCTGGCCGTGCTGCGCGTGCCCAAGGGGCTGCTGCTCCTGGCCGGGGGGCTGGCGGTTCTGTTGGCACTGCGGCCCGCCCCACTGGTCGATCGGTTGACCGTCAGCGATGCCAGCAGCCGCGACCGCTACTACATGTGGCAGGCCGGCATCGACATGATCCTCGACAAGCCGGTCTTCGGCCAGGGACCGGGGATGATTCTCAAGACCTACCCGGAGTACCGGTGGCCGCAGGCGCCGAACCCGCTGGCGCCGCACCTCCACAACAACGCCCTCCAGCTCGCCGCCGAGCGCGGGCTACCGTGCCTGGCGCTCTGGTTGTGGCTAGTGGCCGCGGTGATGGGCGACGCCGTCCGTGAGATGAGACGGGATCGAGGTCCCCGTGCCTGGCCGGCCACCGCAACGATCGCGATCCTGACCGCAGCCATGGTCGCGGGCCTGTTCGAGTACAATTTCGGCGACTCTGAGATCCTCATGTTCCTGCTCCTCGTCTCCGCGCTCCCGTACGGCCTCAGACGCGAGCGGGCCTCGTCCGGAGACTCCTCCGGTACCGTCCCCGCATGAGGCCCGGCCGGGCACGAGCCCTCGTCGCCGGCATGGCTCACGCCCGGGTGCTGGTGTGCGGGGACGTGATGCTCGACGAGTTCCTCTGGGGCCGGGTGGCCCGGATCTCGCCCGAGGCGCCAGTACCCGTGGTGGAGGTGGCCCGCGAGAGCTACCACGTGGGGGGCGCCGGCAACGTCGCCCAGAACGTGCGCGCGCTGGGGGGCGAGGCAATCCTCGCCTCAGTGGTCGGCGACGACCCGGCCGGGGAGCGGATCCGCGACGCGCTGACGCGGGCGGGCGTGACCGCCGAGATGGTGGTCGCCGAGCCGGAGCGACCCACCACGGTCAAGACCCGCATCGTCGCCCACCACCAGCAGGTGGTACGGGCCGACTTCGAGCGCACCGAGCCCATCCCGGAGCGTCTGGAGCGAGAGCTGCAGGAGCGCATCCGCAGGCGGCTGGCGGGTGTCCAGGTGGTGGTCGTCTCCGACTATGACAAGGGTGTGGTCACCCCCAGCCTGATGCGCTGGCTGCGCGGCCTGGCCAGCCGGCGGGCTCTCCCGCTCCTGGTCGACCCCAAGGTGCGCCACTTCCCCCTCTACCGCGGCGCCACGCTGATCACGCCCAACCAGCTCGAGGCCGAGCAGGCCACCGGGATCGGGATCACCGATCAGCGGAGCCTGGAAGCCGCCGGCCAGCGAATCCTCAAGATCCTGAGGTGCAGCGCGGCCCTGGTCACCCGGGGCGAGCACGGGATGAGCCTCTTCCGGCGCGACGCCAGGCCCGTGCACATTCCCACCAGCGCCCGGGAGGTGTTCGACGTGACCGGAGCGGGAGATACGGTGCTCGCCACGTTGGCCCTCGCCGTCGGTGCCGGCGCCAACGCCGTGGAGGCGGCCGAGCTGGCCAACCGGGCGGCCGGGATCGTGGTGGGCAAGCTGGGCACGGCGACGGTCGGCCCTGCCGAGCTGCTCGACGCGCTCGGCTCGGCATAGGCGGCGGTCTTGAGGGTCGCGGTCGTGGGCGCTGGGCCGGCGGGCTCCCTGCTGGCCTGCCGGCTGGCGCAGGACGGCGCCGCCGTCTTCCTTTTCGACGCCTCGCACCCGCGCGAGAAGCCGTGCGGCGGCGGGCTCACCGCCAAGGCGCTGGAGCTGCTTCCCCGAGAGGATCTGCCGGCCCGGTGGGTGTCGAGCTGTCGCTTCAGCCAAGACGGCGGGACCTCGCTCGAGGTGCGGCTGCCGGGCCCGATCGCGGTGGCCTCGCGGCGGGAGCTCGACGGGTGGCTGCTGGAACGGGCGGTACGAGCTGGCGTCCTTCTGGTGCGCGAGCGGGTCACCGGTGTCGAGAGAGGCGGCCGCGTGAAGACCGCCACCGGACGGGACCTGCGCTTCGACGTGGTGGTGGGAGCGGATGGAGCGGGCAGCCTGGTGCGGCGGTCTCTGCTGGCCCCGGTCCCGGTGGCGCGGCTGTCGATGGCCACCGGCCATTACGTCGCGGGCGATGCCCCGATGGAGGTGGGCTTCCTGGCTGGACTGGCCGGCTACCTGTGGGTGTTCCCACGCCGGGACCATCTCAGCATCGGGATCTGTGCCCCGCTTGGAGCCGTACCGTCGCGGGCGCTGCTGGAGCGGTTGGCCGTGGCCTTGGCGGCCCAGTTCCCGCGGCTGGCCCGCGAACGTTGCTATGCCCAGACGGTCCCCACAGTCTCGACCGACCCGGCGTCGATCCTCGAGATCACCGGCCCCGGCTGGGCGCTGGTCGGCGACGCCGCCGCCCTCGCCGACCCGATCACCGGCGAGGGGATCGCCCATGCCCTTCACTCGGCCTGCCTGCTGGCCGACACCTTGCGTGAGACCTCCAGCACCGCCTCCTATCCGGAGCGAGTCCTCGAGGTGTTCGGGCGCGAGCTGCTGGAGGCAGCCCGGCTTCGCCGGCGCTTCTACTCGCCTGCCTTCACCGACCGGATGCTGCGCTACAGCAAGAGGAGCGGGGCGATCCGCGAGGTGCTGGTCGACCTGGTGCTCGGCCACCAGGGATACCTGGGGCTGAAACGGCGGCTGGTCCGGACCCTCCCCCGCTTCGCCTGGCAGAGCCTGGCCTCCTTGGGGACATGACCGGATTCGCTCCGCCTGCCGTGCGAATCCGGATCGTGTCCCCCGACCGACCGTCGTGGAGGCTCAGTGTCGGAAGTGCCGTACCCCGGTGAACACCAGCGCCAGCTTGTGCTCGTCGGCGGCCGCCACCACCTCCGGGTCACGGACCGAGCCGCCGGGCTGGATCACCGCTCGGGCCCCCACCTTGGCCACCTCGTCGATCCCGTCGCGGAACGGGAAGAACGCATCGGAGGCCACCGCGGTCCCCTCCAGCGGGAGCTGGGCCTTCTGCGCCGCGAAGCGCGCCGCGTCGACCCGGCTGGTCTGGCCGGACCCCACCGCCACGGTCTGCACGGGGTTGGCGTAGACGATGGCGTTGGAGCTGACGTGCTTGACCACGTTCCAGGCCAGCAGCAGCGCCTGCCACTCCTCCTCGGTGGGCTTGCGCTTGCTCACCACCTCGCACTTGTCGCGCTCCAGACGGTGCAGGTCCCACTCCTGCGCCAGCAGCCCCCCCATCAGGCGCCGGAAGTTGAAGCCGGTGACCTTGTGGATGCCGGTGGTGTCCATGTCGAGCACCCGCAGGTTCTTCTTGACCGACAGCGCCTCCTTGGCCTGCGGATCGAACCCCGGCGCGATCACCGCCTCCAGGAACACCGAGGTCAGCTTCTCCGCCAGCCGGCCGTCCACCCGCCGGTTGAAGGCGACGATCCCCCCGTATGCCGACACCGGGTCGCCGGCGAAGGCCCGCTCGTAGGCCACCAGGGGGGTCTCGCCGAGGCCGGTCCCGCACGGGTTGGTGTGCTTGATGATGGTGCAGGCGGTGGCATCGATCTCGGTGACCAGGCGCCAGGCCGCATCGAGGTCCATCAGGTTGTTGAAGGACAGCTCCTTGCCCTGCAGCTTCCGCGCCGCCGCCACCGAGTAGACGGTGGAGCCGAGGTCGCTGTAGAAGGCGGCGCGCTGGTGGGGGTTCTCTCCGTAGCGCAGGTCCTGGACCTTCTCGAACGAGAGGCTCAGGCGATAGGGGAACACATCGTCGCTCTCGGTCGGCGTGTATCCCGACTCGCCAGCCTCGAGCTGAGAGAAGTAGGCGGCGATGGCGGCCTCGTAGCGCCCGCTGTGGCGGAACGCCTTCTGGGCGAAGAACAGGCGGGTGGCGGCGTCGATCCCGGCGGCCCGGTCGAGCTGCTCGAGCAGCAGCGAGTAGTCGTTGGGATCGACCACCACCGCCACGTGGCGGAAGTTCTTGGCCGCTGCCCGGATCATCGCCGGCCCGCCGATGTCGATGAACTCGATCGCCTCCTCGAAGGAGGCGCCCTTCGCCACCTGGTCCTCGAAGGGGTAGAGGTTCACCACCACCACCTCCAGCGCCCCGATCCGGTGCTGCTTCAGCGCGGCGAGGTCCTCGGGCCGGTCGCGGCGCGCCAGGATCCCGGCGTGGATCCCGGGGTGCAGCGTCTTGACGCGGCCGCCGAGGATCTCGGGGAATCCGGTCACCTCGGAGACGCCGGTCACCTCGAGGTCCGCGCCGCGCAGCTCGTCGGCGGTGCCGCCGGTCGAGACGATCTCGAAGCCGCGCTCGCGCAAGCCCCTGGCCAGATCCACGATCCCGTCTTTACGGTACACGGAGAGCAAGGCGCGCTTCTCGCGCTTCTTGGTCATGGTCGTGCTTCCTCCGGAAGGGCCGACGGGGAGGCCGAGGACGAGGCCGGTCCCGGGCCTGCCAACGGGTCGATCTGGCGCGGCTGGGGTATTCGAGTCAGGTCGCCGCGCAACTCGCGCCACACCGCCATCCAGGTCGCCGCGATGCCGTTGACGGCACGCGAGTAGGAGAGCGAGGCGACGCCGAACAGCGGGTTACGGTAGTCGATCCGGCGCTGGTCCACCAGGCGGCCCCTGCGGAACAGCTCTTGGCGGATCACCGGCGCCTGGGCTCGGCTGCGGACGATCACCCGCTGCCAGTACGCCCCGAGATCGGCACGCCCGAGCTCCAGGGCGGCCTCATCCTCGAGCACCACCGGGATGCTCCCCAGGCTGCGCCCCACGAAGGCGTAGTACGAGCGGGCCACGCCGGGGGGAAGCCCCGAGCTGCCGGCCGAGAGCACCGGGTCGGCCAGGTCGGCGGGGATCCTCAAGAGCGCCCCCAGCTCGACCAGCGCCTCGCTCACTCGTCGGTCGCGGATCAGCGTCACCGGCCGCTCCACCCTTTCGTCGAGCAGGGCCTGGGTTGCCGGGCTGAGCCGGCCGCCGGAGAGGTCGCCCGCCAGTGCCTGGGCCAGCGGCACCGGGAAACGCCGCACCGCCTCGAAGATGAGCTCCTCGCGCTCGCCGAGCAGGCGGGCCAGCGTGCGCGGCACCAGCCGGCGTGCGTCGCGCGACAGGCTCTCCATCAGCGGCCCGTCCCAGGCGGCAGCGGGGCCCGAGACCACCAGGCACAGAGCCGTCGCCAGCCACAGCCGGCGGGAGAGGTGGACGGGCAGGGCCATCGGCGGGTATCGCCTCACTTCACCGGCTTGGCCTTGAGGCTGACCTTGCCGTCCTTGGACTCGAGACGGAAGTCCACCGCGCGGGCCCCCTGCTCGTTGAGGATCCGGGAGGCCTGCTTGGAGATCAGGCTCTCGAAGGCCTCGAACTTCACGGCGGCGCTCTCGCCGCCGGCCTTCCGCGCCTGCATGAACTGGTCGTAGAGGGCGCGGATGGCCACGCCGTCCGTGGTCGCGCCGGCCACCCGACAGGGGGTCTCGGGCCTCGCCGGCCTGGGGGCCGTCGCCCGCGGGGCCTCGGCGGCAGCGGGGACCGCCACCGGAACCCGCGCGCCGGTCCAGGGCCGGCCCTCCTCGAGGGCCCGCAGCCGCTTGTTCCACATCTCGTTGAAGGTGTTGTAGCGGGCGGTCAGGGTCTGGTAGCGGAAGCGGAGCGTGGAGTTGCGGACCTCCTGATGGGCGTGGCGCCGGATCAGCGCCTCCAGCCGGCTCCGCAGCTCCTGGGGCGGCTTCTTCTCGACACCGGCGAAGAACTTGTCCCACTCGATCTGCAGGCGCTTGAGCCACTCCTCGATCTGGCCCAGGTCTTCGTCCAGCATGGCTACTCCCGCTTGTCCGCGAAGACCAGGAACAACGGCAGCCAGAGCTCACAGGCGTACGGGACCTGCTTGCCGTCCACCAGCACCTCGGTCTCCGCCCGGCCGGCGACGAGCTGGTAGAGCTCGTGCATCTCGGCCGCCTTCTGGGTGCCGAACGAGGCGTGGTGCCGCCGTTCGGGACCGTCTCCCTTCTCGCGGTACACGTCGGCGGCCCGGGCCAACGTCAGCGCCCGTTCGTACCCCGCCCCCTCGAACGGCGCAAAGACCAGACCCATGCGGAAGGGGCGCTCGCGACGGCCGGGATAGAGGATGTCGGCCAGCTCGTCGGAGAGATGGGAGATGTCGGCCTCCTCCTTGGGAACCAGGCGGGGCAGCCGGTCGGCATAGGTCTTGGCGGATTCGCGGGACACGAGACCGGTCAGTCCTCCAGCAGCAAGAAGGCGACGATTCGCAGGATAGGGCACCCCCCCAGGGAAGGTCAACGAGACCGCTTCGGCCGGACTCAAGCGGAGTGTATAGTCGCGACGTGGTCTTGCGCAAAGGCCGTGGGTCGGACCTCCGGCGTCAGATCCCGTCGGTTGACCAGCTCCTGGGCGACCCCCGGCTGGCTCCGCTCCTCGAGCGCCACGGCCGAGCCCGGGTGCTCGAGGAGGTGCGGCGGCTGCTGGAAGAGGCCCGCGAGCGGGCCGCGGCGGCCGACGAGGACGGCGTGCGCCAGCGGCTCGCCGAGCCGGCGGAGCGTCTGGCCGAGCGCCTGGACAAGACCGCCGCGCCGTCCCTCTTCCCCCTGATCAACGCCACCGGCGTGGTGATCCACACCAACCTCGGCCGCGCCCCGCTGGCGCGCGAGGTCGCCGAGCGGGTGGCCCAGGTGGCCTCCTCCTACGCCAACCTGGAGCTCGACCTCGAGGACGGCGAGCGTGGCAACCGGGAGGTGCACGCCGAGACCCGACTGCGCCGCCTGGTCGGGGCCGAGGCCACAGCGGTGGTCAACAACAACGCGGCGGCGGTGCTGCTGGCCGTCAACACCCTCGCCGAAGGTCGCGAGGTGATCGTCAGCCGCGGTGAGCTGGTGGAGATCGGTGGGTCTTTCCGCATCCCCGACGTGCTGCGCAAGGGCGGGGCCCGACTGGTCGAGGTCGGCACCACCAACCGCACCCGCCTCTCCGACTACCGGTCGGCCCTCTCGCCCGAGACGGCGATGGTGCTGAAGGTCCACCGCAGCAACTTCCGGATCGACGGCTTCACGGAGAGCGCGAGCCTGGCCGAGCTCTCGTCTCTCTGCCACGAGCGGGACGTGCCGCTGGTGGAGGACCTGGGCTCGGGCCTGCTGCGGCCGCTTCGGGGCCCGCTGGCCGGCGAGCCCACCGTCGCCCAGGCGCTCGAGGCCGGCGTGGCCGCGGTCACCTGGAGCGGCGACAAGCTGCTGGGTGGGCCCCAGTCGGGCCTGATCGCCGGCCAGAGCGATCCGGTGCGAGCGATGCGGAAGAACCCTCTCTACCGGGCCCTCCGCGTCGACAAGATGACGCTCACCGCTCTCGACGCGGTGCTGGCCGACTACGAAGCGGAGCGGGCCGAGCGCACCGTGCCGGTGAGGCAGATGCTGGCGCTCGACGCCGAGACCCTGCACCGCCGGGCGTCGGCCTTCGTGGCCCGTTTGGGACCCGACTGCCCGGGCCTTCGCCTGGGCCTCTTGAAGGGCACGTCCGTCATCGGCGGCGGCTCGGCACCTGGAGTCACCCTCCCCACCACCCTGGTCACGATCGCCCACCAGACGCTGAGCGCGGCCCGGCTTTCGGCGCTGCTGCGGAAGGGCGACCCTCCGGTGGTGGCTCGCGTCGCGGATCAGTTGCTGCTTCTCGACTTGCGCACGGTGCCGGAGGAGCAGGAGGCGGTGCTGGGTGCTGTGGTGAAGGCAGCGGCCGAGACGGGGGCAGGCACCCCCGAGATCGCCTGAGCGGTTCGAGAGCGCCACGCGAGATAGCGAGCCACAGCTTCCGAAGGCCGGTGAGGTTCCGCAGGTGGCGGGGCTCGACGGGCGTGTTCTCCAGGTCGAGCGTCGTCAGCCGTCCCGGCTGAGTCAGCCCGGCCAGGGCCGCCTCTGTGACCTGCGTCTCGGCGAGATGGAGGGCGCGAAGGTTCGGGAGGTGCTCCAAGACCGCCAGGCCGTTGTCGGAGGGGGAGCTCGTCGCAGACCTCACGCAGGATCCGGATTGCGTCCTCGATCTGCCCGGCCTCCTCGGACTCCTGCGCATCGGTCAGCCGCCTGTCGAGCGTTCTCTGCGACGCCGGGCTAGAGCCGCTCCCACTCCTCGCGACCGATTCCGGCCTGCCGCAGGATACGGGAGAGAAGCTCCCGCCCGATGTCGGCCTGGTGTGGGTTGGGGCCGGAATGCCCGCAACAGCTCGGCACGGCTGATGGGACCAAAGGCCGGCACGTCGCTAGGCTATCGCCCGGATGGCGAGCTCTCTGCCGTCGACGACGGGGAGGGGAAGCTGTCGCGACACGCGGAAGAGGATCCATTCCTCGAGCACCTGCCTGAGCTCGTCGCGGCAGCCCTCGAGGTTCTCGTGAGATGCGTAGACCCCATCGAAGCCCGGAATCTCGCCGTAGAAGGAGCCATCCTCGCTCAGCAGCTCGTACTTCGCCTGGCGCATTGCCCCGTCGAGGTACTCGGAGAGCATTGGGTCATGCTACGCCGGCTGCGTGGCGCGGGCAGCCGTGGTCGGACCTTGCGATACCGGACACGGCACCGGCACGCGGCCGGCTACAGCGCCGCGGCGGCCAAGCGGGCGAGGGCGAGGAGCGGCGCCGGGTAGACGCCGAGCAGCAGGACCACGGCGACCGAGACCGCCAGGGCCACGCCGGTGCCGATCGGCACCCGGGCCCAGTCGTCCGGACCCGCCGGCGTGCGCATGTACATGGCCACCACCACCCGCAGGTAGTAGTAGGCCGAGACCACGCTCATCAGCACGCCCAGAAGCGCCAGGCTGACGTAGTCGGCGGCGACTGCGGCGCGAAAGAGGTAGAACTTGCCCACGAAGCCGGCCGACACCGGAACACCGGTCAGCGAGATCAGGAACACGGTGAAGGCGGCAGCCAGTGCCGGGCGCCGGGTCGCCAGGCCGTTCATGTCGGAGAGCGCCAGCGGCTCGGTCCGATCCCGCGCCAGCGCCGCCAGCACGAAGAACCCGCCCAGGTTCACCGCGGCGTAGGCCACCAGGTAGAACAGCACCGCCTCCACTGCCACCCGCGGCGCCGCCACCAGCGCCGTCATCAGGTAGCCGGCGTGGGCCACCGACGAGTAGGCCAGCATCCGCTTCAGGTTGGACTGGGCCAGGGCGCCGAGGTTGCCCACCACCATCGTCACCACCGCCAGCGCCGCCACCGCCGGCTGCCACTCCGGGGCCAGGCCCGGCAGGCCCTGATCGAAGACACGCAGGAACAACCCGAAGGCCGCCACCTTGACCCCCGCCGACATGAAGGCGGTCACCGTGGTGGGGGCACCCTCGTAGACGTCGGGCACCCACATGTGGAAGGGCACGCTGCCCACCTTGAAGCCGATCCCGACCAGCAGCAGGCCCGCCCCTGCCACCGCCAGGGCGATCTCGCCTCCCGAGGCCAGCGAGATCTCCCGGGCCACACGCGTCAACAGGGTCGAGCCGCTGACGCCGTACAAGAGCGCCATCCCGTAGAGCAGGAAGGCCGAGGAGAAGGCGCCGGTCAGGAAGTACTTGACCGCCGATTCCTGGCCCTCGAAGCTGTCACGGCGGTAGCCGGCCAGCGCGTACAGCGAGATCGACATCATCTCGAGGGCCACGAACAGCGAGATCAGCTCGAGACACGAGACCAGGCCGAGCATGCCGACGATCGCGAACAGCACAAGCGCGTAGTACTCGCCGCGGCCGGCGCCCATCGCCCGAAGGTAGGGGGGCGAAGCCAGCACTACCAGCAGGCCGACGCTCAGGATCAAGGCTTGCAGGAAGAGCGAGAACGCCCCCGCCTCCACCACGCCGCCCATGACTCCGGTCCGGCCGCCGGCCAGGTACCCGACCGCGCCGAGCGCGACCAGGAGCCCCACCAGCGAGACCACCGCCGGCGCCTTCGTCTCGCGCCTGGAGAACGCCTGCACCAGCAGCACGGCCAGGCCGGACAGGGCCACCACCACGGCGGGCAGCAGCGGCCGGAGGTCGAGGCCGCTCAAGGCAACACCTCGTCGCCGGGCTCGCCCCCGGCGTAGCCGATCGGCTGCGTCTGCCTGTGGACCTGCTGCACCAGAGCCCGCACCGACGGCTCGATCTTGCGCGTGAACAGGGGGCTGGCCACGCCCATGAACAGCGCCAGGGCCACCAGCGGCACCACCACCGTCAGCTCGCGCGGGGTGAGGTCGCGCAACGAGCGGTTCTCCTCCCGGGTCACCTCGCCGTAGAGCACCCGCTGCACCATCCAGAGGATGTAGGCGGCGGCCAGCACCACGCCCAGGGTCGCCAGCGCGGTCAGGGTGGGGAAGCGGGAAAAGGAGCCGATCAGGATCAGGAACTCGCCCACGAAGCCGTTGAAGCCCGGCACCGCGATCGAGGAGAGACAGACCATCAGGAACAGGGCGGCGAACCAGGGCATCACGGTCTTGATCCCGCCGAACTCGGCGATCTCACGGGTGTGGCGACGCTCGTAGAGCATCCCCACCATCAGGAAGAGCGCCCCGGTGGAGATGCCGTGGTTGAGCATCTGGTAGACGGCCCCCACCACCGCGGTGGTGGTGAAGGCGGCGATGCCGAGCATCACGAAGCCGAGGTGGGCCACCGACGAGTAGGCCACCAGCTTCTTCATGTCCGGCTGCACCAGCGAGACCAGGGCCCCGTACAGGATGCCGATCAGGGCCAGCACGCCGATCCAGGGGGCGAACCGCATCGCCGCCTGCGGGAACAGCGGGATGGCCAGGCGCAGGAAGCCGTAGCCCCCCATCTTCAGCAGGACCCCGGCCAGGATCACCGAGCCGGCGGTGGGGGCCTCGACGTGGGCGTCGGGGAGCCAGGTGTGGAACGGGAACATCGGCACCTTGATGGCGAAGGCCACCGCGAAGGCCAGGAACAAGAAGACCTGCATCTGCGGTTCGAGCCTCGCCCCCTGCAGGTCCTGGAGGCCGAAGCCGTGCGCTCCCGTCTGCTGGTAGAGGACCAGGAAGGCCACCAGCATCAGCACGCTGCCGGCCATCGTGTAGAGGAAGAACTTGACCGCCGCGTAGATGCGCCGCCCGTGGCCCCAGATCCCGATCAGGAAGTACATCGGGATCAGCATCGCCTCCCAGAAGATGTAGAACAAGAACAGGTCGAGGGAGCAGAACACTCCCAGCATCCCGGCCTCGAGCAGCAACATGAAAATGTTGAACTCGCGGACCCGCTCCTCGATGGAGCTCCAGGAGCCGAGCAGCGCCACCGGGGTCAGGAAGGTGGCGAGCAGGATCAGCCACAGGCTCAGGCCATCGATGCCGAGGTGGTAGGAGATCCCGTAGGCCGGGATCCAGGGGACCACCTGCTCGAACTGCATGCCGGCGATGGGGGCGAAGCCCCGCACCAGCAACAGGGAGAGCAGGAACCCGAGGCCGGTGATCCCGAGCCCCAGCGACTTGTGGAGCTGCCGCGCCTTTCTCGGCACCAGCATCAGCACGATGGCCCCGGCCACCGGCAGGAAGATCAAGAGGCTCAGCAGGAACGGCCCCAGGATCTCGAGCAGAGGCAGCACGACAACCCGGTCGACCAGGCCGACCAGGCGGTCGACCAGGCCGACCAGCCAGAAGATCGCGTCGCGGATCAGCCCAGAGAGGTCCATCACAACCACAGCAGATAGGCGAGCAGGGCCACCGCCCCGCCCAGGATCACCAGGGCATAGCCCCGGACCAGACCGGTCTGCACCAGCCGCACCTGGCGCGACGCGGCGTTGACCACCGACCCTGCCCCGTTCACCGCCCCGTCGATGACGTTGGCGTCGAGGGCCTTCCAGAGCACCTCGCGGCTGCCGTCCACCACCACCCGGCGGGCGATCCAGTTGAAGAGGAGGTCGAAGCCCCACTTGGCCTCGAGCGCCCGCTGCACCGGCCGCAGCGTCGCCCCCACGTGGGAGGGGAGCTCCTTGAACGTGACGTAGGCGTACCAGGCCGCGATCAGCCCGAGGGCTGCGGTCACGGTGGCCAGGTAGGGCAGCCAGATCGCGTGGTGGGCCTCGTGGGCCTCCAGGCGGAAGGCGGGCTCGAGGTAGGCCGTCAGGCTCCAGACCCTCTCGCCCAGGTAGCCGACGGCCGCCGAGCCCGCCGCCAGGATGACCAGAGGGCCCAGCATCGTCCACGGCGACTCGTGAACGTGCTGCTCGGCCTCCTCGCCGCCCCGGAACGAGCCGAAGAAGGTCAGGATCAGCAGGCGCCCCATGTAGAACGACGTCAAGAGCGCCGTGAACAGCCCGACCGCGAACAGGGCGGTCTTGCCGTCCTCCAGGGCGCCGGCCAGGATCGCGTCCTTCGAGTAGTAGCCGGCCAGGGGCGGGATCCCGGCAATTGCCAGGGTGGCGATCACGAAGGTCCAGAAGGTCCACGGCACCTTCCCCCGCAGGCCGCCCATCTTGCGCATGTCCTGCTCGCCGGACATGGCGTGGATCACCGAGCCCGAGCCCAGGAAGAGCAGGGCCTTGAAGAAGGCGTG